>NZ_JCAFST010000002.1:0-404400 GCF_059369535.1 Stenotrophomonas sp. YJH_SMC_122 | reverse complement strand
CTGGCAACGTATCGCTTGCTTTAAAACAATTAATAGTTGCTTGATCAAACGTCTGCAAGATGGACAATCATCCTTCCTGCAGGCGCCTTCACAAGATACCTGCGCATACTTTCAAAGATCCGGGGAAGTGGCCTCAGCGCCATTCCCGTGTGCTGCGAAGTTTCCTTCGTAGCGAGCCGCCCATTATGCCAGACTTTTTCAGTCCGTCAACACCTTCGTTCGATCATCTCGTTCGGCGGTGGTGGGCGCCCTGTTGTCGCTGAAGCCCCTTGGTGGCGACCCCTGCGACGGGGGAGGAGAAGTATGTCCCCATTCCAATCATTTGTGAAGGGGGTGTGGCGATTTTTTTCACCGGATGTTGCATCGGTTCATCCGTCGCGCGACGGAAGGAACCCGCGAAGCGCAGCCAAGCGTGGGCTAGGCTCTACAAGAGCCCAGGGAAGGGCCGGCTGCGCCGGCCCTTCCCTGCTGTCAGGCAGCGACCAGGCGCACGCGGGCGAAGGTGCGCTTGCCGACCTGCAGCAGGCCTTCGAAGCCCGGCTGCAGCAACTGCTGGCCGTCTTCGACCACTTCACCGTCCACCTTCACCGCGCGCTCCTTCAGCTTGCGGTTCGCTTCGGAGTTGCTCGGGGTCAGGCCGGCCGCCGTCAGCAACGCGGCAATACGCAGGCCTTCGGCCGGGATCGCCACATCCTGCAGCGGCAGCTGGGTGATGTCGCCCTGCCCGGTCACCGCCGCTTCCCAGCCGGCAATCGCCTGCTCTGCCGCCACGGCGTCGTGGAAACGGGTCGCCAGCTCACGCGCCAGGCGCAGCTTGACCACGCGCGGGTTCAGGCCGCCATTGGCCACCTGCTCGCGCAGCTGCACGGCCTCGGCCTGGCTGATGTCGAAGGACAGCAGCTCGATCCAGCGCCACATCAGGGTATCGTCCACCTTCATGGTCTTGGTGACGATGTCGATGGCCGGCTCGCTGATACCAATGTAGTTGCCCAGCGACTTGGACATCTTGTTGACGCCATCCAGGCCTTCCAGCAGCGGCATGGTCAGCACCACCTGCGGCTTCTGGCCATGGTGTTCCTGCAGGCCACGGCCCATCAGCAGGTTGAACTTCTGGTCGGTACCGCCCAGCTCGACGTCGGCCTCCAGGGCCACCGAGTCGTAGCCCTGCACCAGCGGGTACAGGAACTCATGGATGGCGATCGACTGCTGGGCGGCATAACGCTTGGCGAAGTCGTCGCGCTCGAGCATGCGTGCCACGGTGTGCTGCCCGGCCAGGCGGATCATGTCGGCCGCGCCCATCTTGCCGAACCACTCCGAGTTGAAGCGGACTTCGGTACGGCTGCGGTCCAGCACCTTGAACACCTGTTCCTCATAGGTACGGGCGTTGGCCAGCACGTCATCGCGGCTGAGCGGCTTGCGGGTCAGGCTCTTGCCCGACGGATCGCCGATCATGCCGGTGAAGTCGCCGATCAGGAAAATGACCTGGTGGCCGAGGTCCTGGAACTGGCGCATCTTGTTCAGCAGCACTGTGTGGCCCAGGTGCAGATCGGGCGCAGTGGGGTCGAAGCCGGCCTTGATCCGCAGCGGGCGGCCTTCCTGCAAGCGCGCGCGCAGATCCTCAAGCTTGAGGATCTCGTCGGCACCGCGGCCGATCAGGGCAAGGGCTTCTTCAATCGAGGACACGTGACTACTCCCGGCAACGCCGATTCTTGTGTGGGGTGTTAAAGCAAAGTTAACCCGATTGGCTTCACAAAAGCCAATGGGCACAAGGGTTTGACGCGGTTTTCTCAGGTGTCTATGGTAACCGCCGATCAGGCCCGCGCTCCCGGGCCGCCAGGAAAAGACCGCCGATGCACAATTCCGAACAAGGGCGCGCCCGCAAGCAGCGCTTCCAGGAACGCCTTCACGTCCTGCACGACAACGCCCTGCATCGGAAGCTCAGGCAACACCTTCCCGCCGCCTTCAATGAGCGCTGGACCCGCCGCCATTGGATGCACGCGAGCCTGTTTGCGACCATCGGCGCCCTGGTGGCGACGATCGTCCCCGGTTTCTCGCACACCATTGACGCGCCTTACGCGGACAGCCACACCAGCCTGGCACTGCCGCTGCCACCGTTGACCATGGCCCGCCAGCAGCAGGTACCGGGCGACAGCTGGCAGGTGCTGCGCATCCAGCGCGGCCAGACCCTGAGCGACCTGTTCGACAAGGCCGGTATTCCGGCCACTACCCTGCACCGGGTGCTGGAGCACCCCGGTGCGCGCGAGGCGCTGACCAAGCTGCGCCCGGGCGCCGAGATCGCCTTCGACATGCCGCTGTCCGGCGACCTGCGCAGCATCCGCTTCGACCGCGACGCCGACAACCGGGTGGAACTGAGCCTGGCCGGCGATGACATCAAGGAGAAGGTGACGCGACGCGAGACTTCCACGCGTACCGTGGTCACCAGCGGCGAGATCACCAGTTCGCTGTATGCCGCGGCCCGCCGGGCCGGGCTGTCGCCGTCGGCGATCGCGACGATGACCGACGACATCTTCAAGTACGACATCGACTTCTCCAAGGACCTGCAGCCGGGCGACCGCTTCAGCGTGGTGATGGACGAGACCTGGCGCGAAGGCGAGAAGGTGGACACCAGCAAGATCCTGGCGGCGACCTTCACCACCGGCGGCAAGACCTATTCCGGCTTCCGCTTCGACCGCAACGGCAAGTCCGAGTACTACGACATCAACGGCCGTTCGTTGAAGAAGAGCTTCATCCGCATGCCGATCCCGTTCGCGCGGCTGAGCTCGACCTTCGGCGCACGCAAGCACCCGGTGCTGGGCAAGATGCGCATGCACAAGGGCGTGGACTACGCCGCGCGTACCGGCACGCCGATCATGGCCGCCGGCGATGCCCGCGTGCAGTTCGCGGGCGTGCAGCGCGGCTACGGCAACGTGGTGATCCTCGACCACGGTCGCGGCCACACCACCCTGTACGGGCACATGTCGCGCTTTGCGAACATCAGGACCGGCCAGCGCGTGGCCCAGGGCACGGTGATCGGCTACGTCGGCTCGACCGGCCTGGCGACCGGGCCGCACCTGCACTACGAATTCCGCGTCAACGGCGAGCACCGCAACCCGCTGACCGTGACCATGCCGCCGCCGGAGCCGCTGAAGGGCGCCGAGCTGGTCGCCTTCCGCGCGCAGACCGCGCCGGCGATGGCCCGCATCCAGGGCATGGAGAAGCTGATCTACGCCGATGCCAGCCCGGCACCGACCAGCCGCGACGAGGCCGCCACCGAGGTTGCCAGCGCCAAGGACAAGCAGGCAACCGGCCGCAAGCGCGGCTGAGCCCCTTCGTTGACGAAGAAGGACGCGGCAGCACAAGCTTGCCGCGTCCTTTTTTTATGCCTGCCATGAACACAACTGCCGACGCTGACGCCCCCCTGTACCTTGGCCTGATGTCGGGCACCAGCGCCGACGGCATCGATGCCGCGCTGGTGCAGTTTCCCGCCGACGGTGGCTGCCGCTTCGTGCACGGGTTGACCGCCCGCTGGGAGCCGGTGCTGCGTGCGCGGCTGGTGGCGCTGGGTGAAGGCGGCCCGCTGGACTCGCTGGAGGAGCTCGGCGAGCTGGATGCGCGCATCGCGATCAACTTCGCCGAGGCTGCCAACCAGCTGCTGGCCGAAGCCGGCGTGGATCGCAGCCAGGTGCGCGCGATCGGCTCGCACGGCCAGACCGTGCGCCACCGCCCGCTGGCCGATCCGGCGTTCACCGTGCAGCTGGGCGACGGCAACCGCATCGCCGAGCTGACCGGAATCACCACGGTGTCCGACTTCCGCCGCCGCGACGTGGCGGCCGGGGGCCATGGCGCGCCGCTGATGCCGGCTTTCCACCTGGGCATGCTGGGTGCCGCCGATGAAGACCGCGCAGTGCTCAACCTGGGCGGCATCGCCAACCTGACCCTGATCCCGCGCGAAGGCGCAGTGCGCGGCTTCGATACGGGCCCTGCCAACGCGCTGATGGATGCCTGGTGCCAGCGCCACACCGTCCGCACCTTCGATGCGGACGGCGCGTATGCCGCCAGTGGCGCGGTGGACGAGGGCCTGCTGGCCGGCTGGCGTTCGGACCCGTGGTTCGCGCTGCCGCCGCCGAAGAGCACCGGGCGCGAGCAGTTCCACCTGGCCTGGGCCGAGGCCCACATGGAGGAAGGCGAATATGCCGCTGCCGATGTGCAGGCCACCCTGCTGGAGCTGACCGTGACGACCGTGGCCGACGCGCTGCTGGCGCAGCAGCCGCAGACCCGGCGCCTGCTGGTCTGTGGCGGCGGGGTGCGCAACCGGCAGCTGATGAAACGGCTGGCGGCGCGGCTGCCGGAGGTGCAGGTGGAGTCCAGCGCGGTGCATGGGCTGGACCCGGAGTACGTGGAGGCGATGGGCTTTGCCTGGCTGGCGCAGCGCACGATGGACGGACTGGCCGGCAACCTGCCAAGCGTGACCGGAGCGAAGGGGCCGCGGATCCTGGGGGCAATCCACCTGGCGTGAGGTGGCGCCATCCACGCATGACGTGGATTCACCGGGCAGCCGAGCGTGGGCTCGGCTCTACAAAGCCGCTAATCGAAGCCCTGCCCTGCGGGCAAGGCCTGCAGGGCGGCGATCGCATCGGAGAGGGCGTCCACTTCGGGATCGCCGAAGCCGGAGCGGACCTCCAGTTCACTGCTGAACAGGCCCTGCTCCAACAGGGCGGCGCAGGTCTGTTCGTGGGTCCAGCCGCGGGCGACCGCGACACGTCGGATACGTTCCAGCAGCAGCGGGTCCAGGTCCCGCAGCACAACATCGGCCATGCTCACTTCCCCGTTCGCAAGGCACCGCCCCCTCGGCGCGTCGGGGGCGATGATCCCGCAGTCCGGGCGGGCAGGCAATCAGGCGACCGGCGGCGGCCCGCGGTCGGCGATCCGCGGCCACAGCCAGGCCAGCAGCAGCAGGGTCGGCACTACAGTGACCGAGCTGAGGATGAAGAACGTGCTGTAGGACGTCGCTTCAACGATGTATCCGGAGACGCCGCCGATGAACTTGCCCGGCAGGTTGGCCAGCGATACCAGCAACGCGTACTGCGTGGCGGTGAAGTTGCGGTCGGTCAGCGACGACATGAAGGCCACCAGCACGGTGCCGGCGAACCCCTGGAACAGGTTGTCGGCACTGAGCGCGGCATAGAACGCCCACAGCTTGCCTGGGTTGTGCGCCATCAGCAGGAAGGCCAGGTTGGACATCGCCACGCCCAGTGCGGCCACCAGCAGCATGCGCCGGAAGCCGAATGCGGCCACCGCAATACCCCCCAGGAACGCACCGCCGATCCCCATCCATACGCCGAACAGCTTGGACACGGTGGCGATGTCGGCCTTGTCGAACCCCGAATCGAGATAGAACGGCCCGGCCATCACGCCGATCACCTGATCGGGGAACTTGAACAGGCCGACGAAGGCCAGCAGCACCAGTGCCAACGCCACGCCATTACGGCTGAAGAAGCTGGAGATGGGCTGGACGAAGGCTTCGGCGATATCGATGCGACGCTGCACCGCCGTGGCCGGGCGCTCCGGTTCGGCGCACAGGAGGGTAGTGACGATCGGCAGCAGCATCAGCGCGGCCATCGCCAGGTAGGCGACGATCCAGCCTTCGAACTGGGCCAGGTACAGCGCGCCGGCACCGGCCAGGATCAGGCCGATCCGGTAGCCCAGCGTGTAGGTGGCCGCCAGTGCGGCCTGCGCGGTCTGCGGCGCGATCTCGATACGGTAGGCATCAACCGCCGAGTCCTGGGTGGCGCCAGCGAACGACGCCACCAGCACCCACATCACCAGTGGCCAGACGCCCTCTTCCGGCCGCACGAAGGCCAGTGCGACCAGGCCGACCAGCACCAGCACCTGCGATACCAGCAGCCACGAACGGCGGCGGCCGAGCGCGCCCAGCAGCGGAAATGCATAGCGGTCCAGCAGCGGCGCCCACAGGAACTTGAGCAGGTAGAAGAAGCTGGCCAGGCTGATCAGGCCGATGCTGCCCAGGTCCAGGCCGACGTCGCGCAGGCGCGTGGACAGCGTCTGCGAAGCGATCAGCAGGAACGGCAGGCCACTGCCGAAGCCAAGCATGGCCATGGTCAGCGCCGACGGGGTACCGAAGGCGCGCTTGATGCCTGCCCAGCCCTTGTAGCTGACCGGCGTGGCGGCCTCGGTCACAGGTCGTAGTCCACGGTGAACGGGGCGTGGTCGGAGAAGCGCTCGTCGCGGTAGATCGAGCAGCTGCGCAGGCGATCACGCAGGCCGGGGGTGATGAACTGGTAGTCGATGCGCCAACCGACGTTGTTGGCACGGGCGGCGCCGCGGTTGCTCCACCAGGTGTAGTCCTCGCCGGCGGGGTTGAGCAGGCGGTAGGCATCGGCCCAACCGCGGCCGGCGGCGACATCGGTGGCCTGGCCGTGGTCGGCGCAGAGGGCGTTGAGCCAGTCGCGTTCCTCCGGCAGGCAGCCGGAATTCTTCTGGTTGGACTTCCAGTTCTTGATGTCCAGCGCCGAACGCACGATGTTCCAGTCGCCGCACAGCACGTAGTCGCGGCCGCTGCGCGCCCACTCCTCCAGGATCGGGCGCAGCCATTCCATCACTTCGAACTTGAAGCCCTGGCGCAGGTCACCCGAGCTGCCGGAGGGAATATAGAACGAGACCACGCTGAGATTGCCGTAGCGCGCCTCGATGTAGCGGCCTTCGTCGTCGAACGGGGCCCAGCCCAGCGAGGTGATGACCTGGTCCGGCTCGCGCTTGCTGTAGATCGCCACGCCGCTGTAGCCCTTCTTGGTGATGGCGTCGCGGTAGAAGCAGTGATGGCCATCCGGACGGAACATCGGGTCGGTCAGCTGGTCTTCCTGGGCCTTGGTTTCCTGGATGCACAGGACGTCGGCGTCCTGGGCACGGAACCAGTCGAGGAAGCCCTTGGTCGCGGCGGAACGGATGCCATTGGCGTTGAAACTGATGATGCGCATGCGGGGACCTGCGGCGGGAAACCGGGCAAGCATACCGGTTGCCCGTGGGGCTGCGCAGTCCGCCAGGCAGTGCCGCGACAGGCTTCAGGCGGGGCCGGACGAGCGCGAAACGCCCAGCTGGATTAGGATTTATGCTCCAAATGAAGATGAATCGAGTTTTGATGAGCGACCACCGCCACCGTTTCCTGCAGCTGGCCCTGACCGCCGACGCCCTGCGCTTCGGCCAGTTCACCCTCAAGTCCGGCCGGCTGAGCCCCTATTTCTTCAACGCCGGCCGTTTCGACTCCGGTTCGCTGCTGTCCCAGCTCGGCGCCTGCTATGCCGATGCCATCGATGCCAGCGGGATCAAGTACGACGTGGTGTTCGGCCCGGCCTACAAGGGCATTCCGCTGGCCACCGCGATGGCCTGCGAGCTGGCCCAGCGCGGCCGCGACCTGCCGCTGTCGTTCAACCGCAAGGAAGCCAAGGACCACGGCGAAGGTGGCCAGCTGATCGGCGCCGACATGAATGGCAAGCGCGTGCTGATCGTCGACGACGTGATCACCGCCGGCACCGCGATCCGCGAAGCGCTGGGCATCATCCGCGCTGCCGGCGGCACCCCGGCCGGCATCGTGGTAGCCCTCGACCGCCAGGAGATCGCCTCGGAAACCGACCGCCGCTCGGCGGCGCAGTCGGTGGCCGAAGAGGCCGGGATTCCGGTGATCGCCGTGGCGTCGCTGGCGGATCTGCTTGATTTCGCCTCCGGCAACCCGGAACTTGTGGGTTACCGCCAGCCGCTGGAAGCCTACCGGGCCCAGTACGGCGTCCGTTCGATCCGCTGACCGACCCAGGGGAAAGGTCATGTCCCGAGTTCCTGCCGTTCTCTTTGCTGGCCTGCTGCTGGCCGTGCCGTGCACCGTGCCGGCGCAGTCGCGCGACGGCGGCAAAGTGGAAAAGAAACTGTACTGCTGGAACGAGGGCAAGGAGCGGATCTGCAGCGATTCGCTGCCAGCCGATGCGGTCAATCACGCCCGCGAGGAGTTCAACGCGAAGAGCGGCCTGCGCAATGCGCAGGTCCAGCGCGCGTTGACCGACGAAGAGCGCGCCGCCGCCAGCACGGTGGCCGCGCAGCAGCAGCTGGACCTGATGGCCGAGCAGACCCGCCAGCGCACCGAGCAGGCGATGCTGACGACCTATGGCAGCGAGGACGACCTGCGCCGGGTGTTCGCCGAGCGCCAGGAAGTGCTGGACAACAACCTGAAGACCGCCGAGTACAACGTCACCAGCCTGCGCGAATCGCTGGTGGCGCTGTTGTCGGCCGCTGGCGACCGTGAACTGGCCGGCGGCAAGGTCGCCGACAAGCAGGCCGAGGCGATCCGTCAGCGGCACGTGCAGTTGCGGGCGCAGCAGCGCCTGCAGGCGGGGTTCCTGCAGCAGCAGCAGGCGCTGAAGGCCGAGATCGACAGCACGCTGCAGCGCTATCGCGAGCTGAAGGGCGTGGCGCCAGCTACCCCGGCGGGCTGACGACGCTCCTGCCGCCGGGCATGACCCAGCGCTACCCGTGGCCCGGTTACGGCTTGAACCACCGAATTTATGCACTCTTTACGCGCCGGCCCGGTCCGGCGCGTAGTGCGTTTATGGGCGGCAGGACGACGATGACGACCTGAGGTGGAGGGGTTCCACCAGGACGCTATTGCAATGTCCCCCTGGCTGTCGTTGTTGTGTGGCGTGCTGGTGCTGGTCGCCGCCGCCTATCTTCTTTATGTCGTGCTGCGGCCCGAGTCGTTCTGAGCGGAGCCGGCCATGACTGAGATGCTTTTGATTATTGCCGCCAGCCTGCTGCTGGCGTGGCCGCTGGGCCTGTACCTGGCCCGCGTGATGCGTGGCACGCCGATGAAGGTCGACGTGCTGTTCCACTGGATCGAGAAGCCGCTGTACAGGGTGTTCGGCGTCGATCCCTCGCGCGCGATGTCCTGGCGCGGCTACGTGCTGGCCTTCGTGCTGAGCAACGTGGTGGTCGCCGTACTGACCCAGGCGGTGTTCATGACCCAGGCCTGGCTGCCGCTGAATCCGGATCAGATCCCGAACATGCGCTGGGACACCGCGCTGCACACGATGATCTCGTTCCTGACCAACACCAACCAGCAGCACTATTCGGGCCAGGCGCAGCTGTCCTACCTCTCGCAGATGACCGGCATCACCGGCCTGCAGGTGGTGACACCGATGATGGGCCTGGCGCTGGCGGTGGCCACGCTGCGCGCGTTGTTCTCGCGTGCGCCGCAGGCTGCCGCGGCCACCGGTGCCGGCGACGACCGCCAGGTGGCGGTGGGCAACTACTACGTGGACGTGGTGCGCCTGTGCGTGCGCTTCCTGTTGCCGCTGTGCCTGGTGTGGACCCTGCTGCTGACCAGCCAGGGCGTGCCGTCGACGATGGCCGGTGGCCCGCAGGCCACGCCGATCGATGCCAGCGCCGGCATGGCCGCACAGAAGCTGCCGCTGGGCCCGGTGGCGGCGATGGTCGCGGCCAAGCAGCTGGGCGCCAACGGTGGCGGCTGGTACGGCCCGAACAGCAGCTTCCCGCTGGAAAACCCGACCCCGCTGTCGAACGCGCTGGAGATCGTCGGCATCCTGCTGGTGCCGATGGCGGTGATCTTCATGATCGGTGCGTTCACCGGCCGGCGCCGGTTCGGCGCCCTGGTGTTCAGCTGCATGCTGGGCATGTCGCTGCTGTCCACCGGCGCAATGATGTGGAGTGAAGGGCACAGTGCCAGCGCCGCCACGCCGCTGCTGATGGAAGGCAAGGAGGTGCGCTTCGGCGCCGACGGCACTGCGCTGTGGGCGGCGGTGACCACGCAGGTCTCCAACGGCTCGGTCGACGGCATGCATGACTCGCTGGCGCCGCTGAGTGGCGGCATCGCGATGGTCAACATGCTGGTCAGCGCGATCTGGGGCGGCATCGGCTGTGGCCTGCAGCAGTTCATCGTGTACCTGCTGCTGGGCGTGTTCCTGGCCGGGTTGATGACTGGGCGTACGCCGGAACTGTTCGGCCGCAAGCTGGAGACGCCACAGGTACGCCTGCTGGCCCTGCTGGTGCTGCTGCAGCCGATCACCCTGCTGGTGTTCACCGCGATCACCCTGGCCGTGCCCGGGCTGGCCGGTACCTCCAACCCTGGCTTCCATGGCATCAGCCAGGTGTTCTACGAGTACGTCTCGGCCTACGCCAACAACGGCTCGGGCTTCGAGGGGCTGGGCGACGCCACGCTGTGGTGGAACCTGAGCTGCTCGCTGGTGCTGCTGCTGGGCCGCTTCCCGCTGCTGATCATCCCGCTGGTGGTGGCCGCCCAGCTGGCCGCCAAGCGCCAGGCGCCGGAGTCTGCCGGCAGCCTGCAGATCGAAACCCCGACCTTCGCCCTGACCCTGGTCTCGGTGATCGTCATCCTGACCGTGCTGCAGTTCATGCCGGCGCTGGTACTCGGCCCGATCGCCGACCACCTCAGCCTGGGACTGCACTAAGGACACCCCGATGAGTACCCACGCAAGTTCCACCCGTAGTTCCCTTGCCCCGCGCCCTGCGCTGCTTGATGGCGCCGGCCTGCGCCGTGCGCTGGTCGAAGCAGTACGCAAGCTCTCGCCGATGCATCTGGTGCGCAGCCCGGTGATGGCGGTGGTGATGGCCGGCACGATCGTCGCCGCCATCGTCACACTGACCGGCAATGCGCCGCTGGGCTTCGGCCTGGCGGTGACCGCGATCCTGCTGGTGACTGTGTTGTTCGGCAATTTCGCCGAAGCAGTGGCCGAGGCGCGTGGCCGTGGCCAGGCCGCGTCGTTGCGCCGCGCGCGCCAGGATCTGGTGGCGCGGCGCCTGGCCGCACCGCAGCCGGGGGCTGCGGAAGCCCAGGTACCTGCCGCTGAGCTGCGCCCGGGCGACCATGTGATCGTCAGTGCCGGTGAGCTGGTGCCGGCCGATGGCGAGATCGTGCAGGGCCTGGCCACCATCAACGAGGCGGCGGTGACCGGCGAATCCGCCCCGGTGCTGCGCGAGGCCGGTACCGACCGTTCCGGCGTGATCGGCGGCACCAAGGTGCTGTCCGACCAGATCATCGTGCGGGTGACCGCCGAGCCGGGGCACAGCTTCCTGGACCGGATGATCGCGCTGGTGGAGGGTGCCAATCGTCAGAAGACGCCGAACGAGATCGCGCTGACCCTGTTGCTGGCAGCGATGACGCTGACCTTCCTGGTGGTGGTGGCGACGCTGCCGGCGATCGGTGCGGCGGTAGGCGTGCAGGTCGATCCGCTGCTGCTGATCGCGCTGCTGGTATGCCTGATCCCGACCACCATCGGCGGGCTGCTGCCGGCCATCGGCATCGCCGGCATGAACCGTGCGCTGGCCGCCAACGTGCTGGCCAAGTCGGGCAAGGCGGTGGAAGTGGCCGGCGACGTCGACGTGCTGCTGCTGGACAAGACCGGCACCATCACCTACGGCGACCGCCAGGCCAGCCACTTCCATCCGTTGGCCGGCATCGACGCCAGCCAGCTGCGTGAAGCGGCGCTGCTGTCCTCGCTGGCCGACCCGACCCCGGAAGGCAAGTCGATCGTGCGCCTGGCGCGCGAGCAGGGCTGCGCCACCGCCGAGCCGGACCATGCCGAGTACCTGGCGTTCAGTGCGCAGACCCGCATGTCCGGCGTCGATCTGGAACATGGCCGGCAGATCCGCAAGGGTGCCGCCGATGCGATCCGCGCCCATGTGCAGGCGCTGGGCGGCAACGTGCCGGCGGAACTGGCCGGTCGCGTCGAGCAGGTGGCGCGCAATGGCGCCACCCCGCTGGTGGTGGCCGAGGGTCGCCACGTGCTGGGCGTGATCGAACTGTCGGACGTGGTCAAGCACGGCATGCGCGAGAAGTTCGCGCAGCTGCGGGCGATGGGCATCCGTACGGTGATGATCACCGGCGACAACCCGCTGACGGCTGCAGCCATTGCCGCCGAGGCTGGCGTCGACGACTACATCGCCGAGGCCCGCCCGGAGGACAAGCTGGCGCGCATCCGCCAGGAACAGGCCGGTGGCCGGCTGGTGGCAATGGTCGGTGACGGCACCAACGACGCCCCGGCACTGGCCCAGGCCGACATCGGCCTGGCGATGAACTCCGGCACGCAGGCGGCGAAGGAGGCCGGCAACATGGTCGACCTCGATTCAGACCCGGCCAAGCTGCTGGCGGTGGTGGAAGTGGGCAAGCAGCAGCTGATCACCCGCGGCGCGCTGACCACCTTCTCACTGGCCAACGACGTCTCCAAGTACTTCGCGATCCTGCCGGCGCTGTTCGCCGCGGCCGTTCCGACCATGGCCGCACTGAACGTGATGCAGCTGTCGAGTCCGCGCAACGCGGTGCTGGCGGCGCTGATCTTCAACGCCCTGGTGATTCCCGCGCTGATCCCGCTCGCCCTGCGCGGCGTGCGCTTCCGCCCGGCCACCGCGACCGCGCTGCTGCGCCGGAACATGCTGGTGTACGGCCTCGGCGGCGTGCTGCTGCCGTTCGCGGCAATCAAGCTGATCGACCTCCTCCTTGTCCTGGTATTCGGCGCATGAACCGTTCTGTTCCCACCTCCACCTCCCTGCCCCGCGAAGCGAACGCCGAGGCCCGCGCGGCCAGCCTGCAGGACGACGCCCGCTGGCGCCCGGCGATCGGCCTGGGCCTGGCCACCCTGCTGCTGGCCGGCGCGGTCTATGCCGGCATCGCCACCGGCTTTGCCGGCCTGGCCTACCCGACCCAGGCCGAAGGCAGCCTGCTGCGCGATGGCAGCGGCCAGGTGCGTGGCTCGGCCTGGCTGGCGCAGCCGTTCACCGGTGACGGCTACTTCCAGGCGCGTCCGTCGGCGGCCAACTACGACCCGATGGCCGCGGCCGGTTCCAACCTGGCGCGCAGCAACCCCGCACTGGCCGAGCGCGTCGCCGCCAGCACCGCTGCGGTGGCCGCACGCGAAGGCATTGCCCCGGCGCAGGTGCCTGCGGACCTGGTCACCCAGTCCGCCGGTGGCCTGGATCCGCAGCTGTCGCCGGCGGCGGCGCAGCTGCAGGTGGTACGCGTGGCGCGTGCCCGTGGCCTGCCGGTGGAGCGCGTGCAGGCACTGGTGCAGGCGCATACCGAAGGGCGCCAGTGGGGCCTGTTCGGCCAGCCACGGGTGAACGTGGTGACGCTGAACTTCGCGCTGGACCATGCGGCCAAGACGCCGTGATGCCGGGCTGTACCCGCTGCGCGCACAATGGTGGCCATGACAGCGGCCCCCATGACTGATGCACGTACCCGCCAGGCCGATGCCCTGGTTGAAGGCCTGCAACGCGAAGCCGGCGGCAAGCTGACCGTGTTCCTCGGTGCGGCGCCGGGCGTGGGCAAGACCTACACCATGCTGACCCGTGCGCAGGAACAGCTGCGCCGCGGCGTCGACCTGGTGGTGGGCCTGGTGGAAACCCATGGACGCACCGATACCCAGGCCCTGCTGGAGGGCCTGCCGCAGCTGCCGCTGAAGGACGTGGCCTATCACGGCCATGTCCTGCAGGAGATGGACCTGGATGCCGTGCTGGCACGGCATCCTGCGCTGGTGCTGGTGGATGAACTGGCCCACCGCAATGCACCGGGCAGCCGCCATGAGCGGCGCTGGCAGGATGTGATGGAGCTGCTGGATGCCGGCATCGACGTCTGGACCACGGTCAACATCCAGCATCTGGAAAGCCTCAACGACGTGGTGATGCGGATCACCGGCGTGCGCGTCAGCGAGACCGTGCCCGACGGCGTGCTCGACCGCCTGCACGACATCGTGCTGGTCGATCTGCCGCCGCGCGAACTGATCGCTCGCCTGCAGCAGGGCAAGGTCTATGTGCCCGAACAGGCGGCACAGGCACTGCAGGCGTTCTTCTCACCGGCCAACCTGACCGCGCTGCGCGAACTGGCGATGCAGGAAGCCGCCGACCGCGTCGACAGCAGCCTGCGCGAAACCCGTGCCGCGCGCGGCGAAAGCAATCTGCCCCTGCGTCGCGGCGTTCTGGTGGCCATCGACGGGGGCGGCCAGAGCGAATACCTGGTGCGCGTGGCGCGGCGCATCGCAGAGCGCCGCGACGCACCGTGGACGGTAGTGACCGTGCAGGGCCGGCGCCAGGACGAGGCGACCCGGCGCGAGATCGATGCGGCCTTCGCGCTGGCACGGCGGCTGGGCGGCGACGCCGAACTGCTGCACGGATCGAGCATTGCCGATGCCCTGCTCGACCATGCCGCACACAACGGCGTGTCGACCCTGGTGCTGGGCCGGACCCGCGAACGGCCGCTGGCGCGGATGTTCAACCGCACCCTGACCCAGCAGCTGATCCAGCGTGGCGCGCATTACGAGATCACCATCATCAGCACGCCGCAGGCACGCGCACGCTCGCGCCGCGAGAGCCTGCTGCCGCCAATGCGCGGTATCAGTCATGAACCGGCACAAGCCCTGATCGCCACCGCGCTGGCCTGTGCGGTGGCGTGGCTGGCCGAACACTGGGTGGGCATGGCCGACCTGTCGATGGTGTTCATCGTCGCGGTGGTGCTGGTGGCTGCACGCACGCGCGCCAGCGTGGCGGTGATGGCCGCGATCCTGTGCTTCCTGGCCTACAACTTCCTGTTCATCGCGCCGCGCTTCACCTTCGCCATCGGTGCGCGCCAGGGCGTGATCACCGTGTTCCTGTTCCTGGCTGCGGCACTGGTGGCCGGGCGCCTGGCCTCGCGCCTGCGCATGCAGGTGATTGCGCTGCGTGCGGCCAACCGCCATGCGCGTGCGCGCCAGCAGCTGGGCCGTCAGCTGGCCAGTGCGGCCGGCAACGGCGAAGTGGCACAGGCGGGCCGGCATGCGCTGGAGCAGGCCCTGGACGTGCCGGCGTGGCTGCGGATCGGCACCGATACCGCCGCCGGTGGCCGCAGCCAGCCTGGCGATACCGACCTGGCGGCCGCCGACTGGGCACTGCGCCACGGCCAGCCCAGTGGGCGTTTCACCGATACCCTGGCCGGCGCGCAATGGTGGTTCCTGCCGCTGCTGGACGGCGAAGACCGTGCGATCGGCGTGGCCGGCCTGTACCTGCCTGGCGCACAGGCGCGCCTGCTGCCCGAACAGCGGCAGCTGGCCGAAGCGATGGTCGATGACATCGCACAGGCCGCGCTGCGTACGCGGCTGGTGGCGGAACTGGAGCAGGCACACGTCAGCAACGAGACCGAGCGGCTGCGTTCGGCGCTGCTCTCCTCGGTGTCGCACGACCTGCGCTCGCCACTGGCGGCGATGATTGGGTCGGCCGACAGCCTGGCCAGCTACGGTGCAGCGATGGATACGGCTGATCGCCGCGCCCTGCTGGACACCATCCTGGTCGAGGGCGAGCGCCTGGACCGCTACATCCAGAACCTGCTGGACATGACCCGGCTGGGTCATGAAGGGCTGAAGATCAACCGCGACTGGATCGGCGTGGACGAACTGATCGGCTCGGCGGCACGGCGCCTGCAGCGCTACCAGCCAAAGGTGCGGCTGGAGCTGGACATCCCAGCCACGCTGGCACCGATCTGGGTGCATCCGGCGCTGGTCGAACAGGCCGTGTTCAACGTGATGGAGAACGCGGCCAAGTTCTCGCCGCCCGACGCCGCCGTGCAGGTACAGGCGCGCGAGCTGGACGGCCAGCTGCGCATCGACGTGATCGATGCCGGCCCCGGCATTCCCGATGACGAGCGCGCGCGCATCTTCGACATGTTCTACAGCGTCGAGCGTGGCGACCGAGGCCGCCACGGCACCGGCCTGGGCCTGACCATCTGCCAGGGCATGATCGGCGCACATGGCGGCAGCGTGCAGGCGCTGCCCGGACGCGACGGTCGCGGTACCCTGATCCGCATCACCCTGCCCCTGCTCAAGCCAGCCTCCCACGATGAGCCCGACCCCGATTGATGCCAGCGTGCCGGCCGCGCGCGTGCTGGTGATCGATGATGAAACCCAGATCCGCCGGTTCCTGGACATCAGCCTGCGCGCGCAGGGCTATCAGGTGCGGGAGGCCGCCACCGGCCAGGAAGGCCTGCAGCTGGCCGCCAGCGAAGACATGGACCTGGTGATCCTGGATATCGGCCTGCCGGACATGGAAGGCCACGAAGTCCTGGAACAGCTGCGCCAGTGGAGCCAGGTGCCGGTGATCATGCTGACCGTGCGCGCCGGCGAAGCCGAGAAGGTGCGCGCACTGGATACCGGCGCCAACGACTACGTGACCAAGCCATTCGGCACGCAGGAGCTGATGGCGCGGGTGCGGGCGCTGCTGCGCACGCGCAGCGTGCCGACCGATGGCACGCCGCCGGTGTTCGACGATGGCCACCTGCACGTGGACCTGGTGCGTCGCGAAGTCGCCCTGCAGGGTGAACCGGTGGCGTTGACCCGCAAGGAATACGCGCTGCTGTCGCTGCTGCTGCGCAATGCCGGGCGGGTGGTGACCCAGCCGCAGATCCTGCAGGAGATCTGGGGGCCGACCCACCAGCACGACACCCACTACCTGCGCATCCTGGTCGGCAAGCTGCGGCACAAGCTGGGCGATTCGGCGCTGGATTCGCGCTACCTGTTCACCGAGCCGGGCGTGGGGTTGCGGTTCAAGGGGTAGTGCCGGCCGCTGGCCGGCAAGCCCAATTGCCGGCCAGCGGCCGGCACTACCCATTCTGCTGCAGCGTCCAAAGGGGTCAGAACCCCAGCGGGGTATCGCCCAGCACTGGTTGCAGCTGGCTGCGGAACAGGGCCTGGATGCGTTCCAGTGCGGCCTCGTCGTTGCCTTCGAAGCGCAGCACCAGCACCGGCGTGGTGTTGGAGGCACGCACCAGCCCCCAGCCATCGGCGAAGTCCACGCGCAGCCCGTCGATGGTCGACAGGCGGCCACCCACATACGGGTTGTCCGGCGATTGCGCCGCCGCCACCAGCATCGCCACCAGGGCATGCGGCGTCCCGTCGGCCACCGGTACCTTCAGCTCCGGCGTGGCGACCATTTCCGGCAGTTCGCCCAGCACCTCGTCCGGGGTTTCCTCGCGCTGGGCCAGGATCTCCAGCAGGCGCGCAGCGGCGTACAGACCGTCGTCGAAACCGAACCAGCGTTCCTTGAAGAAGAAGTGGCCGCTCATCTCGCCGGCCAGCTCGGCATCGGTCTCGCGCATCTTCGCCTTCATCAGCGAATGCCCGGTCTTCCACATCAGCGGGCTGCCACCGTTGCGCAGCACGTGGTCGGACAGCTTGCCGGTGCACTTCACGTCGTAGATCACCATCGCGCCCGGATTGCGCATCAACACATCGGCAGCGAACAGCATCAGCAGGCGATCGGCGTAGATGATCCGGCCTTCGCCGGTCACCACGCCCAGCCGGTCGCCGTCGCCATCGAAGGCCACGCCGAGATCGGCGCCAAAGCGCTTGACCGTCTGCACCAGGTCTTCCAGGTTGGCCGGTTCGCTCGGGTCGGGATGATGGTTGGGGAAGGTACCGTCGACATCGCAGTACAGCGGAATGACGTCGGCGCCGATCGCTTCCAGCAGCTGCGGCGCCAGTGCGCCGGCCACGCCATTGCCGGCATCGGCCACGACCTTCAGCGGGCGGTCCAGCTGCACGTCATCGGCGATGCGCTGGATGTAGTCGGCACTGACATCGCGCTGCTGGTAGTCACCGGGCTCGGCGGCCTGCACCAGGCGGCCCTCGACGATGCGCTGGTAGAGATCGGTGATGGCATCGCCGGACAGCGTCTCGCCGCCAATGACCACCTTGAAGCCGTTGTACTCGGGCGGATTGTGGCTGCCGGTGACTGCCACGCAGGTGCCGGTACGCAGATGGAAGGCGGCGTAGTACACGAGCGGGGTCGGCGCCAGGCCGATGTCGATCACCGCGCAGCCGGCACGGCGCAGGCCCTCGGCCAGCCCGGCCGTCAGCTCGGGTCCGGACAGGCGGCCATCGCGACCGATCACCACCTCGCGCAGGCCCTGCTCCAGTGCCACGGTGCCGATAGCCTGGCCGATCAGCGCCGCGGTCTTCGGTGTCAGTTCACTGCCCACCACGCCGCGGATGTCATAAGCGCGGAAGATGCCGGCGGCCAGCTCCTCGGCCGGCACCGGCGGGGGCGGCGGTGGCGTGGCATCGCCACTGCCGGTCACAGCGGCCACGGGTGGCGGCGCCTGCTGCAGGCTCTCGCTCAGGGTCGGGCCATGGTCGGCCTCGGACGCTGCGGCGCGGCGCGGCAAGGGCAGCGACTTCGGCAGTCGGTCACGTCCCACCACCAGCAACACGGCAATGAACGCCAGCAGCAACGCCACAATGGCGCTGGCCAGCGCGCCCAGGCCCAACGGACCGGCGTCGACATTCGGCACCGACGCGACCAGCCGCAGCGGCGTGCCTGCAACCGGGCGCGCCAGCGCTTCGGCACTTTCGGACAGGCCCGCGTCGCCCTGGGTGACCAGATCGAACCCACCCTGGCGCAGGCCAAGGAAGCCTGCGGACGGCGCACGCACCTGGTCCAGCGGCGAGGTCAGCCGCAGCAGCGGCTGGCGGACATAGATCACGGCCGGCCCCAGGCTGCCCAGCTGCACCGGCGCGGCCAGGCCCAGGCGATTGCCGCCACCATCGCGGACGACGCGCAGGCTGGGTTTGCCCTCAGCCACCGCCGCTTCCAGCAGAGCCAGGCGTGCATACCCGAAGGTGGCCGGATCGGCATAGGCGTTGGCCAGATCGGCCGTCAGCACCTCGACCTGCTCAACCCCGGTCCAGCTCTCGCGCACGGCCAGCGCCGCTGCAGCAGCATCGCCGGCCTGCAGCGCCTGCTGCACGCGATCGTTCTTCAACTGCTGCTGCAGCTGCTGCAACTGGCCTGCAGCGGCCTGCTGCAGGCCCTGCACGGCCTGGTCGCGCGCTTCTTCCAGCGCCTGGCCGTTGGCCTCCTGCCGCCATTGCTGCACCGCGCTCCATCCGAACCAGCCGGCCAGCAGGATCAGCAGCACCCCCAGTAGTGGTGCACTGCGACCCAACGACCGTCCCCGCTGTCCTTCCCCGATGCCGCTCATCGATGTCCCCTGTCAACGCACCCCGGTATGGCCGAATCCACCCGTGCCCCGCACGCTGTCGGTGAAAGTATCCACCACCTGCAGGCTGACGCGGGCAATCGGAACCACCACCAGCTGCGCGATGCGATCGCCGGGCTCGATGGTGAAGGCCTCGCGGCCACGGTTCCAGACGCTGATCAGCAGCGGCCCCTGGTAGTCGGCATCGATCAGGCCGGTGCCGTTGCCCAGCACGATGCCATGCCGATGGCCCAGCCCTGAACGCGGCAGGATCACCGCGCACAGGTTCGGGTCGGCAATGTGGATGGCCAGGCCGCTGGGCACCAGCGCGGTGTCGCCCGGCTGCAGGGTCAGCGCGGTATCCAGCGCGGCGCGCAGGTCCATGCCGGCGCTGGCTTCGGTGGCGTAGGCCGGCAGCGGCCAGCTGTCGCCGAAGCGCGGATCGAGCAGCTTGACCTGCAGCGGTTGGGAAAGGGATGCCTGGGTCATGCCTGGAGTCTCCGCGCGATCAGCGCCAGCAGTTGTTCGGCCAGTTCGCGCTTGGAGGTGGCCGGGAATACCTGTTCACCGTCCTGCCAGAAGGCCGTGGCGGCATTGTTGTCGCTCTCGAAACCACCGCCACTGATGCCGACCTGGTTGGCGATCACCAGGTCCAGGCGCTTGTCGATCAGCTTGCCGCGTGCATATTTCTCCACGTCGTGGGTCTCGGCGGCGAAGCCGACCACCAGCTTCAGCGACTGCGTCTGCGCGGCGACTTCGGCCAGGATGTCCGGCGTGCGCACCAGCTCGATCACCAGCGACTGGCTGTCGGCGGTCTTCTTCAGCTTCTGCGCGGCGACCTGGCGCGGGGTGTAGTCGGACACCGCGGCGGCACCGATATAGATGTCGGCGGGCAGCGACTTCAGTACGGCATCGCGCATCTGCGCGGCCGAGCGCACGTCGATGCGCTGCACGCCCGGTGGCGTCGGCAGCTGGACCGGGCCGCTGACCAGAACCACGTGCGCGCCCAGCGCGGCGGCGGCAGCGGCCAGGGCAAAGCCCATCTTGCCGCTGCTGCGGTTGCCGACGTAGCGCACCGGATCGATGTCTTCGTAGGTCGGGCCGGCACTGATCAGCAGGCGCAACCCCTGCAGGGCATGGGTTTCCGGCGCGGCAACCGTCGCAGCGGTACCGCCCTTGGCCACCAGCGCGGCCACGATGTCGCCCGGTTCGGCCAGCCGGCCGGGACCGGATTCACCTTCGGCCAGCGGGCCATCGACCGGGCCGATCACCTGCGCACCGCGCTGGCGCAGCAGGGCGATGTTGGCCTGGGTAGCCGGATGCAGCCACATCCGGTGGTTCATTGCCGGGCAGATCGTCAGCGGTGCGGTGCTGGCCAGGCACAGGGTGCTGACCAGGTCATCGGCATGGCCTTGGGCCAGCCGCGCCAGCAGATCGGCGGTACCCGGCGCGACCACGATGCGGTCGGCCCAGCGCGCCAGCTCGATGTGGCCCATGGCCTGCTCGGCGGCGCTGTCCCACAGCGTGGTGCGGGTCGGCTGCCCGGACAGGGCCTGGAAGCTGAGCGGAGTGACGAACTGCTGGGCACCGGCGGTCATCGCCACCTGCACCTGGGCACCGGCATCGCGCAGGCGCCGCACCAGCTCCAGGGCCTTGTAGGCCGCGATCCCGCCTCCGACGCACAACAGCAGTTTCTGGCCTTCCAGCGCGCGGGCCGGCGCGGGGGAAGCGTTGGGGGAGTCAGCCACCTGGAATTCCTGTGCAAACGAGGGCATTAGCTTACCCGATGGTCAGTAATGTCCCGGTACACGGCACACATAGCGGGCGGCTATCAGCAGATGGGACTTGCGCCACAACGCTTCCGGGGTTCAAGACACTGCGATTCGGAACTTTCCTATACCTGTTGCCCGGCCACGTTTGCAGAATCGTCGGTGGCCACCGCAGGTGTGCCGCTTCGCTTTTCGAGGATTCCGCGTGCACCCGCGCATCATCATCGCCGACGACCATCCCGTCGTCCTGCACGGCATCCGCATCGTGCTGCAGACCCATCTGATGGAGGTCGTCGGCAGCGCGCGTGACGGCGCCCAGCTGCTGCAGCTGGTCGAGCACCACGGCTGCGACGCGGTGCTGACCGACCTCTCCATGCCGGGCACCGGCCCGGATGGCCCGGAACTGATCGCTGAGCTGCGCGCACGCCACCCGGGCATGCCCGTGGTGGTGCTTACCGGCGCCCGTCACCCCGGCCTGCTCGATGGCCTGCTGCGTGAAGGTGTCAGTGGCCTGGTGGACAAGTGCGCCGATTTCGGCGAGTTGCCGCAGGCCCTGAACGCGGCCATGGCCGGGCAGGTGTTCGTCTCGCAGCAGCTGCGCCACCACCTGCAGGCGCGCGACCTGATGTTCGCGCGTGAGCCGGCGGCGCTGTCGGCCCGCGAACAGGAAGTGCTGGACCTGTTGGCCGCCGGGCTGAAAGTGAACGCCATCGCCGTCCACTGCGGCCGCAGCCCGAAAACGATCAGCCGGCAGAAGGCCGAAGCCAAGCGCAAGCTGGGGCTGCAGAACAATCAGGAGCTGTTCGCCTATCTGCAGTCGCGACGCGACTGAGGCAACCGCCGACCCGGGCGTGCGCCCTGCCCTGATGGGACGCATCACCCGCGCTGGCGATGATGCAGGCATGCCCATCCATGACTGGCCCGAGCAGGAACGTCCCCGCGAGAAGTTGATCGCCCGCGGCCCCGCCACGTTGTCCGACGCGGAACTGCTGGCGCTGTTCCTCGGCTCTGGCTTCGGTGGACGCGACGCGGTGCAGACCGCCCGCGACCTGCTGCAGGCGCATGGCCCCCTGCGTGTGCTGCTGGACCGCCCGGCCCGCGAGCTGGCCCGGTTGCCGGGGCTGGGGCCGGCACGAAGCTGTGCACTGGCCGCCGGCCTGGAACTGGCCCATCGCTACCTGGCCGCCGAGCTTCAGCAGGGCGAGGCGGTCGGCAACAACCCGGCCGCGGTCGGCCGCTACCTGCAGCACCGCCTGCGCGGCCAGGCCCGCGAGATCTTCATGGCGCTGTTCCTGGACAACCGCCACCGGCTGATCGCCTGCGAGGAACTGTTCCAGGGCACCATCAATGCCGCCCCGGTCTACCCCCGCGAGGTGGTGCGGCGAGCCCTGCTGCACAATGCCGCAGCGGTGATCCTCAGTCACAACCACCCCTCCGGCGACCCGGAACCCTCCGGCGCCGATACCCGGATCACCGATGAACTGCAGCAGGCGCTGGCACTGGTGGACGTACGCCTGCTGGACCACTTCGTGGTCGGCGAAGGCCGCCCCGTTTCGTTTGCTGAACGGGGCCTGCTGTCCCCGCCCCAGCCACGCCTGTTCGGCTGAGCGCGGCCCCTTCAGGCGCCATCGGCCGCCCCCACACGCATGTTCTGGTCAGCGTGGGCGCGGGTATCTGCGCTAAAATGGGCGATTCCGCCGCTCATTCTCACAGCAGGCCTCGTGAAAAATCTCCTCCGCGCCCTGATCAGCCAAGGCATCGAAGCCTTGCGCGCCAATGGCACCCTGCCCGCCGACTCCCTGCCGCCGGACTTCGTGGTCGAGCGCCCGAAGACCCGTGACCATGGCGACTTCGCCACCAACGCCGCGATGCTGCTGGCCAAGGCCGCGCGCAGCAATCCGCGCGCACTGGCTCAGGCGCTGGTCGAGGCGCTGCCGCGCAGCGAGGACGTCAGCAAGGTCGAGATCGCCGGCCCCGGCTTCATCAACTTCCACCTGGCTCCGGCTGCGTACCAGCGCGAAGCCGCGTCGGTCATCAAGGAAGCCCACGACTACGGCCGCAACCTGTCCGGCAATGGCCGCACGGTGGGCGTGGAGTACGTGTCGGCCAACCCGACCGGCCCGCTGCATGTCGGCCATGGCCGCGCGGCGGCGATCGGCGACTGCGTGGCCCGCGTGCTCGATGCCAACGGCTGGAACGCCAAGCGCGAGTTCTACTACAACGACGCCGGCGTGCAGATCGAGAACCTGGCACTGTCGGTGCAGGCCCGCGTGAAGGGCATTGCGCCGGACCAGGAAGGCTGGCCGGAAGGCGGCTACCGCGGTGAGTACATCGCCGATGTTGCCCGCGCCTACATGGCCGGCGCCAGCGTTGACCTGGAAGGCACGCTGGTAGTCGGCGCCAAGGACCCGGACGACATGCAGGCGATCCGTCGCTTTGCCGTGGCCTACCTGCGCAACGAGCAGAACCTGGACCTGGCCGCCTTCGGCGTCGACTTCGACATCTACTTCCTGGAAAGCTCGCTGTACGCCGATGGCAAGGTCGCCGAGGCCGTGGCCAGGCTGCAGGCCTCCGGGCACACCTACGAGGAAGGCGGCGCGCTGTGGCTGCGCAGCACCGATTTCGGTGACGACAAGGACCGCGTGATGCGCAAGTCCGACGGCACCTTCACCTACTTCGTGCCGGACGTGGCCTACCACCTGTCCAAGTGGCAGCGCGGCTACGAGCGCGCGATCACCGAACTGGGCGCCGACCACCACGGCTCGCTGGCGCGCGTGCGCGCCGGCCTGCAGGCGCTGGAAGTGGGCATCCCGCAGGGCTGGCCGGAATACGTGCTGCACCAGATGGTCACCGTCATGCGCGGCGGCGAGGAAGTGAAGCTGTCCAAGCGTGCCGGCAGCTACTTCACCCTGCGCGACCTGATCGAGGAGGCCGGCCGCGATGCGACCCGCTGGTTCCTGATCGCGCGCAAGCCCGATTCGCAGCTGACCTTCGACATCGACCTGGCCCGCCAGCAGAGCAACGACAATCCGGTGTTCTACGTGCAGTACGCGCACGCCCGCGTCTGCAGCCTGCTGCGCCAGGCCCAGGAAAAGGGCCTGGTGTACGAGCAGGGCAATGGCCTGGCCAATCTGGGCCGCCTGGCCGACGATGCCTCGCTGGGGTTGATGAACGAGATCTCGCGGTATCCGGAAGTGGTGGAAGCGGCTGGCGTGGCGCTGGAGCCGCACCTGGTGGCGCAGTACCTGCGTGAATTGGCGCATGCCTTCCACACGTGGTATCACGGGACGCCGGTGCTGGTGGACGACGCCACCGATCGCAACGCCAAGCTGACCCTGGCCTGCGCGGCGCGCCAGGTGCTGGCCAACGGCCTCGAACTCCTGGGCGTGAGTGCCCCGGAAAAAATGTAAGCATCAGGAGACGCAGTACACATGGCAGCACGACGCGGCAAAACCCAGGCACGACGCAACAGCAGCAGCCAGGGCACCCCCGGATGGGTGTGGCTGGTGGCCGGTGTGGCGATCGCCGCCGTGGTGTTCCTGGCGGCGCCGAACCTGTTCAAGGGCGAAGGCGATGGCTTCCTGCGTGCCGGTCCGCAGCCGAACCCGAACGCGCAGCCGGCCCCGGTCGCTGATGCCGACAGCGATGTCGGCAGCCAGCCGGCCGCGCAGCCGGCCACGCCGAAGCCGGCCGAACCGGAGAAGCCCGCCGCGACGCAGTACGACTTCTACACCCTGCTGCCGGGCAAGGAAGTGGAAATGTCCGACGCCGAACTGGCCGCCAGCGCGCGCGCCGAGGATCAGCGCCGGGCCAAGGCCGAAGCGTCGCGCGCGCAGGCCGCGCTGGAGGGCAGGCCGGTACCTCCGGCAAGCACGGCCACGCCGGCACCGACCGCAACGGCCAGCGTCGCAAGCACCGCGCCGGTAACCGCGACCAACCGTCCGCTGCCGGCACCGCTGAGCGAGCACCCGGCCGCGGCAACCCCGTCGGCCAGCACGGCGGCCGCCACTCCAGCGCCGCGCGCGGAAAGCGCGCCCGCCGCGTCGGCACCGCCGGCGTCCGCAGCTGCACCGGCGGCCGCCGACAACGCCCGCTACATCCTGCAGGCAGGAGCCTTCGGTGCTTCCGGTGACGCCGAAGCCACCAAGGCCAAGCTGGCCATGATGGGCCTGGCGGCACGCGTGGAGTCGGCGCAGATCAACGGCAAGACCGTGTACCGCGTGCGCATGGGCCCGTACGGCAGTGCCGGCGAGTTGTCCGAAGCCAAGCAGAAGCTGGATGGCACCGGCCTGCAGGCGATGGCGATCAAGGCGCAGTAAGCCTGCCGATGTGAATGAAAAAGCCGGGCAGTGCCCGGCTTTCTTGTTTCTGCAGAGTCGAGCCATGCTCGACTGCCGTTCAATGCAGTCGAGCATGGCTCGACTCCACAAAAAGCGATACGACTCCGGTCAGCCCTCGCGGGCGACCTGGAATCCGGCGAACGACTGGCTGACCGGCATCAGCTCCAGCCGGTTGATGTTCAGGTGCGGCGGCAGGCTGGCCACCCAGAAGATCTGCTCGGCGATGTCTTCGGCGGTCATCGGGTTGGCGCCGCTGTACAGCTTGTCCGAGGCGTTCTGGTCGCCATGGGTACGTACCACGGTGAATTCGGTTTCGGCCATGCCCGGCTCGATCGTGGTCACACGCACGCCGGTGCCGTGCAGGTCCGAACGCAGGCCCAGCGAGAACTGGCTGACGAAGGCCTTGGTGCCACCGTAGGCGTTGCCACCCGGGTACGGGTAGACGCCGGCCACCGACGAGATGTTGATGATCGCGCCCTTGCGCTCCACCAGCTGCGGCAGCAGGCGGTGGGTCAGGGTCACCAGCGCGGTGATGTTGGTGTCGATCATCGTGGTCCAGTCCGACAGCGTGGCGCTCTGTGCCGGCGCGGTGCCCTGCGCCAGGCCGGCGTTGTTGACCAGCAGGTCGATCTCGCCAAAGGCCGGCGGCAGCGCCAGCAGGGCCGCCTCCATCGCCACCGCATCGCGGATGTCGAAGGCGGCGGCATGCACCACGTCCTTGCCGTAGCGCTCGACCAGCGGCTGCAGGCGTTCGCCGCGGCGGCCGGTGGCGATCACTTTCCAGCCGGCCTGGGCGAAGCGGTGGACGGCGGCGGCGCCGAAGCCGGACGTGGCGCCGGTAATCAGGACAGTGCGGGTCATCAGGCAACTCCAGGGGGAAAAACCGGACGCCCATTCTGGCATTCCCGGCCCGTCCTGAGTTGCCCACCGTCCTGCCGTCCCCCCGGCTCAACGCACGCGAAACACTCTGGCCTTGGGCAGGTCTTCGTCGACCTGCAGGAACCAGCGCCCGGCAATTCCGGGAACAACGGCGATCTGCGGCGACTGCAACACCCTGCGCAGCTTCATCTGTCCCTTCATCACCTGCCATTGCTGGCCGTTATCAAGGGTGAACAGCGTGCCGGGCTGCCAGCCTGCGACCTCTCCGACCACACGGGCGCTGACCGGTTCGTCTTCCAGGCCCAGATGCATTGCTGCCGGTGCCGGCACATTGGCAGGCAGCGGCGCAGCGACCGGGGCCACCGCTGCCGTCGACGCGGCGGCCGTGCTCTCTGCCTCGCGCAGTACCCGGTTCAACGCCTGCAACTGCGCTGGGCTGAGCCCGACCTCGGCCAGTTGGGATGCACTGAGGCGCCGCTCGACGGGTACGAAGCGGTCCTGGGCGAAGGCAGCGAAGCTGCCGGCGAGCAGTAGTGCGGAAAACAGATACCGGCGCATGCGAGGGTCCCAGCGAACGAGTGCTCACGATGCTGCAGTTCGATGACAGTCCGGTGACACGCCAGAGGCCGGTACAATTGGGCCATGATCAACAATGATGTCCTGCGCAGCGTGCGCTACTCCCTGGACCTGGGTGACCAGCACGTGGTCACCCTGTGCCAGATGGCCGACCCGGCCTTTGCCGTGGATACCGGGCAGGTGAAGGCCTGGCTGCGCCGCGAGGACGAAGCCGGTTTCGAGGCGATGAACGACAGCGCGCTGGCGCACTTCCTCGACGGCCTGATCGTGCACCTGCGTGGCCGCGACGAGAGCCAGCCGCAGCGCGCAGTGGAAACCCGCATCGACAACAACCTGGTGCTGAAGAAGCTGCGCGTGGCGTTCCAGCTGCGCGACGTGGACCTGATGGAGATCTTTGCCAGCGCAGGTTTCAATGTCTCCAAGTCGGAAGTGGGCGCGCTGTTCCGCCAACCCGGGCACGCCAACTACCGGCGTTGCCTGGACCAGATGCTGCGCAACTTCCTCAAGGGCCTGAGCCTGCGCCTGCGCGGCTGAGCACGGCGTCGACGAACGCCCGCGCCGCTGGTGTCGGCAGGCGCTGCCAGACCAGGTGCACGCGCCGGGTCGGGGTCGGCTGCAGCGGAATCTGCACCACGCCCTGGAACCCATCGGCGATCAATGCCGGCACGATGCCGACCGCCAACCCATGGCGGACGAAGCGCTCGACCAGTTCCATCAGGTTGACCTCGAAACGGACCGTGTGCGGCAGTCCGGCTGCGGCAAAAGCATCATCGGTCTGCCGGCGTGCGCCGGTGCCGCGCGGGAAGTCGACCAGTGCTTCATCCTGCAGTGCGGTCAATGGCAGCCGCTTGCGCCCGGCCAGCCGGTGCGATGGCGCCAGTACCGCTACCAGATCCTCCTCCTGCAGCACCTGGTGGCAGACACCGTCCAGCGCTGCCGAAGGCGCCAGGCCGACCAGTGCCACATCCAGCGCGCGCGACTGTACCTGCGCGATCAGGTCCTCGCTCTTGTCCACGCGCAACTGGAACTCCACCTGCGGGTGCACGCGCTGGAAGGCCGCCAGCATCGCCACAACGTCGATGTCGGTCAGCGAGGAAATCTGCCCTATGGCCAGCAACCCACGCACTTCGCCACTGACGGCGGCCACGTCGGCGCGCAGGTGGCGCACGCTGGCCAGCACCTGGCGTGCGTGCACCAGCAACGCCTCGCCGGCGGCGGTGGCCCGCACCTGGCGCGGCAGGCGCTCGAACAGCGTGGCACCCAGTTCCTGTTCCAGGTAGGCGATCTGGTGGCTGAGCGCGGATTGCACCACGTGGCAGCGCTCGGCGGCACGGGTGAAATTGCCCTCTTCGGCCAGCGCCACGGCGAATTCGAGCTGCTTGAGGTTCATACAACTATCTTGTTTTCAGATGGCTCGGATGATGATGATTCATTTCCATCATGCTCGCAGCAGGCGGACACTGTGCCCCCCGTTTCCTGGAACATCGCGTGAACCCGTCCCTTCCCCCTCTGCAGCGCTGGCAGGTGCTGCTGATGTCGGTCGCCACCGGCGTGGCCGTGGCCAGCAACTACTATGCGCAACCGCTGCTGCACACCATCGCCGACGCCTTCGGCGTGCCGTTCGGCCAGGTCGGCATGGTGGTTACCGCCGCGCAGCTGAGCTATGCCGCCGGCTTGATCCTGCTGGTGCCACTGGGTGACCTGTTCGAACGCCGCCGCCTGATCGTGGTGATGAGCCTGCTGTCGGCGGGTGGACTGGTGATCAGTGCCTGCGCACCGTCGCTGACCTGGCTGCTGGTGGGCACCGCGATCACCGGCCTGTTTTCGGTGGTGGCCCAGGTGCTGGTGCCGTTCGCCGCCACGCTGGCCGCGCCGGAACACCGTGGCCGCGTGGTCGGAACATTGATGAGTGGCCTGCTGCTGGGCATCCTGCTGGCGCGCACCGTGGCCGGCCTGC
The DNA here is from genome assembly GCF_059369535.1 of Stenotrophomonas sp. YJH_SMC_122. Taxonomy (NCBI): domain Bacteria; kingdom Pseudomonadati; phylum Pseudomonadota; class Gammaproteobacteria; order Lysobacterales; family Lysobacteraceae; genus Stenotrophomonas; species Stenotrophomonas sp. YJH_SMC_122. Next base: position 375,849 of record NZ_JCAFST010000002.1, on the reverse strand, counting down.
TTTCCAGCCTGGGCGACTGGCGCCTGGTGTATGCGATCGCCGCTGCCACCCTGGTGCTGACCGCACTGGCATTGCAGCGCGGCCTGCCGCGCTTCCACCACAGCGCCGGCCTGGGCTATTTCGCATTGCTGCGCTCCATTGGCGAACTGTTCGTGCAGGAACCGGTGCTGCGCCAGCGCACGCTGCTGGGGGCCTGCAGCTTCGCCATGTTCGCGATCTTCTGGACCCCGCTCGCGTTCCTGCTGGCACAGCCGCCGTACGCCTACAGCGACGCCACCATCGGCCTGTTCGGGCTGGTCGGTGCGGCCGGCACGCTGGCGGCGGGGCTGGCTGGCCGCATGTCCGACCGTGGCCAGACCGGACGTGCCACCGCCATTGCACTGGCGCTGTTGCTGCTGTCGTGGCTGCCACTGGGGCTGTCGGCCCACTCGCTGCTGGCGCTGCTGGTCGGCGTGGTGGTGCTGGACCTGGCCGCGCAGCTGCTGCATGTCAGCAACCAGAACCTGATCTATGCGCTGCAGCCTGCGGCACGCAACCGCCTCAATGCCGGCTACATGACCGGCTATTTCATCGGCGGCTCGCTGGGCTCGCTGCTGTCTGCACAGGTCTACCAGCGCTTCGGCTGGACCGGCGTCTGCGTGGCCGGTGCCGCCGTGGCCGTGCTGGCCCTGCTGCTGTGGCTGCCCGGCGCGCTGCGTGCGCGCCAGGCGGCATCGTCGAATTAGAAACTGCCCTGCAGCGCCAGCTCCCAGCGCCCACCGGCGTTACCCGGGAACAGGCGCTTGGCCGCGTTGTCGGTGTCGTGCACGGTGGCACGCAGCTCCCATGCCGGGGCCAGCGTGGCAATGGCACTGAGCTGGCCATGCAGGTAGTCCGGGCCCTGCGCGGTGGCCAGCCAGTACTGGCCCACCGCCGCTTCCAGGCGGACGCGTTCGTGCAGCGGCACACGCACTCCCAGCTGGGCATAGGTGCCGCGATGGCCACCGGCCAGTGCATCGCTGGAATGGGCGACCTGCAGCCAGGCACGCTGCTTCCAGGTCAACGTGGTGTTGAGTTCGGTCCAGTCCAGCGTGCGGCCGGTGCCCGGGTACACGTAGCGGGTCAGGTTCGCATCCAGGTTCCAGGCCGGCGCCAGTGCGCCGGACCAGCCGGCCACCAGGTCGAACTCGCTGCGCGCGCCATTGTCCGGTTTGAACGAAACGTTCGAACCCCACACGCTGGCGTACCATCCCGACGGGATCGAGGCCTTCGCGCCGGCCTGCACCGCCGGGTCGCCATCGCTCTGCGAGCTGCCACGCCACACGTAGTCGCTGGTCAATGCAGCACTGCCACTGGCCTGCACCTGTGCCTGCGCGCTGCCGATCCCGAGCAGCCCTGCCAGGGCGGCCACCAGCGCCGCCATCATCCCCTTGCTGTTCACTGCACTGTGTTCCTTGTCGAAGGCGGTCGCGCCGCCGGGACGGCAGTGTCGGGCACGCCGCCGTAACGGATCGAGGGCGCTGCCCGGCCAGCGGCGCAAATTCGGCGTAAATCCCGTGGATGGAGGCTGCGCGCCAGCCGCGCGGTATCATGGCGCCTTGTTTCCAGGAACCAATCACGTGGACGCCATCCTGACCCCGGTATCGATCGGCGAGCTGATCGACAAGATCACCATTCTCGAGATCAAGGCCGAGCGCATCGATGATGCTGCCAAGCTGGCCAACGTGCGCACCGAACTGGATGGCCTGTTGCCCTTGCTGCAGCAGCAGCTGCAGGCGCAGCCGGCATTGGACGCGCTGAAGCAGCAGCTGAAGGCGATCAACGAGCGCATGTGGGACATCCAGGACCAGCTGCGCGACAAGGAAGCGGCCCAGGTATTCGACGATGCGTTCATCCAGCTGGCACGCGGTGTCTATGGCACCAATGGCGAGCGGGTGCAGGTGAAGAACGAGATCAACCGCGTGGCCGGTTCGGCGCTGGTGGAAGAGAAGCAGTACCAGGGCGAGTAAGGCCGCTCAGCCGCATTCCAGCAGGTGGCGGAAGCGGAACAGGTCGCCGTCGCCACGAATGCCGAGCTTGCGGTAGGCCGACGTCTTCTGCGAGCTGATGGTGCTGGCCGAGCGCCCTGAGCGCAGGGCCATTTCACTGGTGCTCACGCCCTTCAGCACCAAGCCGAGCACTTCACGCTCGCGCTGGCTCAGCGGCGCGAGCACCGGTGCAGATACCCGGCGTGTGCGTGGCAGCTTCAGCTCCTCACGCAGTTCCGGTGGCACGAAGCGGCCGCCACGGGCGATCACGTCAATGGCGCGCAGCAACGTCTCCGGTGGCATCGACTTGGACAGGAAGCCGCGCGCGCCGGCTCGCATCGCGGTGGTCACCGTGCTGGCGTTGCAGTGCGCCGAGAGCACCAGCACCGGCAGCGCCGGCCAGCGCTGCGACAGCACGCGCAGCAGGGCCAATCCATCGCCCAGGTCGCCCATCGGCAGCGCATCGATCAGCAGCAGGTCGACACACCTCGGGCTGCGCTCCAGCAGCTGCAGCAGGTGCGCCTCGCTGGACAGGCTCACGCGCACCTGCACACCACTGTGTTGGCGGAGCAGCACTTCCACGCCCAACCGCAGCACAGGATGCGGGTCCAGCAGCGCCAGGCGGCATGGCCGATCAGGCAGCAGGGGCGGGCGAGTGGGCGGCATCGCGGCATGTCCAGGCAACATGGGGCATCCACCGTAGGCCGGTGCCCGCAGCGGCGGAATCCAATTCCTTGCAATGCTCGGCCCGCGTGCGCCACCAGTCAGACGGCATTCTGTTTCGCGCGGCCACAAACGCAACAGGCCCGGCAAGAGCCGGGCCTGTCGAGACTTCTCCAGCGCGCAGGCGCGCGGGAACAGCAATTACCAGCTGAAGCGCGGGCCGACGGTGTATTCCTTGTCGCCGTCGCGGTTCATCTTCAGTTCGCCGTTCAGGCCCCAGTTCTGGTTCAGCTTGACCTGGCCACCCAGGCGGCCGTACCACTGGCCTTCCGGGTTGATGCCGTGCTTCTTCGAGAAATCTTCGTAGCCGACCATGCCGTAGACCTCGGCGTGGGCACCGAAGGCGGTGCGGATACCGGCTTCAGCGCTGTAGCCGTTGAAGTCCAGGCCGTGCTTCGGGTCGAACTTCTGGTAGGCGACGCGGGCAACAAAGTCGGTGGTCGGGGCGATTTCGACGTTGTAGCCGGCACCGACCTTCCACTGGTCAACCTTCAGGTTGGTGTGGTCGATTTCCTGGCGGCTGTACTCGCCGAAGGCGTGGAAGTTCGGCAGGAAGCCGTACGAACCCTTCACGCCCCAGCCGTCGGCCTTGATGCCTTCAACGTCGGTCTTGGCGTAGTCGGCTTCGGCGTAGTTGTAGGACAGGCTCTCAGCAGCCGAGGCGGTGAACGGCAGGGCAGCGGCCAGGGCCAGAGCAATCAGCGAATTCTTCATGGGGGTACACCTTTACTTTCTTATGGTGTGCAGCAGCGCCAGGGCGCCATCGCATCGGGAATGTAAATTCTCCGTTATTCGCCACAACGCTCCCTGAAAACAGCGGTCTTCGCATTGCTGAATTTTCTGGCTTGATTCAGGCTGCGTCTGGCATACGCGCGCGGCGCGCGTGCATTCTGCTTCCAGCTTTCACCCACCTTTCCCCAGATGTCGATCCGCGATGCCCGGGTTCGTCGGTTACTTGAAGGCCGTGCATGTGGCACGGTCCATCCGGAGGCAGGCAATGAGCTACATCGATGGTTTCGTCCTGGCGGTGCCCACCGCCAACAAGGAGAAGTTCCTCGCCCATGCACGCACAGGAGATCCGGTCTTCATCGAGTACGGCGCACTGCGCGTGGTCGAGTGCTGGGGCGATGACGTGCCGCACGGCAAGACCACCGACTTCTTCGGCGCGGTGAAAGCCACGCCGGACGAGACGGTGGTGTTTTCCTGGATCGAATGGCCCGACAAACCGACCCGCGACGCCGGGATGAAGAAGATGATGGAAGACCCGCGGTTTGATCCAACGAAGAATCCGATGCCGTTTGACGGCGCGCGGATGATCTACGGCGGCTTCGTGCCGATCTACGAGCTGACCCGCTGAACCCGGCGGACGTGCTCAGCGCGCGTCCGTTTCATCGCTGGCAGTGGCATGGCCGGCGCCCAGTGCGGCGCCGGCTCCGAGGCCCATGCCGCCCATGCCAGCGCCCATTCCGCCGCCCCCATCTCCGCCACCACCCGCACGGCCGCCCTTGGCATCGCCATCGTTGCGCCCCTTGCCGCCACCACTGGCCGCGGGGCGGGTCGGCCCCTGCGGCGGAATCCGCAGGTCGGGAGGAATCGGCGCCAGATCCAGCGCTTCGCGCACGAAGTCGCGCAGCGAGACCACCAGTTCGTGGATATGCACCGGCCGCCCCTGTGCCAGTTCGTTGGCGGCACGCGCCGCCAGTCGCACCTGTTCGTCGGTGCCCAGCAACAGGATGTCCGAGAGCGCGGCCTCGACCGCATCGCGGATGCGGCGCGTTCGATCCGAACGCGGTTCGGCGATGCCTTCGGCCGCTTCGCGCTGGCGCAGATCGCGGCGATGGCTGGGATCCACGCCCAGTTCACCAGTGAATGAACCGCCCAGGGTCTTGTAGGCCGCCATCAGCGTGCGCAGCCGCTCGTTGATCTGCCGGTTCTCGCGCTCGCGACGCTGCTGCAGGGTCTGCATCACCAGCAGGCGGATGCCCACGCCCAGCAGGGTGATCAGGACCAGGCCGGCCAACGTGGACAGCACGCCCTGCCAGGAACTGAAATCGATACCGCGCATGGTGGGGCTCCGGCGGGAAGAATCTGCATCTTGCCCCAGACCGCGCCCCGAAAACGCGAAAGGCCCCACCACCCGGTGGGCGGCAGGGCCTTCGGTCACGGCGCGATTACTTGCGCTTGGCGACCTTGCGCACGGCCTTGGCCGGGGCCTTCTTGGCAACAGCCTTCTTGGCCGGAGCCTTCTTGGCGGCGACCTTCTTCAGCGGTGCAGCCTTCCTGGCCACGGTCTTGCGGGTCGCGGCGACCTTCTTGCCGACAGCCTTCTTGGCAGCAGTGGTCTTCTTGGCAACGGCCTTCTTGGCGACGGCAGCCTTCTTGCCGACAACCTTCTTGGCGGCGGCGGTCTTCCTGGTGGCGACCTTCCTGGTGGCGGCAGCCTTCTTGCCGACAACCTTCTTCGCAGCCACTGCCTTCTTGGCGGCGACGGTCTTCTTGGCCACAGCCTTCTTGGCGGTGGCGACCTTCTTGCCAACCACCTTCTTGGCGGCCGCGGTCTTCTTGGCAACGGTCTTCTTCGCGACAGCAGCCTTCTTGGTGGCGGCCTTCTTCACGGTGGCGACCTTCTTGCCGGCAGCCTTGGTGGCGGCCTTGGTGGTCTTCTTGGCAGCGGCGGCCTTCTTGGTCACGGCCTTGCCCGCAGCCGCCCTCTTCTTCGCCACTTCCTTCTTCAGGGCAGCAGCTTCGGCCTTGGCGTTCTTCTTGGCCGCTTCCAGCTTCTTCTTGGCGTTGGCAACCGTCTTGCCGACCGACTTGGCAGCCTTCTCGGCCTTCTTGGCAACGGTCTTCTCGACCTTGGCCACGGCCTTCTTGGCCTTGGCAACGCGGGTACCGGCAGCCTTGCTCGCGCGCTTGACGGTCTTCTTGACCGACTTCACTGCGTCTTCGGCGGCGTGGGCGATGGTCTCGCCGACGTTGGTGGCGGTTTCTTTCACGTTCTCGACAGCGTCGGTCACGACCGACACACCATTACCGTTGCTCATGTTGCCCTCCTGCGGGCCTTAAGTATCAAAACGGGGCGATGCTATACCGACATTGACGATCGTGGAACGGGGCATATGCCAGCAATCGCATCTGTTGCGACGCCGATGGTGTACGCAGCAGTGCCCGTTGCCGCCTGCGGTTCGCAGCAAACCCCTTTTTTTCAGTGCTGCGCCACGCGAAACCAGCATTGTCTGGCCGTCGTCGCGCGCACGTGCACGGATGCCGCGTCCGGCATCCATCGTGGCGCATTGCGGCACCCGCCTGCGCGGAACTGCGCAAGTATCCGCCTGTGCCAGTGCGGCGCGCGTTGGCGTTGAGTGGCGCACCCATCACCTGCCCGGGTGTCGCCACAAGCGCGTTCCTGGCCCCTGCGCTCCCCCTTCGAGGCACCCGTTTTCATGGCGCATTTATCCAGATCGCGACACACTCATTCAGCTTGTTTTACCGTAGGCCCGAACGGCCCCACCCACGCCAGCGAACCGACTCCCATGCGACCGCTTCCCACCCTGCTCACGCTCGCAATCGCCGCCGCCTTCGGTGGCTTCGTTGCCACCGGCATCAATGCCCACCTGGACAACCGTGCCGACGCCGCGCCGCTGCCGGCGGTCCTACCGACCACCGCGGCGTTGCCGGCCTCGGTGGCCGGACAGGCGGTACCGTCACTGGCACCAATGCTGGAGAAGGCGATGCCGGCGGTGGTCAGCGTCAACACCAAGCAGGTGGTTCGCGTACGCAATCCCTTCTTCAACGACCCGTTCTTCCGCCGCCTGTTCCCGGACATCCCGCAGGAACGCATCAACGAATCGCTCGGCTCCGGCGTGATCATCGACGCCAAGGAAGGCCTGGTACTGACCAACCACCATGTGATCGAGAACGCCGATGACGTGCAGGTGACACTGGCCGACGGGCGCACGGTCAAGGCCCAGTTCCTGGGTTCGGACCGCGATACCGACATCGCCCTGATCCGCATTCCGGCGCAGAACCTCACCGACATCAAGCTCGGCAACAGCGACCAGCTGCGGGTCGGCGACTTCGTCGTGGCCATCGGCAACCCGTTCGGCTTCAGCCAGACAGTCACCTCGGGCATCGTCTCGGCCGTAGGCCGCAGCGGCATCCGCGGGCTGGGCTACCAGAACTTCATCCAGACCGATGCGTCGATCAACCCGGGCAACTCCGGTGGCGCGCTGGTCGACCTGCAGGGCCAGCTGGTCGGCATCAACACCGCCAGCTTCAACCCGCAGGGCAGCATGGCCGGCAACATCGGCCTGGGCCTGGCGATTCCATCGAACCTGGCGCGCAGCGTGGTCGACCAGCTGGTCAAGCACGGCGTGGTGGTGCGTGGCACGCTGGGGGTGGAAAGCCAGAACCTGACCGCGCAGATCGCGCAGGGTCTGGGCCTGGGCGAAACACGTGGTGCGCTGATCACCCGCGTGCTGGCCGGCTCGGCCGCGGCCGCAGCCGGGCTGAAGCCGGGCGACGTGGTGGTCTCGGCCAACGGCCAACGCGTGGACAGCGCCGAAGCCCTGCACAACGTGGAGGGCCTGGCCGCCGTCGGCAGCCCGATGACGCTGGACGTCCGCCGCGAAGGCAAGCCCGTGCAGATCAAGGCAACGCTGAAGGAACAGGCACGTGCGGTCAGCGGCGAGAGCCTGGACCCGCGGCTGACCGGCGCCACCTTCGTCGACCTGCCCGAGTCGCTGCGGCAGTCGGGGGTCGGCGGCGTGCTGGTCAGCGAGGTCAAGCGCGGCAGCCGCGCGGCCAGCAACGGCCTGCAGCAGGGTGACATCATCACCGACGCCACCGTGGGTGAATTCGCCGACCTGGCCAGCTGGCGTGCCAATTTCCAGCAACGCCCGCCGACCTTGGTCGTGCGCGTGCTGCGCAACAATGGCCAGCAGCAGGGCCAGCTCGTGATGCGCTGATCGCCCTGCCGTAACACCCCCTATACCCCGGCAATGCTATTGCTGTCAGTCCAGGTCGGCACCGCCGACGCCCGTTCCCCCATCGCAACAGGAGTGATTCGATGAGCCCCACCAATACCGAGAACCTGAAGGAACACCTGGGTGAAGCCGGTTCCCACCTGAAGCAGGCCGCCACGGCCGCCGGCGGTGCGATCAAGGGCGCAACCGGTGCCGCGACCGACGAACTGCGGATCGGCAAGGCCAACGTCAAGGCTGAACTGTCCGACAGCGCGCTGTCCGGCCTGGCCGCCGCCGAGTTCGGCGGGGCCGCTGCCAAGGAACAGGTCGATGCACTGATGGACAAGGGCAAGGACCTGATCGACAGCGCCGCCGAGCTGATCCGCGAACGTCCGCTGGCTTCGTTCGGTGTTGCCTTCGCTGCCGGCTGGATCATCGCCAAGCTGGCCCGCGGCAGCGGCGACAAGTAAGCTGCGGCGTGAGCGAAGACAACGCGCAAGCCCCTGATCCGGCGGCCACCCCGCCGCTGGATGAGAGCATCCGCCAGGTCGGCGCGGCCGGTCGCGCCGCTGCCGATTCGGCCAAGCACTCGCTGCGTTCGCTGCGCCGGCTGGCCTCGGCCGACTTCGCGCTGGCTCGCAGCGCATTCGGCCGTGCACTGGCCTGGGCCGGGGTAGCGATCGTATTCGGTGCGTCGGCCTGGCTGCTGATGGCCGCCACCCTCATCGCCCTGCTGCAAAGCTGGGGCCTGAGCTGGCTGCAGGCCCTGCTGATCACCTCGCTGCTGAGCCTGGCCGTCACCGGTTATGCGATCTGGCGGGTGTCCTACTTCTTCCACCACACCGGCATGCACGCCACCCGGCGCCAGCTGTCCCGCCTGGGCCTGTTCGACGAGCCCAGCGAAGACGACCCCGATGCCGATGTGCAGCTGCCAGAGGGCAAGCCATGAAGTTCGGTGCGCTGCAGCGGCGGGTGAAGCGCTGCGAACAGGTGGTGACCGTGCGTCTGGTCGAGACCCAGGACCACTGGTCCACGCTCAGCCAGGTCTGGCGCCAGGGCTGGTCGCCACTGCGCATCGTGCTGGTGGGCCTGGCCGGTGGCTTCATTGCCGGCAAGCTGGAAATGCCGGGCAAGGTCAACGGTGCGCGCTGGCTGCAGATGGTGGGTTCGGTCTCGAACCTGTTCGCCAGTGCGCAGGCGGCGTTCGCCACGGCGATGGCGGCGCAGGCTGCGGCCACCGCCGACGATGCGGCCGAAGAAGCCGACAACGCCAGCGAACAGGCACAGGCGGCCGCATCGGCATCAACCGCACGGCCCGCACCAGCGGCGGCGCCACGGCCCGCGGCAGAACCGGAGCCGCGCGAACCGCGCCCGGCCGAAGCCGCCACCGAACTGTCCGAACGTTGATCCATGGAATCCGCCGCGCCGATCGCGGCCGGCGGATAATGCGCTCCCCTTTCCGGCTGATGCGTCGATGAGCGAGTCCTCCCTGTCCCCGTCACCAGCCGATCCGCAGGACCCGGAGGCACCGCTGCCGCCTCCGTCTCGCCCACGCGGGCCGATGTCGCTGGTGGTGCTGGCGACCCTGGCGGTGGGCTACACGCTATGGGCTGCACAGGACATCATCCTGCCGGTGCTGCTGGCGATGTTCTTCGCACTGGTCGGCAACCCGATCCTGCGCCTGCTGCAGAAACTATGGATTCCGCGCGCGCTGGGCGCGCTGCTGATTCTCGGCGCCGGCCTGGGCGTGACCGGTTCGCTGGCGGTGCAGTTGATCGGCCCGGCGATGGAATGGGCGCAGGAAGCCCCGCAGCAGCTGCGCAAGGTCGCCCGCCAGGTGCAGGACCTGACCAAGCCGGTGCAGCAGGCCAACCAGGCGGCGGAGAACTTCGCGCGCGTCGCCGGCGGCGACAGCAACCACAAGGTGCAGGTGATCCGCACCCAGCTCGACGACCCGTACCGCATGCTGACCCGCGCGCCACGGCTTGCTGCCTCGGTGCTGGCCGTGGTGCTGCTGACCCTGTTCTTCATGATCTATGGGCAGAGCCTGCAGCGCGCGGCGATCGCGCTGTTCCCGAACCGCCAGCAGCAGCGCTTCACCGCCGACATCCTGCGGTCGATCGAACGCGAGGTCTCGCGCTATGTGCTGACCATCAGCGTGATCAACACCCTGGTCGGGCTGGTGTTCGCCGGCGTGCTGATGCTGCTCGGCATTGGCCTGCAGGAGGCGTTGCTGTGGGGCACGGTGGCCGCGCTGTTGAATTTTGCCCCGTACGTCGGCCCGCTGATCGGCGTGGCACTGATGCTGCTGATGGGCTTCGTGGAATTCCGCGACCCGCTGCAGGCGCTGCTGCCGGCGGCCGCGTACCTGGCCCTGCACACTCTGGAAGGGCAGATGGTGACCCCGATCGTGCTGGGCCGGCGCATGAAGCTGTCGCCGCTGGTGCTGATCCTGGCACTGATGGTGTTCGGCTGGGCCTGGGGCATGATCGGCCTGCTGCTGGCGGTGCCGCTGCTGGTCTGCATCAAGCTGGTGCTGGCACGGCTGGACGGCATGCAGGGCTGGGCACGGCTGCTGGAATGAAAGCCCGCGCGGGCAGGCGTAGAATGGAGGGGTGAATTTCCCCGTCCAAGCCATCACTCTCGACCTTGACGACACGCTGTGGCCGTTCGCTCCGATCGGCGCCCGCATCGACCTGGTCCTGCACGAATGGATGCGTGAACACAGCCCCGCCACCGCCGCGATGTATCCGGTGGCGGCGATGCGCGAACTGCGCGAGCGCCTGTACCACGCTCATCCGCACCTCCACCACGACCTGAGCGCGCTGCGTCGGCTGACCCTTCACGAAGCGCTGCACGCCAGCGGCGCCAGCCTCGATCTGCTGGAGCCAGCGTACGAAGTGTTCTACGCCGCGCGCAACCAGGTCGAGTGCTATCCCGATGCGATCGATGCGCTGGCGCGGATTGCCGCGCGGGTGCCGGTGGCAGCGCTGAGCAATGGCAATGCCGATCTGGAGCGGATCGGCCTGGCCCATCATTTCGCCTTCCAGCTGGGCGCGCGCGAACACGGCGCGGCCAAGCCGGAGGCAAGCATCTTCCACGCCGCCTGCACCCGCCTGGGTGTGGCGCCGGCACAGGTACTGCACGTGGGCGACCACGCCGAGATGGACGTGGCCGGGGCGATCGCCGCCGGCCTGCGCGGCTGCTGGATCAACCGCGAAGCAGCCACCTGGACCCATCCGCACCTGCAGCCGGACCTGCAGTTCGACACCCTCACCGGCCTGGCCGACTGGTTGGACGCCAACCTCGACACCGCCGCATCCCGGAGTAACTGACGCATGAGCGAGATCACTGGTTTCACCGCCGACAGCGCCGCGGCGCTGCCTCTGTACGTGCTGGACCGCGAGCAGTTCGCCGCCTGGAAGCAAGGCCAACCGGCCGCGATCCAGGCCTGGCTGGCCTCGCAGGGCTTCAGCGCCGGCGCGCACAGCGTGGCCCTGCTGCCCGGAAGCGATGGCCTGGCCGGTGCGGTGATGGGCGTGGGTGATCGCGCCGATGCCTACAGCTATGCACATGCGCCGCACGCCCTGCCGGAAGGCAGTGTCTGGCAGCTGGCCAATGAACTGCCTGCCGCCGAACAGGCGCTGCTGCAGCTGGGCTGGGGTTTGGGCAGCTACCGCTTCGACCGTTACCGCAAGCGCAACCGCGCCCCGGCGCAGCTGGTGGCCGCACCGTCCGGCGAAGTGGCCGACCTGATCGCCGCCAGCCTGCGCGTGCGCGACTGGGTCAACACCCCGACCGAAGACATGGGGCCGCAGCAGCTGGAAGACGCCGCGCGTGCACTGGCCGCTGCGCATGGTGCGCAGGTCGAGGCGATCACCGGCGATGAACTGCTGAAGCAGAACTTCCCGGCCATCCACGCCGTGGGCCGCGCTTCGCACCGCGCGCCGCGCCTGGTGGTGCTGCGCTGGGGCAAGGAAACCGACCCGGCACTGGTGCTGGTCGGCAAGGGCGTGTGCTTCGATACCGGCGGCCTGGACATCAAGCCGGCCGACGGCATGCGCAACATGAAGAAGGACATGGGCGGCGCCGCGCATGCGCTGGCCCTGGCCGGCCTGGTGATGGCGCGCGGACTGCCGGTGCGCCTGACCCTGCTGGTGCCGGCGGTGGAAAATGCGATCGGTCCGGATGCGTTCCGCCCGGGCGAAGTGATCGCCACCCGCAAGGGCCTGAGCGTGGAGATCGACAACACCGATGCCGAAGGCCGCGTGATCCTGTGCGACGCGCTGACCTTTGCCGGTGAGCAGAAGCCGGACCTGGTGCTGGACTTCGCCACCCTCACCGGTGCCGCGCGCATCGCGCTGGGTCCGGATCTGCCGGCGCTCTTCAGCAACGACGACACGGTGGCGCAGCAGTGGCTGCAGGCCGGCGACGCAACCCGTGACCCGGTCTGGCGCATGCCGCTGTGGCGCCCCTACCTGCGCTATCTGAGCAGCGGCATCGCCGACCTGGCCAATGCCGGTTCGCGCATGGCCGGCTCGGTGACCGCCGCGCTGTACCTGGAGCGCTTCCTGGAAGACGGCCAGCGCTGGGCGCACCTGGACGTGTACGCCTGGAATGATGGAGAACGCCCGGGCCGTCCGGCCGGTGGCGAAGCGCTGGCGCTGCGCTCGGCCTGGGCGATGTTGAAGCAGCGCTACAGCTGATCGAGTGGGTGCCGACCGTTGGTCGGCACGCCGTCCCCGGCAAATCTGACGAAAAATTGAATTTCGGCCCCGGCCGGGTTCTGCGAGGATGTGTGGGTCGACCACCCACACGCTCCGTGAAGGCAGGACTCCGACCATGTCGCTCTTCGGCTACACCCGTGCCGGCCAGACGCCGGGCGCACCGCGCAAGCATTCCCCCCTGCTCTGGATCGCGCTGATCGCGCTCATCCTGGGTACCGTGGCGCTGGCCTTCGCCTGGCTGGCCGGCTGGATGGGCGACCGCCTCACCGCGCAGCGCTTCACCGACACCATCGAGGCCACCGGCCCGGCCCATCCGGGCTTCCGCCGTGCACACAGCAAGGGCATCTGCGTAAGCGGCTGGTTCGAACCCAGCGCGCAGGCCCCTACCCTGTCCAGTGCCCGGGTGTTCTCGCAGACGCGCGTCCCGGTGATGGGCCGCCTGTCGATCGGTGGCGGCGACCCCTACGGCGCCGACAACACCGCACGCGTGCGCAGCCTGGCGGTGCAGATGGTCAGCGATGATGGTCAGGAATGGCGCATGGCGATGAACAGCTTCCCGTTCTTCGCGGTACCCACGGCCGAGGCGTTCTACGAGCAGACGCGCGCCTCGATTCCCGATCCAGCCACCGGCAAGCCGGACCCGCAGAAGATGGCGGTAGTGCTGGCGAAGTACCCCAGTGCGCAGGCGTTCCAGCAGTGGGCGAAGACGGCACCGTGGACCAGCAGTTGGGCCGACACTACCTTCAACAGCGTCAACAGTTTCTGGTTCACCAACGCGCAGGGCCAGAAGCGTGCGGTGCGCTGGCGCTGGCAGCCGCAGGCGCCGGTGGTGGCGATGGATGCGGAAGCGCGCAAGCAGGCCAGCGTCGATTTCCTCAGCCAGGAACTGCAGCAGCGCCTGGCCCGCGGCCCGGTGCGCTGGAACCTGGTCGTGACCACCGCCGAGCCCGGCGATGCCATCGATGATCCGTCGGTGCCGTGGCCCGAGTCGCGTGACCAGGTAGTGGCGGGCGTACTCAGCCTGGACCGCATGCAGTCACAGGAACAGGGTGCCTGCGGCCAGATCAACTTCGATCCCCTGATCCTGCCCAGTGGGGTGCGCGGCAGTAATGATCCGATCCTGGCGGCCCGCTCGGCGGTGTACTCGCAGTCCTTCAACCGCCGTGAACGCGAGCGCGCCACCGGCAACGTCGAACAACCGAAGGAGGCCGCACGATGAGCACCGGCAACGGCCACTTCAACCTGCTGGCGCGGGTGCTGCACTGGTCCATGGCGCTGATGATCGTCGCCATGCTGTTCATCGGCGTGACCATGGTCGCCTCGCTGCACCTGCGTCCCGTGCTGATCGACCTGCACCGCCCGCTGGGCATCGCCATCGGCGTACTGGTGCTGCTGCGCCTGTACAACCGGCTGCGCCATCGTCCACCGCCGCTGCCGGCGGACCTGCCCGTGTGGCAGGTGATGGCAGCCAAGGCCTCACACTGGATGCTGTACGCGCTGATGCTGGCGATGCCGTTGATCGGCTGGGCGATGCTGTCGGCCGGCGGATACCCGATCGTGCTGTGGGGAGGGCTGCACCTGCCGCCGATCGTGCCGCATACCCCGGCGTTGTATGCCGCCTTGCGCAATGCGCACAGCCTGTTGGCCTATGTGTTGTTTGCCACGGTGCTGATGCATGTGGGTGCGGCGTTGTTCCACCTGTGGGTGCGGCGGGATGGGGTGTTCCAGGCGATGGCGCGCGGGAAGGAGTGAGCGGGTTCGCCGGGCGTTCCCGGCGGATCGTTTCCGCGACCGCGGAGGGGTGTCACTTTCTTTGCGCGCAAAGAAAGTAACCAAAGAAACGCCCCGCCGGCCGCGAGCCGGCGTGCTTCGCACGCCGGTGCCCTGCGCTCCTCGGTCCGTCGAGGGACGGCGCGGGAACTCGCTGCGCTCAGACACCCGCACCTCTTCGCCCTCGCCGGACCTCCGGTGCTCGGCTCGCTTGAAGGCGGACTGGAAGGTCAAGATCAAGAGCAACAGCATCCACGCATGGCGTGGATCTACTGGGTGCAGCTGTGGCTTTTGACGTTGGGTCCGCCTTCTAGCGAGCCGAGCATCGCAGGGGAATCAGGGGCGTAGAGGCGCCGGTGTTTGAGCGAAGCGAGTTCGGCGCCGTCCCCTGATTCCCCGAGAAGCGCAGGGCACCGGTGCGTAGCACCGGCTCGCGCTCTGGCGGCGTGTTTCTTTGGTTACTTTCTTTGCACGAGCAAAGAAAGTGACACCTCTCCACAGGCGCGGAAATGATCCGCCGGGCAGCGCCCGGCGCTACCAGTGCGTCGGCGCACGCCGCTACAACCACCCCTTCTGCCGCGCCAGCCGGTACGCCTCGATCCGGTTGGCCACGCCCAGCTTGCCGATGCACTCGGACAGGTAGTTGCGCACTGTGCCGTGCGACAACCCCAGCTGCTCGGCGATCTCGCTGGCGGTGCGGCCCTCGCCCGCCAGCCGCAGCACGCGGCGCTCGCGGTCGGTCAGCGGGTCGGCCTGCGACCACGCATCCGGTGCCAGCTGCGGGTCGATCGCGCGGATGCCCTGCTTCACCTTGCGCAGTGCATCGGCCAGGTTCTCGGCCGGTGCGTCCTTCAGCAGGTAGCCCAGCACGCCGGCTTCCAGCGCGCGTCGCAGGAAACCTGCGCGGGCGAAGGTGGTCACGATCACCACCTTGATCGGCAGTTCATGGCGGGCAATGCGCTGGGCCAGTTCCAGCCCGGACAGGCCCGGCATCTCGATGTCGGTCACCAGGATGTCCGGCTGCAGCTGCTGCAGCATGCGCCACGCGGTTTCGCCGTCGGCGGCACTGCCCAGCACCTCGATATCCGGCTCCAGGCCCAGCAGCGCCGACAGTGCGCCGCGTACCATCGCCTGGTCCTCGGCCAGCAGGATGCGGATCATGCGGCACCGTCCTGTGCCAGCGACGGCGGGGTTCCCGGCGGCAACGGTGTGGTCGCGGCAGCCAGCGGCACGCGCACGGTCAGTAGCGTGCCCTCGCCCCTTGCGGACTGTACCTGCAGGCTGCCCCCCAGAGCGGCCACGCGTTCGCGCATGCCGCTCAGCCCGTTGCCCTCGGCCTGCACGCCGCCACGACCATCGTCGCGGATCTGCATCGCCAGCATGCGTCCCTCCAGCATGAACTCCACCCGTGCCTGCGTCGCTTGTGCATGGCGCACGATATTGGTCGCGGCCTCGCGCAGCACCAGCGCCAGCCCGCGTTCGACATCCACCGGCATCGCCGGCGGTGGTGCGTACTCAAGGTGGACCTGCTGGCACTCCAGCAGCAGCCGCGCCGATGCCAGCTCGCCGGCCAGGTCGCTTGCGCGGATACCGGTGACCGCGCTGCGGACCTGCGCCAGCGCCTCGCGGGCGATGGCCTCGGCCTCGCCGATCTCACGCCGCGCGCGTGCATCACCACGGTCGTGCAGCTTGCGCGCCAGTTCCAGCTTCAACGTGATCAGCGACAGGGTGTGGCCGAGCAGGTCGTGCAGGTCGCGGCCGATGCGTTCGCGCTCGGCGGTGGCGGCGAGCCGCCGCACCTCGTCCTGCGAAAGCTGCAGCGCCGCATCCTTCTGCTGGTTGAGTGCTTCCACGTTCACGACCAGGCCGACGATATAGGACACGGCGGGGATCCAGACCAGGCTCTGCCACGGGTACTGGAACAGCAGGGCGAGGCCGCAGAACAGGAGGTTCAGACCAGTGAGCTGCAGCAGATACTGCCACCAGCCTCCGCGACCGCTCACCCGCAGCAGCACGCAGCCGAACACGAAGTAGGTCAGCCCGGACGGGTACCAGGGCAGCAGCACCAGCGACATCGCGATCAGGCCCAGGGCATAGCGCGGGGCGTGATGGCGCGGCGCCACCATCACCTTGGCATACAGCAGCAGGAACACCGGATAGCTGGCCAGCGTCAGCAGCAGCCAGCGCAGGGTGAAGCCATGGCCAAGCAAGGGCGTCAGGAAGATCCACACTGACCACAGCAGGTGGATTGCCTCGCCCCAGGGGGACTTTCCCCGGCGCAGCGTATCGGCCACCGCCGAGTCCGGCGCGGGGCGCAGCAGCGAGGCAAGCCATGTCGACGGCACGGGCGGTTCCAGGCGGGGACGATCGCCGCCGATCATGCCAGTTCAGCCGCCTGCGCGCAGGCGCCACCACCGGCCGGGCGGCACCGGCGCAACCGAGCGCGGATCACGGTACGCTTGGCGGCGCCGCTGTGGCGGGCCAGCGACGGGGTGATCGGATCCATGGGCGGTACCGGTAGCGGGGACGTTGCCATCCTGTGCCGCCGTGGTCACGTTTCGCAGTTGCCGCCGTCAGTGTCATCGGGTGACAGCTGTCACTGCCGTCATCGCTGTGTCTGCCTTCATGCTGTGCCGCACGCTCCACCGCCGGAACCGCCGCCGCCCGCCCTTCCGGCCACACCCGCCCAAACGCCTGTGATGGAACGAATGAACGCTTCTGCCGAGCTGTTGAAGGAACTCCGTATCGACCGCAAATCGCCGCCGCCCGCCTCCGGCAGCAGTGGCGGTGGCCGCCGCTGGCTGTGGATCGCGATCATCGTGGTCGTGCTGCTGGTCGCCGCGGCCGTGGCCTTCCTGTTCGGTCGCGCACCGGCCGAAGAGGTGGAAACGGCTCCCGCCGTGGCCATCCAGCAGGGCAGCGCCAGCAGTTCGGTGCTCGACGCCAGTGGCTACGTGGTTGCCCGTCGCATGGCCACGGTGTCGGCCAAGATCACCGGCAAGGTGCGCGAGGTGATGATCGAGGAAGGCATGCGGGTCGAAGCCGGCCAGGTGATGGCCACGCTCGACCCGATCGATGCCGACGCGCAGCGCAGCCTGTACGCCTCGCAGCTGCAGGCTGCGCGCAGCCAGGTGGCCGGGCTGGAGGCACAGCAGAGGCAGGCCGCCGCCGAAGCCAGCCGCCTGCAGGCGCTGGTTGGCCAGCAGCTGGTCTCGCGCTCGCAGTACGACCAGGCCGTGGCCCAGCGCGACAGCCTGCGTGCGCAGCTGGATACCGCGCAGCGCAACGTCAAGGTTGCCAACGACCAGCTGGCCATCGCCGACCTGGGCGTAGACAACAACATCGTGCGCGCGCCGTTCTCCGGCGTGGTCACCGCCAAGGCGGCGCAGCCCGGCGAGATCGTTTCGCCGCTGTCGGCGGGTGGTGGGTTCACCCGTACCGGCATCGGCACCATCGTGGACATGGACTCGCTGGAGATCGAAGTCGAGGTCGGCGAGGCCTTCATCGGCCGCGTGCAGCCGAAGATGCCGGTGGAAGCCACGCTCAACGCCTACCCGGAATGGAAGATTCCCGGCGAGGTGATCGCCATCATCCCCACCGCCGACCGCGGCAAGGCCACGGTGAAGGTGCGCGTGGCGCTGAAGGTGAAGGACCCGCGCATCGTGCCGGAGATGGGCGTGCGGGTCAGCTTCCTGGAACAGGCGCAGCCGCAGGCGGCCGCCAAGCCGCAGGGTGTGCGCGTGCCGGGCGGCGCCGTGGTCCAGCGCGAGGGTGCCTCGGTGGCCTTCGTGCTGGGTGACGGGAACCGCGTGCAGCAGCGCACGGTCGAGGCCGGCCAGGCGATGGGCAAGGACCGCCAGATCCTCAAGGGCGTGAGCGCAGGTGAGACGGTGGTGGTGAACCCGCCGGACACCCTGCGCGATGGCGCCAAGGTGCAACAGAAACAAGCGCAGTAACGGCCTGGCGCCCATGGGCGCCGCCGGCAACACCGCTCGACGCACGCCTGCGGCCACCGCAGGTGCGCTTCCCCGTTTCCCGCCTTCCGTGGAGAACCACCCATGTCGACCCTGGTTTCACTGCGCAACATCACCAAGACCTACCAGCGTGGCCCCGAGAAAGTGCAGGTGCTGCACGGCATCGACCTGGACATCGCCAGCGGCGACTTCGTCGCGCTGATGGGCCCGTCCGGTTCGGGCAAGACCACCCTGCTCAACCTGATCGGCGGCCTGGACAACCCCAGCGGCGGCGAGATCAGCATCGAGGGCGAGCGCATCGACCAGATGAGCGGCGGCCAGCTGTCGACCTGGCGCAGCCACCACGTCGGCTTCGTGTTCCAGTTCTACAACCTGATGCCGATGCTGACCGCGCAGAAGAACGTGGAACTGCCGCTGCTGCTGACCCACCTCAGCGCGGCGCAGCGCCGCCGCAATGCCGAGATCGCGCTCACCCTGGTCGGCCTGGCCGACCGCCGCAGCCACCGCCCGAATGAACTGTCCGGCGGCCAGCAGCAGCGCGTGGCGATCGCCCGCGCGATCGTCTCCGACCCGACCTTCCTGATCTGCGACGAACCCACCGGCGACCTCGACCGCCAGTCCGCCGAGGAGATCCTCGGCCTGCTGCAGCAGCTCAACCGCGAGCACGGCAAGACCATCATCATGGTCACCCATGACCCGAAGGCCGCCGAGTACGCCACCCACACGGTGCACCTGGACAAGGGCGAGCTGGCCGACGCGCCGCTGGCCCACTGACGGAGGCCACGGCGATGAAATACTTCTCGTTGGTGTGGGCGCAGCTGTTCCGCAGCCGCACGCGCACGTTGCTGACCCTGCTCTCGGTGGTGGCCGCGTTCCTGCTGTTCGGCATGCTCGATTCGGTGCGCGTGGCGTTCTCGTCGGGTGGCAGCGTGGAAGGCGCCAACCGCCTGGTGGTGGCCTCGCGGCTGTCGATCACCCAGTCGCTGCCGATCCGCCTGGAAGCACAGGTCCGCCAGGTGGCCGGCGTGCGTGACGTGGCCTACGGCATGTGGTTCGGTGGCATCTACCAGGACCCGAAGAACTTCTTCCCGAACTTCTCGGTCTCGCCCAACTACTTCGACGTGTACCGCGAACTGCAGATCGACCCGGCGCAGCTGGAAGACTGGAAGCAGACCCGCACCGGCGCCATCGTCGGCGAGACCCTGGCCAAGC
Source organism: Stenotrophomonas sp. YJH_SMC_122 (assembly GCF_059369535.1). Taxonomy (NCBI): domain Bacteria; kingdom Pseudomonadati; phylum Pseudomonadota; class Gammaproteobacteria; order Lysobacterales; family Lysobacteraceae; genus Stenotrophomonas; species Stenotrophomonas sp. YJH_SMC_122. The sequence continues at coordinate 356,473 of NZ_JCAFST010000002.1, read as the reverse complement.
AGTTCGGCTGGAAGATCGGCGATACCATCCCGCTGCAGGCGACGATCTTTCCGCGTGGCGGCAGCAACGACTGGCCACTGGTGCTCAAGGGCATCTACCGCTCCAAGGACCGCGCGCTGGCCGCCAACGAAGAGCGCCAGCTGATGATGAACTGGAAGTACTTCGATGAATCCAACGACTACATCAAGAACCAGGTGAGCTGGTACACGGTGACGCTGGACAACCCGGACCACTCTTCGCGGGTCGCACAGGCGATCGATGCGATCTCGGCCAACTCCGACCACGAGACCAAGACCCAGACCGAATCCGCCTTCCAGCAGGCCTTCGTCAAGCAGTTCGCGGACATCGGCATGATCGTCACCTCGATCATGGGCGCGGTGTTCTTCACCCTGCTGCTGTTGACCGGCAACACCATGGCGCAAGCCGTGCGTGAGCGCGTGCCGGAGCTGGCCACGCTGAAAACGCTGGGCTTCAAGGACAGCACCGTGCTGACCCTGGTGATGGTGGAATCGGTGCTGCTGATCGGCCTCGGTGGCCTGATCGGCATGGGCCTGGCCGCCCTGATCCTGCCGGCGATCGGCCCGAAGAGCATGGGCATGCTGCCGCCGCACGTACCAACGCCGACCTGGCTGATGGGGCTGGGCCTGATCGTGGTGATCGGCATCATCGTCGGGTTGCTGCCCGCGCTGCGTGCCAAGCGCCTGAAGATCGTCGACGCACTGGCCGGCCGCTGAGGAGGATTGCAGATGAACAAGCTCAAGAAGTCGCTGGGCAACGGCGTAACCGTGCTGCTGCTTGCGATCGGCCTGGTGTTGTGGATCGGGCTGCCATGGTTTGGCGTGCTGGCCGTGGCCGTGCTGGTAGCGCTGTGGCTGCTGCTGACCCGCGGCGGACGGCTGGCGTTGGCCGCCACCCGCATCGGCGTGGCCAGCCTGCCGCAGCGCTGGGGCGCGTCCTCGGTGATCGTGGTCGGCATTGCCGGCGTGGTCGGCGTGCTGGTGGCGATGCTGGCGATGGGCGAAGGCTTCCAGGCCACGCTCAACAACACCGGCGATGACACCACCGCCATCGTGCTGCGCGGTGGCTCGCAGGCCGAGACCAACTCGGTGATCACCCGCGAGCAGGTACCGATGCTGTCCACCCTGCCCGGCATCAGCCGCGATGCGCAGGGCCGGCCGTTGCTGTCACCGGAACTGTCGCAGGTGGTCAATCTGGTGTCCAAGTCCGATGGCACCGACGTCAACGCGCAGTTCCGCGGCGTCGGCCCGCAGGCATGGGCCGTGCATGACAAGGTCAAGATCGTTGAGGGCCGCAAGTTCGCCACCGGGCTGCGCGAGATCGTGGTCGGCCAGGGCGCCAAGGGTCAGTTCCGCGACATGGAGGTCGGCAGGACGCTGACCCTGGGCAACCAGGCCTGGACCGTTGTGGGCGTGTTCGCCACTGGCGATGCGCATGATTCGGAACTGTGGACCGACGCCGATACGCTGGCCACCACCTACCAGCGCAGCGCCTGGCAGTCGATCAGCGTGCGCACCGAGGGCAAGGCTGGCTTCGATCAGTTCAAGGCGGCCGTCGCTGCCGACCCGCGCCTGAAGCTGGACGTGGAAACCACCCGCGTCTACTACAGCAAGCAGGGCGGCGGGCTGACCAAGCTGATCGACATCCTCGGCAAGGTGATCGGCACGATCATGGCGGTCGGTGCGGTGTTCGGCGCGCTCAACACCATGTATGCGGCCGTGGCCACGCGCGCCCGCGAAATCGCCACCATGCGTGCGATCGGCTTCCGCGGCCTGCCGGTGGTGACGGCCGTGATGCTGGAAACGATGCTGCTGGCGCTGCTCGGTGGCCTGCTCGGCTGTGCGGTTGCATGGCTGCTGTTCAATGGCTACAGCGTGTCCACCATCGGCAGCAACTTCAGTGCGGTGGTGTTCAAGTTCCACGTTTCGCCGGAACTGCTGTGGACCGGCCTGAAATGGGCACTGGGCATCGGCCTGGTCGGCGGCCTGTTCCCGGCGCTGCGCGCGGCACGTTTGCCGATCACCACGGCGCTGCGCGAAACCTGAGCCCCGGCTTCGCAGCGGCACACCCGCAAGGACGGAGCGAAGGCTCCGTCCTTTTTTCTGTCATGCGTCTGTGGATTGTTGGACACGATTCATCTTGGCGGCACGCTGCCGGACCGTTGCCAACGGAAACCCTCTAGAATCGCGCGCCCATCATCTGTATCCGCGTTCCCACCACGGCCATCTCTCTCCTGGCCATGGCTGGAAGCAGAACGGCGCCTTTCGGGGCGCCGTTCTTTTTGCGCGAAGGCGGGGTCAGAGCCCTCCGCGTTGCGGAGGGATCCGACCCCGTAGCCCCGCCTGCGCTACTGCTTGGCGCGCATCGTGCGGATGTTGTCGCCGACGAACAGGATCAGGCCGGCCCAGATCGCGGCAAAGCCGATCGCCTTGGCGGTATCGAACGCTTCGTGAAAGAAGAACACGCCCAGCAGCAGCTGCAGGCTCGGTGCGATGTACTGCAGGATGCCGACCAGCGACAGCGGAATGCGCTTCACACCGTAGGCAAAGCCGATCAGTGGCACAGCAGTCACTACGCCGCCGAAGATCAGCAGCAGGTCGTTGCGCCAGCCCCAACCATGGAAGAACGCACCGCCGTGGCCGTTCTCGGCCCAGATCGCAAACGCCAGCGCCGGCAGGAACAGGTACATGCTCTCCACCCCGAGGCCGGCCACCGGGTCGACCGAGACCAGCTTGCGCAGCAGGCCATACAGGCCGAACGAACAGGCCAGGCCCAGCGCGATCCACGGTGGCGTACCTGCATCGATGGTCAGCCAGGCCACGCCCACCGCCGCCATCGCCACCGCTACCCACTGCAGCCGGCGCAGCCGTTCCTTCAGCACCAGCACGCCCAGCAGCACGTTCACCAGCGGGTTGATGAAGTAGCCCAGGCTGGTCTCGATGACATGACCGGCGTTGACCGCCCAGATGTACAGGCCCCAGTTGAACGCGATGGTCAGGCTCGACACCAGCAGGATCGGCAGCGCGCGCGGCTGCGCGGCGATCTTCTGCCACCAGCCCAGGCGCGCACTGATCAACAGCCAGCCCAGCACCAGCACCGTGCTCCAGATGATGCGGTGGGCGATGATCTGAAACGAGGGCACCTCGTTGAGCAGGTGCCAATAGACCGGCACCAGGCCCCAGATCACGAAGGTGGATGCGGTGACCAGCAGGCCCCGGCGTTGTTCTTTCTCGTCCATGCTCACTTCTTTCTCGTCCTTGCCATTGTCAGCACCACCACACCCAGAAGAATCACCGCCATCGCCAGCAGATCGCGCCAACCGAAGCGCTCACCGTTGAGCAGCGCGCCCAGCAGCACCGCGATCACCGGATTGACATACGCGTAGCTGCCTGCGAGCGCCGGGCGCACGTTCTGCAGCAGCCACACGTAGGCAGTGAACGCGACGATGGAGCCGAACACGCACAGATAGGCCATCGCCAGCAGGCCACCGGTATCGGGCAGCGTGGTCGGGCGCTCGCCCACCGCCAGGCCGATCAGCACCAGCAGCACGCCGCCGCAGATCATCTGCCCGGCCGCGGTCATGAACGGACCCGGCAGGTCCAGGCCGCGTGCCCACACAGAACCGAACGCCCAGCCGATCGGCGCAATCAGCAGCAATACCAGCCCGGTCGGCGAGCCGGTCAGGCTGCTGCCGGCATTGAGCCAGACCACACCGAGGAAGCCGATGGCGATACCCAGCCACTCACCACGGCTGGCATGTTGCCCGCGCAGCGCCGAGAACAGCGCCATCCACAGCGGCACCGAGGCCACCGCCGTGGCGGCCAGGCCCGAAGACACCTCACGCTCGGCCAGCACCACCATGCCATTGCCCAGCACCAGCATGGTCACGCCCATCACCACCAGGTTGCGCCACTGCCGCAGCGTGGGGTTCGGCAGCTTCCAGAACAGGCGCAGCGCAAGGAACATCAGGCCGCCGGCAACGATGAAGCGGCTGCCGGAGACCATCGTCAGCGGCAGTGCGCCGCCGTGCAGGGCCTTGGCGATGCCCAGGTAGGTCGAACCCCAGACCACGTAGACCAGCAGCAGTGCCAGCGCGACAAGGCCACCCCGGGGGGCAGCCGCAGACGAAGAGGGGGGAGCCGACATGACACACCAGGGAGCCGGGGGAAGGCGGATTCTAGGACGTTTTGAGTATGGTCCGGGACCCCATACGGTGGCACGCTGTCATCCATCCATGCACCCTGCTCTGGTCTGCTACCCCGTGTTGACGGCCGATGCAGTACCAAGAGGGCTGCCCGGTCGCGCCGTCCCAAGGCCGGACGCCGTTTTCCCTGCGCACGGACGCGCCGCATCGAGGATTTCCACCCAGATGAGCACCACGTCCCAACCTGTTGTCCCCGCGAACGACCGTGCCGCCCTGCGGCGGTCGATCTCCAACACCCTCAAAGGCTCCGCCGGCAACCTGGTGGAGTGGTACGACGTCTACGTGTACTCGGTGTTCGCCGTGTACTTCGAATCGCAGTTCTTCTCGCCCGACGACAAGAACTCCACCCTGTACGTGTGGGCGATCTTCGCGGCGACCTTCCTGATGCGCCCGATCGGCGCCTGGTTCTTCGGCCGCTTCGCCGACCGCCACGGCCGCCGCCTGGCGCTGACCGTCTCGGTCACGTTGATGGCGCTGTGCTCGTTCCTCATCGCCATCACCCCCACCGCCGCCAGCATCGGCATCTGGGCCGCCGTGATTCTGTTGTTCGCACGCCTGCTGCAGGGCTTCGCCACTGGCGGCGAGTATGGTGCCAGCGCCACTTACATGTCCGAGGCCGCCATTCCGGGCCGTCGCGGCTTCCTGTCCTCGTTCCACTACGTCACCCTGGTCGGCGGCCACGTGCTGGCCCAGCTGACCCTGCTGCTGATGCTGACCTTCTGGGGCAAGCCGGAGATCTCCGAGTGGGGCTGGCGCATCGCCTTCGGTATCGGTGGCATCGCCGCGGTGGTGGTGTTCTGGCTGCGCCGGGGCATGGACGAGTCGCTGTCAGAGTCGTCGATCGAGGCCGCGCGCGAGGGCAAGGCAAAGAAGTCCGGTTCGATGTACGAGCTGTTCGTGCACCAGTGGCGGCCGCTGCTGCTGTGCTTCCTGATCACCGCTGGCGGCACCGTGGCCTTCTACACCTACTCGGTGAACGGCCCGAAGATGATCCAGAGCGCCTTCGCCGGCAACGACCCGATGACCGGCACCCTGATCAACCTGGGCGTGCTGGCCTTCCTGATGGTGCTGCAGCCGGTCGGCGGCTGGCTGTCGGACATCATCGGCCGCAAGACCCTGCTGGTGTTCTTCGGCGTCGGCGGCGTGCTGTACAGCTGGTACCTGATCACCCAGCTGCCGCACCAGCATGACGCCACCCTGGCTTTCCTGACCCTGGCGCTGGCGTTCGTCATCCTCACCGGCTACACCTCGATCAACGCGGTGGTGAAGGCTGAGCTGTTCCCCACCCACGTGCGTGCACTGGGCGTGGGCCTGGGCTATGCGCTGGCCAACTCGCTGTTCGGCGGCACCGCCCCGCTGCTGTACCAGGGCGCGCTGAAGACCGGCCACGTCGATTGGTTCGCCATCTACGTGACCGCGACGATCGCGGTATCGTTGGTGGTCTATGTGTTCTTCCTTACCAACAAGGGCCCGAACTGGCTCGACGGCACCCGCAAGTAAGCGCGTTGCCCTGATCGCGGCCACTGGTGCAATGCCGGTGGCCGCTACCTCTCCCGCCACCGCGCTGATGTGGATCGCGGTGACGCTGGCCGCAGCCACGGCAGTGGCCTGGGTGCTGCGCCGCCCCAACGCGCAGGCCACGTGGCCGCGCACGGGGTTCGGGGTCGCCCTGCTGGTGGTCTGCGCCGCGCTGGCGCTGCAGCTGGCGGTGGACCTGGGCAGTGGCCACAGCTCGCTGCAGCTGCGGCTGCATCGCGGCGTCAACGCCGGGTCGCTGGTCGGCCTGCGCACGATGGGGGCGTGCTATCTGGCCGCGCTCGCTGCCGGCGGCTGGGGCGCATGGAAGCTGCTGCGCCGGCGCCGGTAGTACCGGCCGCTGGCCGGCAAAGCCACCTTCTTTCGGTAGTGCCGGCCGCTGGCCGGCAACCTCATGAACCTCCGGGAAGAGCAGGGAGTTGCCGGCCAGCGGCCGGCACTACCTCAGCGGCGGGCCGCTTCGCTCTTGTCGCGCGCGCCGCGGAACTCCGATTCCTTTTCCCACGTCGGCCAGCGGCGGCTGTTGGCCAGCTCCGCACCCAGGTCGTAGACCAGCAGGGTGTCGGCAGCGTGGCCGCTCGGGTCCCAGCTCGGCGTCCAGGCATCACAGGCCTGGTGGTAGCAGTCGGCGAAGTACTTCTCGCGCAGCGCGCGGCCGGCTTCAACGCCACCGTCCAGCTTGTCCAGGCCCGGGCCGATGGTGATCGCCGGCACGCCCAGGCGGGCAAAGGCGAAGTGGTCGGCGCGGTAGAAGAAACCGGCTTCCAGGTTCGGATCCGGGCTGTAGCTGCGGCCGCGGGCCTTGGCCACGCGTTCCAGGTCGCGTTCCAGCGAGACCCGGCCCTTGCCCCACGAGGCGATGTCGCGGGTCGGGCCATCCGGGCTGAACATTTCGATGTTCAGCACCGCAGCGGTCTTGTCCAGCGGCGCCAGCGGATGCGCGGCGTAGTAGCTGGCGCCCAGCAGGCCCTTCTCTTCGGCGGTCAGTGCCACGAAGTACAGCGTTCGCTGCGGCTGCGGGCCAGCGGCGAACACACGGCCCAGTTCCAGCACCGTGGCCACGCCGGTGGCGTTGTCGATTGCACCACGGCGGATGCGATCACCCTTGGCGTCGGGCTGGCCGATACCGAACGCATCCCAGTGCGCGGAGAAGATCACCGCCTCGTCGCCATGCTCGCCACCGGGCAGCTTGGCCACCACGTTGCGGGTCACCACCTGCTCGCGCTTGAGCGCGAAATCCACGCTCAGCTTGGCGTTGCCCAGTGCAACCGGGCGGAAGTCGGCACGCATCGCCTTGCGCTTCTCAGCATCGAAGTCGAGGCCGGCGTCGGCGAAGATCGCCTCGGCCAGCTCGCGCTGCATCCAGCCGCGCAGCGGCGTGTGCTGCGCCATCGCTTCTGCCTGGCTGCGCTCGATGTCGAACAGCGGCGAGGTGCCCGAGCTCTTCACCGTGGCCCAGCCATAGGCGGCCGGCGCGGTCTCGTGCACGATCAGCACGCCCTCGGCACCCCGGCGTGCGGCTTCCTCGAACTTGTAGGTCCAGCGGCCGTAGTAGGTCACCGCCTTGCCATCGAACGCGCCCGGCGCATCGGCCTCGAAGTCGGCGTCGTTGATCAGCACCACGGCGATCTTGCCGTGCAGGTCCACGTCCTTGTAGTCGTTCCAGTGGCGTTCCGGCGCATCAATGCCGTAGCCGACGAACACCAGCGGCGCGTCCTTGATCTGCACGCGCTTGCGCGGCTGCAGGCTCTGCAGGGTCACGTCCACGCCGTTGGCCAGCGCACGCTTGCCCTGCTTCAGCGACAGGCTGGCCCTGGCTGCGCCATCCAACTGCGCGCGCACCAACGGGACCGGCTGCACCCAGCTGCCATCCACGCCGCCCGGCTGCAGGCCATAGCTGCGGAACTGCTCGATCAGGTACTGCACCGTGCGCTCTTCGCCCTCGGTGGCCGGTGCGCGGCCCTCGAACTCATCCGACGCCAGCACGCGCACGTGCCGCGACAGTGCCTGCGGATCGATGCCGCCACCCGGCAGGTCGTTGGCCGCATGGGCCAGGCCCCCGACGAACAGGCAGGACGACAGCAGCAACACGCGCATCGGATTCACGGCAGTACCACGGCTAGCTTGGAAGTCACCAGAGTGTAACGTGGTCGTGACATCACGGCGCAGGCTTGGGCCTGCGTCATCCACGCAGGGCGTGGATCTACCTGCTGATGCGGTCCAGCCAGCAGGCCAGGCCCTGTGCGTTGAGCTCGATGTCCATCGCCAGCACGGCGGTCACTGCCGCATCGTCCAGCGCACAACCATGCAGCTGTGCGCGTTCCAGGTACAGCGCCTGCAGTGCGGCCAGCAGGCAGCGGTGGCGGTCCGGCCGGCCATCGCACTGGCGGCCGATGGCGGCCATCGCATCGATCTGCTCGAACAGGTCCCCTGCCAGTTTTTCCACCTGCTCCACGCGCCCATAGTGGGTCAGGTACATCGCCTGCGGCGCGTAATCGAGCATGCGCCGGATCGAGGCCTTCATCGCCTCCGGGTCGAACTGCACCGGCGAGGAGGTCGGGAAGATGAAAGCGCCCTGCGCGCTGTCCAGCTCGCGGTAGGAGATGCCGAACGTATCGCCGGTGAACCAGCTGCGGCTGCGTGCATCCCACACGCAATAGTGGTGCAGGGCGTGGCCCGGCGTGTGCAGCAGCACCAGCTCGCGGCCAGCGAGATCGATGCGGTGGCCGTCTTCGGCCACCACCACGCGGTGTTCGGGAATCGGCTCGATGCGGCCGTAGCTGCGCGCGATCTCCTCGGCGCCGTACACCGCCGTCGCACCCGCAATCAGCCGGGTCGGGTCGATCATGTGCGGCGCACCGCGCGGATGCAGCACCGCCTTTGCGTTGGGCAGCTGCTGCATCAGCAGTCCGGCGCCGCCGGCGTGGTCCAGGTGCACGTGCGTGAGCAGCAGCCAGTCCACCGCGTCCACGCCCAGGCCAGCGTCCACCAGCGCCTGCAGCATGGCCGGCACTGACAGCCCGGTGCCGCAGTCGACGAAGGCCGCGCGGCCGTTTTCAACGATCAGGTAGGCCGCGTCGAAATCGGGACGCTGGAAGCCGGTATCGATGGTGTGGATGCTGGGGTCGGCGATCATCGGCACGCACCTGGCAGTCTCGGAAACAGACGCCCATGGTAGGCGCGCAGGCGGTCCAGGTTCGATGCGGCTTTGGTCGGGTAGTGCCGGCCGCTGGCCGGCAACCTCGGGCAGCCCGTTGAATGCCGTTGCCGGCCAGCGGCCGGCACTACCGGTGCAGCCAGCGCGGCCGCAGCAGCAGGGCCAGCACCAGCACCGCCAGGAATGCGCCATAGGCATACAGCACCGCCAGCACCTGCGGCCAGATCGGGCCGGCGCCGGGTTGCACCACGCCAAGGCGGTAGCCCCACAGCATCGACACGATGCTCAGCGCGAATGCCACGACCAGGGTGGTGCCATCGAACAGGCGCCGCCGCGCGCTGCGCGGCTGGCGCGGAAACAGCCAGTACAGGCTGCCCAGCAGCAGGAACCAGGGCAGGAACAGCAGCAGCGACAACCAGGCCATCGCAGACTCCATGTCATCGCGCCGGAGGCGCGCGGACATCATGCCATGACCTTGGGCGGCGGGTAGTGCCGGCCGCTGGCCGGCGTTTCCCATGCAGTTGCCGGCCAGCGGCCGGCACTACCTTTACGCTTCGCGCAGCGCGGCCAGGGCGGCCAGCACCGCGTCCACCTCGGCGTCCAGCTTGAACAGCTCGCTCTGCAGCTGGTCGCCCTGCTCGGCCTGCTTGATCACGGCAATCAGCTGGCCGGCATCACGTGGCGAATCGAAGCCTTCGCTCTGGATCAACAGCGTGCCGTCACCAGCAGTCAGCTTGAAGTAGAAACGCCCATCCTTCTCGCGGTACTGCTTGAACTGCGGCGGTGCCACACGGGCCACGCCCGCGTCCTCACTGGCGATGTCGCCGGCGCTGGACAGGTCACGCAGGCCCACCGCATGGCGCAGCTCGTCCAGCAGCGGCGCCGCCAGCTGCTCGCGCAGCTGCTGGCCACGGCGCTTGAGCAGCGCTTCGATCTTCTCCGGCTCGGCCATCAGCGCGTTGTAGCGCTCGCGCAGCGGCGACAGTTCGCTGTCGATGCGCTCGAACAGCTGCTGCTTGGCGTCACCCCAGCTGATGCCCGCAGCGAACGCCCTGGCGAATTCGGCGGTCTGTTCCGGGGTGGCGAACGCCTGGTACATCTGGAACAGCGCCGAGCCCTCGGTGTCCTTTGGCTCGCCCGGCGCGCGCGAGTCGGTCAGGATCGAGAACACCAGCTTCTTCAGCTCCTCGCGCGGCACGAACAGCGGGATGGTGTTGTGGTAGCTCTTGCTCATCTTGCGGCCATCCAGGCCCGCCAGCGTCGCCACCTGCTCGTCGATCACCACGTCCGGCAGCGGGAAATACTCCTTGCCGTACACGTGGTTGAAGCGCTGGGCGAAATCGCGCGCCATCTCGATGTGCTGGATCTGGTCACGGCCCACCGGCACCTGGTTGGCCTTGAAGATCAGGATGTCGGCCGCCATCAGCACCGGGTACATGAACAGGCCGGCGCTGACGCCTGCGTCCTCGTCCACGCCTTCCTCGCGGTTCTTGTCCACCGCTGCCTTGTAGGCGTGCGCGCGGTTGAGGATGCCCTTGCTGGCGATGGCGGTCAGGAACCACATCAGCTCGGTGGTCTCGCGGATGTCGCTCTGGCGGTAGAACCACACATGTTCCGGGTCCAGGCCGCAGGCCAGCCAGCTGGCCGCGATCTCCAGGGTCGCGCGCTGGGTGCGCTGCGGGTCCTGCGACTTGATCAGGCTGTGCAGGTCGGCCAGGAAGAAGAAGCTCTCGATCCCCGGCGCGCGGCTGGCCGCGATGGCCGGACGGATGGCACCAACGTAGTTGCCCAGGTGGGGCGTGCCGGAGGGGGTAATGCCGGTAAGGACTCGGGTGGTCATGACTGCGTGGGGTAACCTTCGATGAACGGGGCCAGTTTACCTTGCACGCCACCAACCCCGTCAGGGCCCGCGGCGCGTTCATTCACGCAACCCCGCTGGAGACGCCCGATGAAACGCCTGCTGCCCCTGCTGCTGATCCTGCCCCTGGCCGGCTTCCGCCCGGCGCCCATGCCGCCGCCGGTGTACGACGGCGGCCCCGTGCGCATGGCCCTGGTCGACCGCGACCGCGGCACCGAACTGCGCAGCTACCCCGCCGAGGGCCAGCGCTGGGTGGCTGGCGAGCGCGGCCACCGCTACGCCGTGCGCCTGTACAACGACAGCCCGCGCCGGGTGCTGGTGGTGCTGTCGGTGGACGGCGTCAATGCCATCTCCGGCGAAGATGCCGATCCCTCGCAGACCGGCTACGTGCTCAACCCCGGCCAGCGCGCCGACATCACCGGCTGGCGCAAGAGCCAGGACGAGGTGGCGCAGTTCGTGTTCAGCAGCCCCAGCGGCAGCTACGCCAGCCGCACCGGCCGTCCGGACAACATCGGCGTGGTCGGGGTGGCGGTGTTCGAGGAGGCGCGTCGCTGGTACCCGCAGCCGATCCTGCGACGTGGCGTGCCGCTGCCGGCACCGACCGCGCAAGCCGAGGCTGCCGCCGACGCCAGTGCCAGCCGCATCGAGGGCTATGCCAGCAAGTCGCAGGCGCCAGCGCTGGGCACCGGCCACGGCGCACGTGAACAATCTTCGGTGCGCGATACCGACTTCGAACGGGCCAGCCGCAGCCCGGCGCAGGTTCTGCAGCTGCGCTACGACAGCGCCCGCAACCTGCGTGCGCGCGGCATCCTGGTCGATGCGCCCTCGCGCCTGCCGCGCGAACCGCAGGCCTTCCCCAACCGTTACGTGCCGGACCCGCCGGCACGCTGAGCGGAGACAGCACAACGCCCGCAACCTCACGGTGCGGGCGTTGTGCTGTGGGGGAATCCGTCGCGCTTACTTGTAGTCCGGGTAGTCCTTGCGCACGCTGTCTTCGAAATCCCTGACTTCCTTCTCGGCACGGTCCTTGGCCCAGCCATAACGTTCCTGCAGGCGGCCGGCCAGGTATTCGGCATTGCCTTCGGCCACATCGAAATCGTCGTTGGTCAGATCGCCCCACTTGGCCTGGGCCTTGCCCTTCAGCTGCGACCACTTGCCGGAAATGATGTCTTTGTTCATTGCTGGGAGTCCTTGGTTGCAACGGCGTTCTTACCGTAGCTCCAGCTTCGCGCAGCGGCTGTTGAATACCGGTCAACCGGCAATGAAATAGATGCTCACCTGCTTGAATGGTTCACTCCGCTTGCACAGCCGTGCGTGGCAGCGGGCATAAAAAAAGGCCGGGGATGATCCCCGGCCTTTCTCTTTCCGTTCCGCACCGGGCTCAGTTGCCCTTCGCGGCATCCTCAACCTTCTCACCGGCCTTCTGCACGTCCTTGCCGGCACCGGCCACGGTGTTGCAACCGGCCAGCAGGGCCACCGAGAACATCGACAACAGCATCAGGGCAACTACGCGCTTCATGGGCTTCTCCTTGGGTTCGCCGCTATACCGCTTCATTCGCGGATGGGATTCTCTCGCTCGGCGGGAGGGCACCAATGCCCACTGCCGCCGCGTGAAGTGCAATCTGGCGGCAGCGGCGTGGAGCGGGCGTGAACGGTTCGGCTATCCGTTCAGCAGGGGGCGGTCAGTCGCGCATCAGGGTGGACTTGCCGAACAGGCTTTCCACCAGGTCCACGGCCAGTTCGGCGGTGGCATTCTGCTTGTCCAGCAAGGGGTTGAGCTCGACGATGTCCAGCGAACCCATGCGCCCGGTGTCGGCGATCATTTCCATCACCAGCTGCGCCTCGCGGTAGTTCACCCCGCCCGGCACGGTGGTGCCGACGCCCGGCGCGATGCTCGGGTCGAGGAAATCCACATCGAAGCTGACATGCAGGTGGGTGTTCTCATCGATGCCGGCCAGCGCCGCTTCCACCGCGCGTTTCATGCCGTTCTCGTCGATGTAGCGCATGTCGTACACATCGACCTTGTGGGTCTTGATCAGGCGCTTTTCCTCCGGGTCCACCGAGCGGATGCCGATCTGGTGCATCTGCGCCGGGGTGATCGCCGGTGCGCTGCCGGCCAGGTGGGTCAGCGCCTCCGGGCCGAGCCCGCACAGGCAGGCCACCGGCATGCCGTGGATGTTGCCCGACGGGGTGACATCGCTGGTATTGAAGTCCGAATGCGCGTCCAGCCACAGCACGCGCAGATTCTTCCCCTGCTCGCGGCACCACCGCGCGACGGCGGTGATCGAACCGATGCCCAGGCAATGGTCGCCGCCGAGCATGATCGGCATGCGGCCGGCCTGGAGTTCGGCGTAGCTGGCTTCCATCAATGCGTGGTTCCAGGCCACCACCTCATCCAGGTGGCGGTAGCCCTCCACCGGCGCGGTCCAGGGGTTGCGCGGGCCATCCAGGTTGCCCACGTCGCGCACGTCCACGCCGCGCGCCTCCAGCGCCTCCGGCAGGCCCGCCACGCGCAGCGCTTCCGGCCCCAGCCGTGCACCGCGATGGCCCGCACCGACATCGGTGGGAACGCCGATCAGGGATACGGAAATGGGACGGGCCATGGGTGCCTCCTGCGCGAAAAAAGAAGCACAGTCTAGCCAGAGCTGTGTGACACCACTCGCGGCGGTGCAGCAGGCCGAGGGTAAGATCGCCAGGAACGGGTGGCCCTTACCGGTCAGGCTTTCCAGCGCTGGATCGTCAGACATTCAACCTTCCGCGACCCGCTTCACATCCCGGTCGGTTTCGCCTCTTACGCAAGGCTGTTGTTGTGTCCAGGCTGCGTCGGCACCCTGAAGGTGCCGCATCACTTCCTCACTCATGGAGCACCACGCGCATGAAACATGCACTCAATGGACTTGCGGTACTGGCAATTGCCCTGGGCGGACTGTTTCCCGCCGCTGCCAGTGCACCCTCGCAACGCATCACGCATACGGTGACCACCGACGCGTACCCCATGCAGACGGCAGGCGCACGCCAGGTACTCGACTGGGTGGCGCAGCGGGTGAAGCCGTCGTTCGCCCCGCAGGGCTACGGCAGCATACAGGTGGAACGACAGGCAGTCTCCGTAGGACGTGCGTCTGCACGCTCGGATGAATCGATTCCTGGAAAGCTGCCAGACCAGGGCATTCCCGGTGAGATCTACCGGGTGGAAAACCTGCTTCCCGACGGCTCCATCCAGGCGTGGGAATTCACCTGGGTAGAACCCTCATCCGGCCATGGCGGCGGCTGGGATGTCACCGGGTACTCCTACAAGAAGGGAAATGACCCGGTGAACCAGCAATAGCCGGACTGGGGCAACGCGCACCGCGCTGCCCCCTTCGGACACGCCGCCGCAGCGCCTCAACCGCCGCGGCGGCGAACCGGCGTCAGGCTCTGCACCTGGCCGCTGTTGCGCATCATGCACAGGAAGCGGCCATCGGGATAATCGATGATCAGTTCCTGGTAATCGCTGCCCACCGGCATCTGGGTCACCAGCGTGCCCTGCGCGCCCTTGCGCATGTTGCAGGAACCCAGCGCGGTATCGCCTGCCGGCGCCGGGGTGGTCACCGAAGACACATTGCGGAACACCGCGCGGCAGCCGCCATTGACCCACACCGAGTGCCGCGACAGGCCCCAGTTCTTGCCTTCCTCGCAGCGGGTGTGGCTGAGCTGGCGCACGATTTCCACATTGCCGCGGGTATTCAGATCGCACGACACCTGCTGCTCGTCAGTGGATTCGCAGGTGACTTCGCGCGGTAGCGCGGCATCCCCGGCGGCAGCGTCGCGAGGGCGAATGCTGTTTGCGGGGGGCGCAGGCGCACCACTGCTACTGACCTGGCAGATGCCATTGGCGCCGCCACGGCCGGTGTAGCTGATCTGCGGCGTGCCGTCATCGCTGCGGCTGATCGACAGGGTGATGCCGCTGTTGGCGTCGCGGGCTTCGAAATAGCGGTCGTTGAAGCGTTTCAGCGTGGCCTCGCGGCCCTGCACGTAGACCGGCCCGCCTTCGTCAGCGTGCACATCGATGCCGCCCGGGCAGCTGGCGTTGAAGAACGGCACGGCGGCCATGGCCGGGGCCACGAACGCGGTGGACAACAGTGCGACGGTGAGCGACAGGGCATGGCGACGCATGTGCGGATCCCGAAGGGGCCCCAGGGTGGGCGTTAGCGGCAGTATGCGGTGGGCGCTGCGGGCGGTCCGTGAGGAATATCAAGATCCGGGCGGTGCGCGTGGGGATTCATGTCTGGTAGCGTGTTCTGGAAGCCCTGCCGGGGAAGTTAAGCCAGCTTTACTTCCTGGGCCATGAAGGGCTGTGCGACAGCAATGACGCACCAGGATTCGTCGTTGGTTGCAGCCCCGCGCGATATGTCGCTTCTGGCATTGCGATGCTCGAAACGGGCCAAACGCGATAATTCATTTTTCCTTTCAGATCACCCGATGCCATCGAAACAAACGACTGGCAGGCGGGGATTTCGCGTGCGCATGATGAATCGCCACCTTCAGCGAGGTGGCCGGGATTTCCAACCCGAAGACTGAAAGCTGTATACGCTTGCCAGCCGGCGTCGTCCTTCCCAGGTGCGGCGCCGGCTGGCAATCCGTTCGCCGATCGACGGCGGGCGGTGCGTGGGGGCTTCGTGCCCACCGGCTTATTCAGTCCCGGGATTGGAAACCACGTATCGCCCGCCACCCTTCTCCGGTGGCATCTCTGTTCCTGCCGAGGATGCCCGCATGTCCAGAACCCGCCACCCGTACCTGACCGCCACCCTCGGCGAGGCGGCTCTACGCCTGCCACCTGAACTGGCGCAGCCATTGGAAGCCGCTTTCGCCGCTGCGAACGAAGCGCCTGCGTCCATCAACCTGCCCAGCTGCCTGCAGCGCATCCGCGCCGGTGATGCCGCCGATGGACAGCCGTGGACGGGGCCCGCCAGCACACCCGGCCAGGCAGTGGCCGCCGCGCGCCGGGATCGCGCCGCAGTGGGCCTGGTGTCACTGCTGGAGCTGTACCACGCCGCCGAGCGCGTGCGCGTGGACGGGGAAGAGAAAGACGACATCGGTGACGGCACGCGCGAAGGACTGATGCTGGCCTGCCGGGGCCTGGCGGAGTATGTGGCGTTGCAGGTGCGTAGCTGAGGCTGCGGTGGTCGCAGTGTGTGTGCGGCGTTGATCGAAGGATCTGCCCACGTCATACATTGAGCTGACTCACCGGGTTGGGGCGAGAAAACCGGCGAAAGGCGGATTCTTCATTTTCGTTCCCCCCGCCTTTGCGACCGGCGCCGCGCCGACATCATGCTCGGCGCATGTGCCTATGCCGCTCGGACATGCAGGCGCACACCCAAGGCACGGATCACGGACCCAATCCGCAGTCAAAAGATGCTGTGCTAGATTCAAGAGCGTGACATTGGCGCGAGAGATGCTTTCATGGATGCGTGGGTCGAGAAATGCGATTCTTCATCAAAACGCGGACGTCGGCGCCGCATCTGGATCGCAGCGCGTCGTCGCCTCGCGATCGTTATTCCGGCGCTTGTGCTGACAGCATGTTCGAGCGCCGCGACGTCGCCCCCATCAGATCATGTGAATCAAAGACAGGCCATCAAATCAGGGAGTGAAGCTGGTATGGAGCGATTCAAGAACAGCATCGAGCGATTGTCCAATGTGCGTTTTGGCGATATCGATGCATTGAACGAACAGCTTCACACGCATCTTGGAAAACCGGCTCGGCAGGGCCTGAGAGACGAGCGAACCGCAGAACGTGGAATGTTGGGCGGCCTTGAAGTTCGGAACATCACACTGAGAAGTGCTGTCGATAATCCTGCGCAGGCGAAGCTGACCTTCGATGTCGCGCCACCGAGCGTCGCGCTCAAAGAAGTCATCTGGGAGGGAACGGCGCAGTATCCACCTCGGCCTGATGCCCCTGACTCCCTCCCCTACTGGACCGCGCCAGTCAACGGTGCTGAGGTTGTACTCACTCTGGCCCCTGACAATGCGACATTGACCCACGTATTGATCAGTCAGCGTTGACCCCCTGGGCAGGAGCTCGAACATGGAACGTACTGAAGACTCTGAACTGCCGCAGCCGCAGGACGGGCCTCGCCCAGGACCCGTACGTCGGCCGGAGTCCCCGTTGGCTGACCCTTCGTTGGCGCCGCTTCTGGCGAAATCCCCAACACTTCGAGCGGGTCTCGCACAGGCCGAGCGCGACGATCTGGATGTTGTCTGGGGACAAGCCGGTAGGGGCACCTATCTTGTTCCGGGTGAGAAGATCGTTATTGACGAGAACGCGGTTGGGCAAGGCCCCAGAATCGCGCGCTCTCTTTCCCATGAAGTGGGGCACCATCTCTTCACTGAACGTCCCGATCCGACGTCCAAGCAATCCTATGTAAACACCCTGCTACGCGGAGAAGCAGCTGCGACGCTCAGTAATGTCCAGGTCCAGCGTGAACTCATTGCAGCTGGTGGGCCGGACATTGGTGTGTCCGGCACGGGTAATCGTCCACAACAGTATGGAGCTATTGCCGTTGAACTCCAGGCCGGGCGGATCAATCGAAACCAAGCGCTTGGGCAGATCGCTGAAGTGTTCAAAACAGAGGCTCCTTCTGTTGGTCCTCATGCGACATACGAGCTTTACTATGGCGCGCACTATGATCAGCACATAGCACCCACGCAGCGTCGACGTAGGCCCGAGCCAGAACTTGACGCCGAGCGCACTTCGGCTGCGGAAAGAGTCGCCGTGGTCGCCGACGACTCACTTTCGCTGCAACGAGCGGCTTTCTCAGTAGCTGAACTCTGCGATGCTGACCGTTCTCTCTATAAGCAGATAAGAGCGGGTGTGGAACGCCTGGATGCCGAGAGCGGGAAGCAGTGGGATGAGTCGAGCCAACGCATGTCCGCGAGTTTGCTGGTGCTCGCGAAGGAGCAAGGGCTTTCAAGAGTTGACCACGTCGTAGTGAACAACCCGACAGAGTCCCTTGCACGTGGCGAGAGAGTATTCATCGTCGAGGGAGCGATGGACGATCCTGCCCAACGCCGTGGAACCATGAATACGATGGACGCGCTTCGCGCGCCTGAAGCGGAGTCACTTCATCGCGCTGATTCATTGGCAGCAAATCTTGAACAGCAGTCAGCGCAGCAGGTCCATGCGCAGGACGGACCATCATTCTCAAGGTAAGACTGCCGAGGCACCGGGTGCACCGCCTTTCGAACCACTGGGCGAGTACCTGGAGCAGCGCAAAGAGGCGCTGACTCATGGGGATGGTGCCGCTTATCCGAATCGAACGGATGACCTACTGTTTACAAGACAGTTAGAATAATTCATATAATCAATGGCTTAGGGCCTCTATTTTTCCTAACTGGTTGTCGTGGAACACCTGACACTGTTGGTTCCGCTACAGAATTTTCCCAGGCCTAGCGCTTGTAGCTTTCGGCTGCCCCACCGCAGACATTGCGCTGCGTTCACCTGCATCTACGCGCTTGGGGCGCCTGGGACCGAGAACGGGAGGCGAAGGCCAGACTGCGCTCACTGGATTACCTAGTGATTAGCCAAGCAGGATGCCGGCCTCATTCGGCCCTCACGCAAAAATTGCAATAATCGCCAATGCGTGATGAACGTCACAATTATCCATTAATATTTGTGATAACCACTGGCTGCGGCATCCCATGTGCCGTGATGAAAGCTGCACGAATCCTAGACCAAGGAGAGATCTAGTATGACTGTGAAAGTCTCGAAGGCTTTAGCCCTTTCCGCTATCGCACTAGGCACGGCATTTATATTGAGTGGCTGTGCCATGAAAACCATGAAGGCCTATGGTGAATGCAGTGGAAAGCAAACGGGCGGTGGCGAATGCAAGATTGGCATGGAGGTGATCTGGGAGGGTGATGGTGGCGGGAAAAAATCAATATACAACTCCCTTCTCTCCACGCTAGACGTACTTCCAGACGCGGCAAGCTTTGAACTGGATACGTCAGGCTCCACCATCCCCTACCCATCAAATGGCAGCGTGGTGCTTCGCGTTAAGAATTCATCGACCGGCGCAATCAGCGCCTCTCAAACCTTCGCATGGATTCGAACGGGGACAGTGATCCGGGTCGCTGATCCTGCCGCCGTGAATGCATGGATCTATTCCAACGTCGGCAGTGGAGATTCGTTGTCGTACGATCTCGCTCCATTCCATTCAGCGTATGGGAACGGACTTCAGGTAATAGCCGGCCAAGCCAAACAGGAGGGCATCACTAAGGCTAGTTATTATCTTGAATTTGAGGGACGCGACTGTGTCAATCATCCATCGCCGCATTTGTGCATGGAAATGTAGTACCTGTTAATTGACTGGAGCGGGGGCATCAGCCCCCGCTCTCATGTGGGGACAAGATGCACAAAATCGCAATCTTCCTGGTCGGCGTCTGCGCCATTGTTCTTTCAGGCTGCGCGACTACCGTACCACCGAAAGGCGTTGCCTCAGCTGGATATACTGAAGTTGTTTCCGTCCCTCTAGGCCCTCTTCGCTACTTCTACACGGCTTCCATGCTTCCTGGCCAGAACGCCGTAGGCACCACTTATCTCGTCCGCTGCGCGCACACCAAGCGGACGATCAACTTACAGATCGCGGATGGGCTTGCGATTAACGCCGAAGATGCCTGCGCACGTGTCGATGCGGCGGCTGCCTCATCCGAGTCATGGATACCGGCAGCATCGAACAGCTATCGGATCCTTCTTGTACAGGAAGGCACTTCTGCGGCAGCGCGGGCAAGATCGCTTGGCCGCTTTGCCACGGGCAGGACGCTCGCACTTGTGTCACCGGTCTACGGCGATCAACATCAGACCTTCGCGAATCTCGTTGACCTGGTTGCGCACGAGAGCCTTCATGCATTGGGCCACGCTACAAAGCATCCCCGAGCGCTGGACGAAAGAAGCGCTTACTACGCGGGCCTATGCGCGCAACTTCAGATCAACGGCTTCATCACGGAAGAAGGCTTGCCGGGGGCCCCTCTCGCGTCCGGTGATCGGGCAGTACGCTACTCCTCGCAGGAAGCCTATCGCGTGCGGCTGGAAACCTATCCGTTGCTAGCGGACGGAGGCATCCGGCTTGGAGCTCGATCCGGCGAGTTGATGCTGCAACGGTGTCAGCAGATCAGACGCGAGATGAATCGGCTTCGGTAGCCTCATTGGCTCCTCTCCCAGAACCTGAGCTCAAGGTCGTTTCCCCGATCGTCGCGAATGAGCCGGCGTACCGCGCTGACCTCTCTCGCTGCACCTGCTTTCAGGGCGTTGGGGCAGTCCCGAGTGATGCCGCTTATCCCATCCAGCCAAACTGCGGCGGGATGTGCAGCTTGGCCGACCTGTTCGCGCGTCTGGCCTCCCGGTGCGCCGTGATCTTGGCCACGTCCTCGCGCAGGCGCGCTTCATGCCTGCCAGCCGAAGGGTGGCTTGATGTGCAGCTTCTTCAACCTGTTCGCCCGCACCGCCTCTCGATAGGCCTCGATCTTGGCCACATCCTCGCGCAGGCGGGTCTCGTGCCTGGTCACCCACATCTCGGCGCCGGCCCGCCCCTGCTCGTAGCTGGTACACCAGCGGAACGGCCCGCCGGGACCATGCCGGTGCCGGCCGAGACTGGCGATCCAGATCCCGTCGTTCACCCGTTGCATCAGTACGACTACCCACACGCCGCTGCAAGCGATGACCGTGGGGGCATCGTCCGGGAGGCTGGCAGAACGCGTCGTCCAGTAGAAGTCGGGGGCAGCGGCATGGCCGGCAGGATACGGCTGGGCGTCGCAAACGCTGCGACAAGGGCGCGGGCTGCAGGCGTGAGCGCGTGCGGCGGCAGGGAAGCTGATGGCCCCCTTACGCGCGCTAGAGTGCAATTTTTGAGGTGACCACGGGAAAGAGGTAACAAAGGTAATCAGCCCATCGAGTTAGGCAAATTAACCTTTAAAATCAATTTCTTATATTATCTTTATGAAGGTAACAATAGGGTAACCTTGGAGTAACCCGATTACCTTTTGGGGAGGTAACATCGGCAGAGTAAAAATTCCTTAGGAATCAATGACATTACTTTGTAGGCCGCAGAAAATTACCTCCTATCACCTCAAAAGGTAACCACCTTTATGATTTTGCAATCAGAGGCTTAGCACCTGTTCGAGGCCGCGTGTTACCTGGTTACCTCTTTCCCGTGGTCACCTGAAAAATCGGGCCTGTCGAGAAGGGCCAGGGGACGCCCGCAGAGGGCCTCGCAGGCGCCCCTCTCGCGCAGGGAACCGCAGGGCCGGGCGTTGGCTGGAAACCCCGGAGAACGCCATACAGGGCCGGGGCTGGGCTTTGCTGCAGGGAGTGCAGAAAAAGCACCCTATGAAGTGCGCAGGCGTGGCGGGGAGACGAGTGCGCACGGCAGGCTCAGAGGCGCGCACGGGCCGGCGCCCCCGAGCGCTATGCTGCTACCCCTGGTTGAGGAACGCTGCACGTGAACGAACTGCAGGACGCGATACGCCGAGCGCTCGCCCAGACCCCGGCCCCCAACCATTCGCGTCGCCTCCCACCACGCGAATCGTTGATGGCTCTCGCCACCGATGCCCAGCAATTCGTTGAAGACACTCGATCAGCAATGGCGGCCGGTGCCGGCGGCCCAAGGACCGAGCGACGGGTCGTCGTCGGCGGACTGCTGGTTTACGCGTTAGACATCGCATGGTCGATTTGCCACCTTCTGCGCACAGAGCCAATGCGCACACATATCGTGGTGCTCACCTTATGGCGACCTTTATTGGAAATCTGGCTGCGCGCAGCGTTCTTTGCGTTGGAGGCGAGCGACGATGAGGTGGCTACCTTCCACAATGAAGGCCTACTTCCTCATCGCCCCTGGCCTAGCAACCCTGGAAGCCCGACGCAGATCACCCCTCGACTTATCGCTAGGCTCGTCGGCCCCAGGATCTGCCCGGATGAGCCAGACATGCTGAACGACCTTGCAGACGAGGTCCCGGACTGGCACAGCCTCGTACACGGTGGGAACGTGGTAGTCGATCTGTACGATGGCGGCGACACACTGCAGTCGCAGGTCGGGCCGGACGACATGGCGTTTAAGGTTAGGCGCGTTGCCGTCCTAGCGTTCCTGAGCGGCATCGTCGGTTTGAACCTCACGGCGGATGAGGGCAGACGCCATGAAGTGGATCACATTGGGAGCCGGCTGCTCGAAAAGATCCGAGCATTCCAGGCGAGGTGGCCACCACCTAGCGAAGTCGGCGAGGCTAAGAATGACGAAAGCCGCCCGTAGATGGGTTCCGGTGGGCTGGCAGGGAAAAAATCACCCTAGGAAGGGTACGGCCTAGCCAAGCGAACCGATACTCTGCTATCTAGATCCCTTTCAGCTTTTAGCTCCGAGGGCCGACCACACCGCAGATGTTGCCGCTGAGCGGTTGCACTCCCTCTGCTAACTCTTGTGTAGGGATGAAAGCGCCGGACTGCTGAACGACTTCTTGCTTTTGCAATACTACTAAGGAGATTGCTATGCCCAAGGAAGAAAAAACCATAACGCTCACGGTTTCGGGCCCTGATCGTGATCCGAACCTAATGAATAAACTCACGGCGAGCGACATCGTCGTAGAAGCGGCGCATGCCGCCATTCAGGCGGTCCCTGTTGTGGGACCGGCCGCGAGCGGGATGCTAAAAATTGCCTTTCAGTCACCGAGCCAGAAGCGGGCGTCGGAGTTCTTCAATCACGTTCACAATGACCTGAGAGCTGTCGAGGGCAAGCTGTCAAGCCTGCCTGATGAACTCTTTGAATCAGGGGCTTACTCCTCAGCTCTTATCAGCACGACCCATATTGCACTACTGACAAAAGAGCCGGAAAAAATTGATGCACTGAGAGCTGCAATGCTCAACGTTGCCCTTAATGCCAGCGATGATGAGGCTTTCAATCAGATGCGAATTGCGGCCTTAAGGGACATGACCAGCATCCATATCAAAGTGCTTCAGTTTTATGCAGCGAGACGGCCAGATGTTGTAGAAAGACTGGGGAAGGATAATAGGGCAATCACCCCATCTGACTTTGAGACACCGTTACGGGCTTGTTTCAGACATGACCTGCCCTTCTACATTGTAGAGAGGGCCTGCCGTGAGCTTGAATCTGCAGGACTAATTTCCGTACGGCCAGGCTTCTACAAAATCATGTCTGGAGACAATTTCGCCACGATGCTTCCCACTGCCTTTGGTTCAGTTGTCCATGGATTCATTAAGCTTCCGGCAGAAGTCAGCCCGCTAACATCGGCGGAGTAGGATCGCTCAGCACAGGTCGGAAGTACGAGGTTGCCAACACAAGTGGTCCGTTACCAGCGAGACACTTTCGACGACGCGAAGCTGTAGTTTCTCCATCTTGGTTCTCACCAGATAGATGCATCCAGCACTGCATCTAGAACGCACAGGGGAAGGCCGCAGATAAGCGGCCTTCCTTCCTGAAGGCATGAGGTCAGTGACCGCCCAATCTACTGCTAGCAACATCGTAGTAGTGTTGGGTCATCTCAATGCCGGTCCATGCATAGCCCTCAGCATCCGCGGCTACCAGGGTGGTACCCGAACCAGCGAAGGGATCGAGGATGCGGCCACCCTCCTCGCAGATGCGTACCAGTTGCCGCATTAGGTCGGTCGGCTTGCCGGTCAGGTGATGCTTGTCGGCTTTGCGTACCGCCTCGCGGAACACGCCCGGAAGCGTGGGCGCCGCCCGGTCCAGCGGCATCCCGCCCTTGCTACCCCACACGACGTATTCGGCTTGGTTGGAGAATCGGCCACGCTGCGGCCGGACGCCGCCTGTCTTGTCCCATACCGCGACACCGCGCCAGGTAAAGCCGGCGCATTGCAGCGCGTCGGTGGTCAGAGGCAGCTGCCGCCAGTCAGTGAAGAGCAACACGGGGGCTCCATCGCGCAGGACGCGGTGGCACTGCGCCAGCCACAGGTGCATCCACGCCAGGTGCGAACGCTGGTCGCGTTCGTCGCTCGGGAAGTCGGCATGCAGGTGCGGGCCACCACTCTGCATGTACTTCTCGTTCGGACTGCGCTGACGGGCGGAGGCGTGCGTGCCGCCGCTGGCGTATGGCGGATCAGTGATGAGGGCGTCGAAGCTGTTGGCCGGCAGGGTCGGCAGGACGGTCAGCGCATCGCCGTGGATCAGTTCGTTCTTCATGGGTAGAGCCTTCTTCGTGGTGTCGCTCGCGGCGATCCGTGGAGAGGCTCTGGGCCTTCATGTGGTTCATGTCCCCACACCGGGGGCACTTCATCTGTAGGTCGTAGTCGCCAGCCGCTCTGGCCAGCAGGCGCGCACAGGCGCCGCAGCGCAGGTTCTGTCGTGCTTGATTCATGCAGCTGCCGCTCCCAGCTCGAAGGCGTCGAAGCGGATCACCTCTTGGCCCAGCCATTCGTTGATCGCAGTCATTCGCGTCTGCAGCGGGGCAAGCTCCATCGCCGCCCACACCGCCGCTCAACCCGGAGATCCCTGGTCACATTGACCAGGGATCGCTTCCACGCGGCGTGTATTGGGGCGAGGGCCGTTGGTACGTGCTCGACCCACACCCCGAGGGCATCGGACAGAAGAAGGAAACGGTGGCCTCGCGGCGCGCCCGCCTTTCGGATCTGCACGCGATCATGGAGGCGCGAGCCGGCGGCAACATTCGTGGAACCCTCGACTACCTGGTCGAGGTGTTCAAGCGGTCCAGCGAGTACATCGACCTGTCGAAGAAGTCGAAGGAGGGCTACGACTACTGCGCAGCAAAGGCGAGCGGCTACCTCCTGCGCGATGGTCGCCCACTGGGCCAACAGCGCATCGAGCATCTTTCGGTGCCGGTCCTCCAGCGAGTGGTGGAAACCATGGCCACCGGCCGGCCTGCCATAGGTAAGCTGCCCCTGATCGCGGCAACACCGGCGGCGGCGAACCGCGTGGCCAGCTATCTGCGGCGTCTGTTCGCTTGGGGAATCCGGCATGGCCACTGCACGTCGAACCCTGCCGACGGCATACGCAAGGTGCGTGAGAAGCGCGATGCGCGCATGCCTGACCACGATTCTTTCGACGCGGTGCTGCGATTCGCACGCACGTGCGCGAGCCGCCAGGCGCATACCGCTGGCAGCTGTCCGCCCTATCTCCCTGCAGTTATGGTGCTGGCCTATGCGGTCCGCCTACGCGGCATTGAGGTGAACACTCTCACCGACGCCAACCTGCAGACTGATGGCATTCGCAGCAATCGCCGAAAGGGGTCGCGCGACAACGTGACGCTGTGGACCAAGGATCTGCGCGCGGCCGTGAAGTGGCTACAGTCCTACCGGGACGAACGGATGCAGGCGCATGGGCGGCCGGTACCGATCAAACCTGAGCAGCGACGCCTTCTTGTTTCGGAGTCCGGCACCCCGCTCACGAAATCAGCCCTCGACAGCGCCTGGCAACGCCTGGTCCGCCGCGCGATTGCGGAGGACGTGATCGATCGAGGAGGAGCAGCGGTTCGCGCTCCATGGCCTGAAACACCGGGGAATCACCGACAGCGAGGACAAGAGCGCTGGCGGCCACGTGACCGAGGCCATGCGTCAGCTGTACGACCATTCCGTACCGGTGGTGAAAGCGGCCGTGAAACCAAAAAAGAAGGGCTAATTTTACCGGCAATTTTACCGGCGGAAGCCAAAAGGCCAGCGCACCGCGCTGGCCTTTTTCGTTGAAACCCCTGTTTTAAAAGGCGTTTCGGCGCTTCCCGAGTGGTGCCGCTTATCCGAATCGAACGGATGACCTACTGTTTACAAGACAGTTGCTCTACCAACTGAGCTAAAGCGGCATGGGTGGTGCACCGGCGGCAGCGCCGCGGTCCGGGGATTCTAGCGCAACCGCGTGCATTCCAGCGACCGGCTCTGTGCCGCTCCGCTGCGCTGCTGGGCCTGGGCCGGCTGCGTGCCCGCCGCCAGCTGTCCTTCCAGCCACCATTGGCCGGCGTCGCCGCTGGCGACCAGGCGCGGCTGGAACCCGGCGGCCTGCACCGCCGCCATGCGCCGTTCGGCGCCTTCGCGGTTGCGGTACTGGCCCAGCGCCACGGCGTTGGCCTCCTCGCCCTGGCTGATGATGTAGTAGTCGCTCAGGCCGGCGGCGATGATGCGCTTCACGGTGGCCTGGGCCTCGTCGCGGTTGGCGGCGGCCGGCAGCAGCACCCGGTAACGGGCGCTGCCGCTGGCAGCGGGCTGTTCGCGCAGGCGCACCTGGCTGAGCAGCGCGCCGGCCTTGCCCTGCGCGCTGCTCGCGGCGGCGCGGTCGGCGAACGGGCCCAGCGCGACGCAGCGCGGCGGCTCGGCGGCCGAGGGCGGGGTTACGGGTTTTTCAGGTGCCGGCACGGCTGCGGGCGGTATTCCCGGCTTGGCAGCGTCAGCAACCGGCGCAGCCTCAGCCACCTGCGGCCTGGCGATCTCCGGCTTGGCCGGCGCAACGGGCGCGGGCGTCGCAGCCACCGTGGTCTTCGCGGCGGGTTCGCGCTCCATCAGCGGTGCGGTCGGGGCGGTGGCAGTGGCCTCGGCTGCGGCATTGGCATCCACGCCACCGGGCACCCAGCGCAGCTCGGCCACGCCAGCGGGTTGCGGTGGCGGCGCAGGCTTCTGTGGTGCATCGCGCAGCAGCCACCAGCAGGCGACGCCAAGGTTGAGGATGGCCAGTACGACGATCAG
Organism: Stenotrophomonas sp. YJH_SMC_122; assembly: GCF_059369535.1. NCBI lineage: Bacteria > Pseudomonadati > Pseudomonadota > Gammaproteobacteria > Lysobacterales > Lysobacteraceae > Stenotrophomonas > Stenotrophomonas sp. YJH_SMC_122. The sequence continues at coordinate 330,021 of NZ_JCAFST010000002.1, read as the reverse complement.
GGCACGGGTCAGCATGCGCGGATACTAGCGCGCGGGCTGGTGCACCGCCCAGCGGGCGAGGCCATCCAGCACCAGCGAGGGGTGGTAGTCGGCACCGGGCAGCAACGGCATCAGCGCCGGTGCGCCGCCACCGTGCACCAGCAGCGACGGTGCCACACCCAGCAGCGTGTGCGCCTGCTGTGCGCTGCGTTCAATCAGCGCCACCGCGGCGCCATCGCAGCCGGAGGCCAACGCATCGGCGGTGTCGTTGGCGAACTCGCTGTAGTCGCCGCCAGTGGCCGGCAGCTGCACCGCACGCGCGTGCAATGCCTCGCGCATGGTGGTGGGCGATGCGGAGATGCGGCCACCGTGGTGCTGGCCGTCGGCGTCGAGCAGATCGATCGTCAATGCGGTACCCACGCCGACCACCAGCACCGGGCGCTGTGCCTTTGCGGCAGCCAGCAGGGCCAGGAAGCGGTCGACGCCGAACTTTTCCGGCCTGGCATAGGCGATGCGCACACCGGCGCATTCGGCGCTGGTGCGCACCACGTGCACATGCTCGAAGCGGCGCTGCAGCTGGTCCAGCATGGCGCTGGTCAGCGACGGTGCCGCTACGCTGGCCACGAACGCGGTGCGGCCGCTGGGCAGGCTGTGCGGCGGCTGCCCGGCCATGCCTTCGGCGCCATGCGCCCAGGCCTGTACGTCACCGGCACGGTCACCCTGCAACGGCGCGAACTTGAAGCGCGAGTTGCCGAGGTCGAACAACCAATCGCTCATGCCGCCCTCACGCTGACTTCGCCGGCGTGCAGCAAGCGTTCCTGGCCATCGATGCGCACGCGCAGTGCGCCGTCATCGGCCAGGCCGAGCGCGGTACCGTGCTGCCACTGCCCTTCCAGTTCCACGCGTACTTCGCGGCCGGCCAGCATGTCGAAGGCGGCGTAGCGCGGCAGGAACGGAGCGAGGCCTTCGCGATCGAATTCTTCCAGCGCCGGCAGCAACCGCGCCAGCACGGCAGCAACCACCCCATTGCGGTCCACCGGCTTGCCGGCCAACGTATCCAGGTCCACCCACGGCTGAGTGATCTGCTCGCCGAACGACGGCGGCATGTGGGTGTTGATGCCGATGCCGATCACCGCGCGCGCCGGGCCGGCGTATTCGCCACCGCCCTCGGCAAGCAGGCCGACCAGCTTGCGCTTGCCATCGACGATCAGGTCGTTCGGCCACTTCAACTGCGCCTGGGTGTAGCCCAGGTCGTGCAGCGCTTCGGCCACGGCGATGCCGGCCACCAGGCTCAACCCGGCCAGGCGGCCCAGGCCGCCGGAGTACAGGCGCATCACCGACAGGTAGATATGCGCGGCCAACGGCGAGGCCCAGGTGCGGCCACGACGGCCGCGGCCGCCGGTCTGGCGTTCGGCCAGCAGGACGCTGACCCCGCGCTGGGGCGCGCTGCACCGCAGCAATTCGGCGTTGGTGGAGTCCACCGTCCAGGCCACCTGCAGGTCGTGCAGCAGGGCCTGGGCATCGGCAGGCAGGCCGGCGCGGATCGCCGCCGGGTCCAGCAGGTCGACCGGGCGGGTCAGGCCATAGCCCTCGCCAGCACGGCCCTCGATGTCCACACCTGCGGCCCTAAGCCCTTGAATACGCTTCCAAACAGCCGCCCGGGTCTGGCCCAGCTCTCGGGCCAGGGCGTCGCCGGACAGGCGACCGGCAGCGAGTTTGGCCAGCAATTGGCGATCGTCCACGGCAGCTTCCACGAAGTCAGGAAGGAATTATGCGGGAAAGCCGCCAGCGACGCCTGCCACGCTGGGTTCCGCCGGGGCTTCCAACGGGGCGCCGGGTTCGGGCTAGAATCGGGAACTCACCCTCCCTTAACGTGGATGTCGTCAATGCGCCGTTATGCCCATTGCCTGATCCTGCTGATGATGCCCTTCGCGGCGTCTGCAACGGCAGCGCTGGACGACAGCCGGGGCGCCTGCGTGTCCTCCAACGGCGATGCCGCCTCGCAGCGCGCGCCGACCGCGACCGCCTCGGCTGCGACCACCAAGCCGGCACCGGTACGCCCTGCGGCCGGCAGTGCCACCAGCACCGGGGGCGGCGGCAGCGACGACGACGTGCTGCAGCGCATCCGTGCGCCGAAGTGGCACAGCTACCTGCCGGGAATGTTCCGCTGATCAAGTCGTTGCTGCAGTGGCTGCGGCCCTCGCCGCGGCCGATCGACGATGCGCTTTGGGAAGACGCCTGCCGCCGCGCGGCCTGGCTGCGCGGCCTGGACGATGAACGCCGCGCGCGACTGCGCGTGCTGGCCACACGCTTCCTGCATGAGAAGACCATTACCCCTGTCGGCGAACTGCAACTGCAGGCTGGCGATGGCGTGCTGCTGGCCGCACTGTGCTGTCTGCCGCTGCTGGAGTTCGGCGAAGTGGGGCTGGAGGGCTGGTCGCAGCTGATCGTCTACCCCGATGCGTTCCGCGTGCACCGCAGCCACATGGATGCGGCCGGCGTGCTGCACGAGTGGGATGACGAGCTGATCGGCGAGTCGTGGGACAGTGGTCCGCTGATCCTGTCCTGGGCCGACGTGCAGGCCGACCTGGCCGCGCCGCACGAGGGCTACTGCGTGGCGGTGCATGAGATGGTGCACAAGCTCGATGCGCTGGATGGCGCGATGGACGGCACACCGCCACTGCCGCGGCAATGGCAGCGCGAGTGGGCGGCCACGTTCCAGCGCGCCTACGACGCCTTCTGCGCGCAAGTAGATGCAGGCGAGGAAACGCTGATCGACCCGTATGCGGCCGAGGCGCCGGAGGAGTTCTTCGCGGTGGCCAGCGAGTACCACTTCTCGGCACCGGACCTGCTGCAGCAGGCGTTGCCGGAAGTGGCCGCGCAGCTGCGGCGGTTCTACGGCGAGCCGCCCAGCATCGCAATACGGTAGTGCCGGCCGCTGGCCGGCACCCTCATGCTCTTCGATGGCATGGCTTGGTTGCCGGCCAGCGGCCGGCACTACCGATCAACGCGGTTTACGGCCCTGTCGGCAAGCGCACTTCGAAGCGGGCGCCGCCCAGTTCGGCCGAACGGCCCACGGTCAGTTCGCCGCGGTAGTCCTTGATCAGGTCCTGCACGATCGACAGGCCGATGCCGTGGCCCTGCACGCGCTCGTCGCCACGCACGCCGCGCTGCAGTACCTTGCCGATGTCATCCGGGGCGATGCCCGGGCCATCATCGTCCACCGCCAGCAGCAGGCCGGCGCGGCGCGCGTTCGGCGCCGGCAGCGGCTGCGCGGTCAGCAGCACGCGGCGGTTGGCCCACTTGAAGGCGTTCTCCAGCAGGTTGCCGAGCAGTTCCTGCAGGTCACCCGGTTCGCCGTGGAAGCGCGCGGCCGGGTCGATATCGAATTCGCACAGCACGCCCTTGGAGGCATAGACCTTCTCCAGGCCACGCACGATTTCCTCGGCGTTGGACTCGATCGGCAGCGGCGCGGAGAACAGCTTGTGGCCGGACGAGGCCGCGCGCGCCAGCTGGTACGAGACCAGGTTGTTCATGCGCTGCAGCTGCACGTCCAGTTCTTCGCGCAGCGCACCATCGCCAGCGCCGCTGTCCATCTGCGTGCGCAACACCGCAATCGGCGTTTTCAGGCTGTGCGCCAGGTCGGCCAGGGTGTTGCGCTGGCGCTCGAGGTTCTCGCGCTCGCTTTCGATGAAAGCGTTGATGCTGTCGGTCAGCGGTTCCAGCTCGCGCGGGTGGCGCTCGCTCATACGCTCGGTCTCGCCGCGCTGCACCTTGGTCAGCTCGGTGATCACGCGGCGCAGCGGGCGCAGGCTCCACTGCAGGATGACGGTCTGCAGCAGCAGCAGGATCAGGCCGATGCCGCCCAGGTAGAACCAGACGCGGCCACGGAACACGCGCAGCTGCGCACCCAGCGCGCGCGAGTCTTCCATCACGTAGATGGTGTACGGGAATTCGGTGGCGGGGTCGGCGTCGGCGCCCCACACCAGGCCCAGGCCATAGCGGTAGACCGAGCCCTGGCTGCCATCGATCTGGATCATCGGCAGTGGGCCTTCGAACACTTCCTGGCGCGGTGCCAGCAGGCCGCCGCCCACCGTGGGCAGCATCGGGCCTTCGGCGGACATCGAATTGCCCTTGCCGTGCGGCATGACCACCTGCAGGTACAGGCCACTGCCAGGTACGTCGAAGCGCGAATCCGGTGGCTGCTCACGGATGTACAGCGAGCGGTCGCGGGTGAAGTCGATGCCGGCCGCGTAGGAGGTGGCGTAGTTCTTCAGGCGCTCACGCAGGTTCGCCTTCGCCGTATCGGCGAAGGCGGCGTCAAGCGCGTAGCCGGCCAGGGCCAGGAACGCGACCAGGCCCACGGACGCGGCGAGCATCTGGCGCGCCTGCAGTGAGCGCGGCCGCCAGCGTCGGAAGAACCACAGACGGCCGGACATCGTGTTATCGCCAGGGTGAGCCGGCTCAGCCCTCGTTGCGCGGGATCGCGAAACGGTAGCCGCGACCGCGCACGGTCTCGATCGGCTTCAGTTCGCCGTCCGGGTCCAGCTTCTTGCGCAGGCGGCCGATGAAGACCTCCAGCACGTTCGAGTCGCGGTCGAAGTCCTGCTGGTAGATGTGTTCGGTGAGGTCGGCCTTGGAGACCAGTTCACCGGCATGCATCATCAGGTACTCCAGCACCTTGTACTCGTAGCTGGTCAGGTCGACATTGCTGCCGGCCACGCTGACCGTCTGGGCAGCCAGATCCAGGGCGACGGGGCCGCATTCCAGGGTCGGCTTGCTCCAGCCGGCGGCGCGGCGCAGCAGCGCGTTGACGCGGGCCAGCAGCTCTTCGACGTGGAACGGCTTGACCAGGTAATCGTCGGCGCCCTGCTTCAGGCCCTCGACCTTGTCCTGCCAGCTCGAACGCGCGGTCAGGATCAATACCGGGAACTTCTTGCCTTCGTCACGCAGGGCCTTGATCAGCTCCATGCCCGACATCTTGGGCAGGCCGAGGTCGATGATGCCGACATCGAACGGAACTTCGCGCCCCATGTAGAGGCCTTCCTCGCCGTCCTGCGCAGCATCGACGGCAAAGCCTTCGCGCTTGAGCCGGGCTGCCAGGGTCTCACGCAGCGGGGCTTCGTCTTCGACCAGAAGGATACGCATGAACTCTCCCTAGTGTCCTGGGTGTGGCCCGGAGGCCTGTGGGGTACGGGTTGATAGCGACGACTATCCCTGTTCAGGGGTTATCGCCGCGTAGTGATGACATATCCGACCGCGGCGTGCGCGGCTGTGAACGCGACGGGGCGGGGTCGTCCATGTAGCGGACCCGGCCCCGGTCGTCCATGTACTTCACCCGGTTGATATCACGACCATCGAACGGCACGCGCTCGGCGCCGAGGATGTGGCCGCCGGTGCTGCGCTGCACGCGGCGCACGGCATCGGACAGCGAACGCTCGTCGCCACGGTTGCCGCGCTCTCCCCGATCCATCATTTCCGCCCGTGCCTGCTCGCCACGCGGCGGCTGTTGCGCCAGCGCCGACGACAGCGGCGCAGCCGACAGCACCACGCAGGTGGCCAGGGCAATGCGGCAATGGAAGGGAGCGGAAGACATCGATGCGATCCTAGCCGAGCACGGCGATTCGTTCAAAAGTCGTAAATCCGGGAGCCGGGTGCGGGACCCGGCCTTTACAATTCCTTTGCAAATTCTTGGTTTGGGGCAGTGAATCCGGTCTGAACTTTTCCGGCCGCAGCCCTGCGATGTTCAGCTAGGTGAACATTCGGGACGAATCGCCGTCCCTTGTCAAGTCAGGAATGTGACTGCGGTCACGCTGCGGCACGATCGGCTTCGCGCTCGGTGACCGACAGCGCCTGCTCGACCAGGCTCCAGTCGGCGCCCGGGCGGTGCGCGCCCTCGCTCAGCACCTGGCGGAACGCGCGGCCACCGGGCTGGCCGTGGAACAGGCCGAGCAGGTGGCGGGTGATGTGCTTCAGTGCCAGGCCTTCGCCCAGGCGCGCTTCCACGTAGGGACGCAGCGTGCGCAGCAGGTCACCGCGCGCCTGCAACGGGGCGCCGGTCTGCAGCGCCTCCAGCTGATGCAGCAGGTAGGGGTCGTGGTAGGCCGCGCGGCCCAGCATCACGCCATCGACATGCGCGGCCTGCGCCTGCACCGCCTCGATGCTGGCCAGGCCGCCGTTGAGCACCACCGGCAACGCCGGGCGCTCCTGCTTCAGACGGTAGGCCCAGTCGTACTTCAGCGGCGGAACCTCGCGGTTCTCCTTCGGCGACAGGCCCTTCAGCCACGCGTTGCGCGCATGCACCACCACCATTGCCGCACCGGCGGCGACCTGGCGGTCGACGAAGGCGGCGAACACGTCGTAGTCGTTGTCCTCGTCCACGCCCAGGCGGCACTTCACCGTCACCGGGATCTCGACCGCGTCGACCATCGCCGCCACGCAGTCGGCCACCAGCACCGGCTCGCGCATCAGGCAGGCGCCGAAACGCCCTGCCTGCACGCGGTCGGAGGGGCAGCCGCAGTTGAGGTTGACCTCGTCGTAGCCCCACTCCGCCGCGATGCGCGCAGCCTGCGCCAGCAGCGCCGGGTCGCTGCCGCCCAGCTGCAGCGCCAGCGGCTGCTCGCTGCGGTCGAAGCCGAGCAGGCGCTCGCGATCGCCGTGGATGACCGCATTGGCGTGCACCATTTCCGTGTACAGGCGCACACCCGGTGCCAGCACGCGATGGAACACGCGGCAATGGCGGTCGGTCCAGTCCATCATGGGGGCCACGGACAGGCGCAGGGAATCGGCGTAACGGGCGGTGGCGGACGTCATCGGGGTGTTGATCGGGGAGACTGGCATTGCCAGTGAGATCAATAGTTTACACCGGACGGCTGAATAACGCCGGGGCGTCAGGCGGTGTGCGAAGCGTCGGTGCCCCATTGCCGGTGTGGCACACGCCCGCCATCCAATCAAATACGAATGAGAAGTGATATCATTTGAGCGCCGCATGACGATGTGCGGCATGGATGTCCCAAGCAAACGGAACATGTAATGCAGCAACGCACCTATATCGAACTGGTCCTGGAGCTGTTCGGCTTCATCAGCCTGTGCATGGCGATGACGACCTCCGGCACCCCGGTGCTGGTTTTTGGTCTCACGACCATCCTGCTCACGGTATGGATACCCTTCCAACGGCGCGAGATTCATCGCTTCACCCGCGCCGTGTCGATTGCGCTGGTCATTGCGGCAGTAGCCAGGATCGTCATTCATTTCCTACCCAATCCATCCATCTAGGAATCGAATTCGATGAGGCTGTTCCGATACGCCACTGCGGTGGCGTTGTTGCTCTGTGCGCAGGGAGCGCACGCGCAGGTGAAGCAGATACAAGATATCCCGTGCGAAGGGTGTTCATACGCTCAGATGCAGGCGGCCGCGCTGTCGGACGTCGACGTCGGCGGTGCGCTGGTAACCAGTATTTCCACGGGAGAGATACGGAAGTTCGTCATCCTGTGGGATCGCAGGATCCAGGAGCTGCCGATCGAACAGGACCTGGAAGACTACTTCGTAGCCCTGGTCCGCTTCTGGCACGCGAATGGGCGCAGCCTTGAAATGAACTACGACGTTGCGTCGAACACGTGGAGACTCCCCCAGCAAGCGATGGCGACTGCAGGCGTGCGACGGGCACTGGCGGCTCCCGCCGCAGACCGGCCGATTCCGGCAACCGTATACGATGCATTGCAGAGCCCGGCCAGGATGAACAACGCGATCGAACAGTTGAATGCCTCCTGGCTCGCCCGCGGGTATGCGGCGCACATGACCTTCGTCAATTCGGTCAGGGGAAAGAACATCTCGCTGACTGCGGGCCGCCCGGTGACCACCCTGAACTTCGCCGATGGCTCCAGCATCAAGGCCTCCTACGACATCGAGATGAAAAGCTGGGCGCCTATTCCCGGCACCGGCCTCGACGTTCACGGCAACCCGGTTCCAGAGACGAAAGCAGACGTTGCCAAGGACGGCAAGCCGGTGGTGTACGAGTTCCCCGGTGGCATCACCAGTGACGCCTACATGGACTTCAGTCGCTACCTCTTCGATCTGGGCGTGCGCCCCAACATCGGGCCGGGCGACAACCAGATGATCTGCACCAGCGAAGTGATGGACGCCGACATGCGGGTGGAAGTCAGATGCATGGGCCGCAGGCACTGATGCAACAACGCGGGTGACCGCCGCTGCGGTCACCCGGGTGCCCCCTGCCGAAGCGCTTCTGGACCCATGTCCCAGCACAGGTGGCGGCGAGTGAAGAGTGCGAACTCAGTGCCCGCCGCCGCGCCCGCCCACCTGTTCGATCAGCGTCCGGCTGGCGGCATTGAGCCCCACCACCATTACATCGGCGCCATGCGCGGCCAGTTTTTCCTGCGCACGCTCCAGCGCGGCCACGGCGGTCAGATCCCACAGATGGGCATCGCGCAGGTCAATCTGCACCTTCGGTGCTACGTGCTGGTAGTCAAACGCCGCGCCCAGCTGGCCGGCGGAAGCGAAGAACACCTGGCCACGTACGCGGTAGACCTGCGTGTCTCCGGCATCCTCGCACTGCACCTCCAGCATGCGGCCGACCTTGCGGGCGAAGAACAGCGCCGACAGCAGCACGCCACTGAGCACGCCCTTGGCCAGGTCGTGGGTGGCCACGGTGACCACCACGGTCAGCAACATCACCGCCGAGGAACTGCGCGGATGCGTGCGCAGGTCGCGCAGCGAGCGCCAGCTGAAAGTGCCGATGCTGACCATGATCATCACCGCCACCAGCGCAGCCATCGGGATCTGCCGCACCAGGTTGCTGCCGTACACCACCAGCACCAGCAGCAGCACACCGGCCACCAGGCAGGACAGGCGGCCGCGGCCACCAGACGTCACGTTGATGACCGACTGGCCGATCATCGCGCAGCCGGCCATGCCGCCGAGGAAACCGGTGACCGCGTTGGCCACGCCCTGGCCGACGCATTCGCGGTTGCGCTCGCTGGGCGTCTCGGTGATGTCCTCGACGATCTGCAGGGTCATCATCGATTCGAGCAGGCCGACCACGGCCAGCGTGGCCGACACCGGCAGCAGGATGCGCAGCGTTTCCCAGCTGAGCGGTACATCGGGGATGAGGAACTGCGGCAGGCTGTCCGGCAGCTGGCCCATGTCGCCAACACTGCGCACGTCCACGCCAAAGCCGATCACTACGGCGGTGAGCACGACGATTGCCACCAGCGGCGAAGGCACGGCGCGGGTGAGGCGCGGCAGCAGGTAGATGATCGCCAGTGCGGCGGCACACAGCACGTAGACGGTGGGGCCGCGGCCGATCAGTTCCGGCATCTGCGCCAGGAAGATCAGGATCGCCAACGCGTTGACGAAGCCGGTGATGACCGAGCGCGAGACGAATCGCATCAGCGACCCAAGCTTGAACACACCGGCCAGCACCTGCAGCAGGCCGGCCAGGATGCTGGCGGCGAACAGGTACTGCAGGCCATGGTCCTTGACCAGGTCGACCATCACCAGCGCCATTGCACCGGTGGCGGCGGAGATCATGCCCGGCCGGCCGCCAGCGATGGCGGTGACCACCGCGATGGAAAACGCGGCGTACAGGCCGACCTTGGGGTCGACGCCGGCGATGAGCGAGAAGGCGATGGCCTCGGGAATCAGGGCCAGGGCGACGACCATGCCGGACAGCAGATCACCACGGATGTTGCCGAGCCATTGCTGGCGCAGGGGGTAGGACGTTTGCATGGAAAAACTCCGCGCGCACGCGGGCGTGGCCGCGAGGCGCTGCAGTGGAAAGACACGGGATCCTGAGCCGGGCGGGCCGGCTGCCGAGGTGCGGCAAGGGTCAGGGTGGCGTGATCACTGCAGGCGGGAATCGGTACGTGGGAGGGACGCAGTCTACGGCACAGGGCTGCCCAGGGACAGCGTCGGCAGGCCGCAACGGCAGCGGAGCATGGCTCCACTCTACAATCGGGGCATGGCCACTCACCGCCCACAGTTCTTCGATCCCACCACCGAACAGGGCGTGCTGCGCCTGTCGATCGCCGCCTCACTGCTGCTGGCTGCCGCTGCGGTGGTGTTCGGCCTGCTGGCCAATTCCTCGCTGATCATCTTCGACGGCATCTACGGCCTGATCGACGTGGTGATGACCTGGCTGTCGCTGCTGGTCGCGCGGCTGATCGCGCTTTCAACCAGCACCGACGCGCTGCAGTCGCGGCTCAACCAGCGCTTCACCATGGGCTTCTGGCACCTGGAGCCGATCGTGCTGGGGGTGAGCGGCACGCTGATGATCGGTGCGGCGCTGTATGCGCTGGTCAACGCGGTGGATGCGCTGATGTCCGGCGGCCGCCACATCGCGCTCGGCCCAGCCATCGCCTTCGCCGGGTTGTCGATCGTCGGCGAAGGTGCGCTGGCCGGGTTCATCCTGCGCGCCAACCGCCGCATCGGTTCGGAGTTCATCGCGCTGGACGCGAAGAACTGGGTGATCGCCGCCAGCATGTCGGCCTGCTATCTGCTGGCCTTCCTCGGCGGCGTGCTGGTGCAGGGCACCTCGCTGGCGTGGGTCGGGCCGTACATCGACCCGGCCATCCTTGCCTTCGTCTGCGTGCTGGTGATGATCGCCCCGCTCGGCACCGTGCGCCGGGCGCTGGCCGGCATCCTGCTGGTCACCCCGCCGGAGCTGCAGGCGCATGTGGATGCGGTGGCACGCGGGATCGTGGCCAGGCACGGCTTCGTCGAGCACCGCAGCTACGTGGCGCAGGTGGGGCGTGGCGAGCAGATCGAGTTGTTCTTCGTGGTGCCGGAAGACGACCCGCCGCGGCCCTTGGTGGAATGGGACCGGCTGCGCGACGAGATCGGCGACGCGCTGGGCGAGGCTTCGCCGGACCGCTGGCTGACCATCATGTTCACCACCGACCGCGAGTGGACGATCTAGGCCGACAGGACGATCGATCAAGTTTTTCGTACGCGTTGCAACCCAACGTACGCGGAAAGCGGGCAAAGTAGGCTCCAACGCAACACCCACCCACTGACCAGGAGCATCCCGATGTCCATCGAAAAGGTTCTGTACACCGCCCAGGCCACCTCCACCGGCGGCCGCGAAGGCCGTTCCGTCTCCTCCGACAACGTGCTGGACATCCAGCTGTCGACACCGCGTGAACTGGGCGGCGCCGGTGGCCCGGGCACCAACCCGGAACAACTGTTCGCCGCCGGCTACTCGGCCTGCTTCCTGGGCGCACTGAAGTTCGTGGCCGGCCAGGCCAAGGTCGCGCTGCCGGCCGACACCACCGTCACTGGCAAGGTCGGCATCGGCCAGATCCCGACCGGCTTCGGCATCGAGGCCGAGCTGACCATCAACGTGCCGGGCGTGCCGCGCGAGCAGGTGGAAGAACTGGTGCAGAAGGCGCACATCGTGTGCCCGTACTCCAACGCCACCCGCGGCAACATTGATGTAACGCTGATCGTTGCCTGATGCAGTGCTGCCGGCCAGCGGCCGGCACTACCCGCGCGCGGTGCAAAAAAATGGGCGGATGCCGGTCGAAACCGGGCATCCGCCCATCCCACCTCGGGTGGGCCCCAGCACGTGGCCGGGGACGCATTCGCTGCGGCGCGCATCCATCCTTCTGGAGAAGAGCCCCCTTGTTGTTCAAGGGGGCGCGCCAACGGCGCGGGGATAAGGTGGAATGCGCGGACCAGCGACCAGTTACTGGTCGCTGGTGATCAGCTGCACGACGCTGGAGAAATCCAGCTTGCCGCGGCCGGCCTGGTGGTTCATCGAGTACAGGTTGCGGGCCACTTCGCCCAGTGGGATCGAGGCGCCGACGCTCATTGCCGCTTCCACCGCCAGGCCCATGTCCTTCAGCATCAGATCGCTGCCGAAGCCACCGCTGTAGCCGCGCGAGGCCGGAGCGTTTTCCAGCACGCCCGGCCACGGGTTGCACACCTCGGTGGCCCAGCTGCGGCCGGTGCTGACGGCCATCATCTGCGACAGCACCTTCGGGTCCAGCCCGTGCGCCACGCCGAGGGCGATGGCTTCGCCGGTCACCGCCATGATCACGCCCAGCGCCATGTTGTTGCACAGCTTGGCGACCTGGCCGGCACCGCTGGCGCCGACATGGAAGATGTTCTTGCCCATTGCCTGCAGCACCGGGCGGGCGCGTTCCAGCGCGTCCTCTTCGCCACCGACGATGAAGGTCAGGGTGCCGGCCTGGGCACCGGCGGTACCGCCGGAGACCGGTGCGTCGATCATCTGCAGGCCACGCGCGGCGGCCGCTTCCGAGACCTTGCGGGCACTGGCCGGTGCGATCGTGCTGCAGTCGATGACCAGTGCACCGGCGGGGATTGCGGCAAGAATGCCGTCGTCGCCCAGGTATACGCCTTCGACGTGGCGGCTGGCCGGCAGCATCGAGATCACCACTTCGGCATCGGCCAGGGTGTCGCGTGCCGACGACGCCGCGCTTGCACCGGCATCGACGGCGGCCTGCACCGCGGCCGGGACCAGATCGAACACGCGCACGCTGTGGCCGTTCTTGACCAGATTGGCGGCCATCGGGCCACCCATGTTGCCCAACCCGATGAATGCAATGCGGCTCATGCAAGGCTCCTTTCAACAAGGGGAGTGCCCAGGTCGGCCAGCGGATGCGCGGCGTCGGCCCAGGGGGAAGCGAAGAAGGTGTCGGACCACGCGCAGGTGGCCTCGGCCAGGGTGGCCGGGTTCCACTGCGGATTGCGGTCCTTGTCGATCAGCAGCGCGCGGATGCCTTCGGCGAAATCACCGTGGGCGGCGCAATGCAGGGCGACGATGTACTCCAGGCGATAGATCGCGGCCAGGTCCTGGCCGGCACTGCGGCGTTGCAGCTCGTACGCCAACCGTGCCGAACCCGGTGCGCCGGCCGCAAGGGTCTTCTGAGCCGCCTGCAACCAGGCGTCGTCGGTCTGCAGGCCGGCAATGCGCGCGACAATGGCTTCAAGGTCATCGCCTTCGCACAACGCATCGACCTGCGCCGCGTTGGCCAGCAGCGGACCGGTGGCGGCATCGCTGGCATGCGACTGCAGCAGATGGGTCAGGCGTTCGTGGTTGTGTGCGGGGTCACTGGACCAGGCCACCTGCAGCAGCGCATCGAACGCCGCACCGCGGCGCTCTTCGGGCACATGTACATCGGCCAGGCCAGCGTAGATGGCATCGCCCGGGTTGAGCAGCGCCCCGGTCAGCGCCAGGAACAGCCCACCCTTGCCCGGCACGCGCGGCAGCAGCCAGCTGCCACCGACATCAGGGAACAGGCCGACGGTGATTTCCGGGAAGGCCAGCTTGGAGCGCTCGCTGACCACACGATGGCTGGCGCCGGACATCAGGCCGATACCGCCGCCCATCACGATGCCGTGGCCCCAGCACAGGATCGGCTTGGCATAGGTGTGGATGAGGTAATCAACGCGGTACTCGACGTCGAAGAACTCGGCGGCATAGGCGTTTTCGCGGATGTCGCTGCGGCCGGCCTCACGGAAGGCGACCATGGCCTTGTACAGGCTGTGCAGGTCGCCGCCGGCGCAGAACGCCTTTTCGCCGGCACCCTGCAGCACCACCATGGCGATGCCGTCGTCGTCGGCCCAGGCGTTCAACTGCGCCAGCAGCAGGTGTGCCATCGGCAGCGAGAAGCCATTGAGCGTGCGCGGCGCGTTGAGCGTGGCGATGCCGATGCGCATGCCGTTACCGGCCACGCGCTCCTCGAACAGCACCGGTGCGTCGTCGGCAGCGGTGTCGGTGCTCATGCGTTCTTCCACTGCGCGGCGCGCTTTTCCAGGAAGGCAGTCACGCCTTCGACCTGGTCAGCGGTGTCGAACAGGTCGACGAAGGCTTCGCGCTCGGCCACCAGCGCCGAGGCGTGGGTGCCGGTGCGGGTGGCCTGTACCAGGGTCTTGCAGGCGGCGATGCTGGTCGGGCTCTGCTTGCCGGCCTTTTTCGCCCATTCCAGCGCCAGTGCCTTGGCTTCGCCCTTGCCGACCTTTTCTTCGGCCAGGCCGATGCGCAGCGCGGTCTCGGCATTGATGCGCTCGCCCAGCAGGATCATGCGCTTGGCCCAGCCCTCGCCGACCAGGCGCGGCAGGTTCTGGGTGCCACCGGCGCACGGCAGCAGGCCGACGGTGGCCTCCGGCAGCGCGACCTGGGCGTGCTCTTCGATGATGCGCAGGTCGCAGGCCAGTGCGCATTCCAGGCCTCCGCCCATCGCGTAGCCGTTGATCGCGGCGATCGACACGCCACGGAAACCGGACAGCGTCTCGAAGGCTTCACCGAAGCGGCGCGCGGCTTCGCGCGCAGCGGCCTTGTCGCCGGAAGCGAACTGGTTGAGGTCGGCACCGGCGGAGAAGAACTTCTCGCCCTCGCCAGTGATCACCAGCGCGTAGATGTCGCGGTCTGCGTTGAGCGCGCCGACCAGGTCGCGCAGCGCCGACAGGCTGTGCACGGTCCAGGTATGCGCCGGCGGGTTGTTCAGGGTGACCACGGCGGTGTGGCCATCGACCTCGACCTTCAGGCCCACGTGCTCCTGGGTACGCCAATCCTTCATCGCAGTTCCTCTTCGGTGTTGAGCAGGTGGCGGGCAACGATCACCCGCATGATCTCGTTGGTGCCTTCCAGGATCTGGTGCACGCGGCAGTCACGCAGCAGGCGCTCGATCGGGTACTCGCGGATGTAGCCGTAGCCACCATGGATCTGCAGCGCTTCGTTGCAGACGTTGAAACCCGCATCGGTAGCAAAACGCTTGGCCATCGCGCACCACACGTTGGCGTCGCTGGCACCGGCATCGAGCTTGCGCGCGGCGGTGTGCACCATCTGCCGCGCGGCCACCAGCTGGGTGACCATGTCGGCCAGCTTGAACTGCAGCGCCTGGAACTCGGCCAGCGCCTTGCCGAACTGGCGGCGCTCGCCCATGTAGCGGCGCGCGGCATCCAGCGCGCCCTGCGCGGCACCCAGCGAGCAGGCGGCAATATTGATGCGGCCACCATCAAGCCCCTTCATCGCCAGCTTGAAGCCGCCGCCTTCCTCTCCCAGAAGGTGGCTGGCCGGCACGCGGACGTTTTCGAAGGTGATGCCGCGGGTGGGCTGGCTGTTCCAGCCCATCTTCTCTTCCTTGCGGCCGAAGCTGATGCCTGGCAGGTCCGACGGCACCGCGATCGCGCTGACACCGCCGGCACCAGCACCGCCGGTACGCGCCATCACCACCAGCAGTTCGGTGGCCCCGGCGCCGGAAATGAAGGCCTTCGAGCCGTTCAGCACGAAATGGTCGCCCTCACGCACGGCGGTGGTCTTCAGCGAGGCCGCATCGGAACCGGCGCCCGGCTCGGTCAGGCAGTACGAGGCCAGCTTGTTGCCCGAGGACAGGTCGCTGCCCCAGGCGTCGCGCAGGGCCGGCTGGCCCCACGTGGACACCATCCACGAGGCCATGTTGTGGATGCTGATGTAGGCCGCAGTCGACGGATCGACGTTGGCGAGCTCCTCGATGACGACGGCGGCGTCCAGGCGGCTCAGGCCGCTGCCGCCCACTTCCGGGTCCATGTACAGACCGCAGAAGCCCAGTTCACCGGCCTTGGCGATCGCCTCGCGCGGAAAGATGCCCTCCGCATCCCATCGCGCGGCGTGCGGCGCCAGTTCGGCCAGTGCGAAGTCGCGCGCAGCCTCGCGGTACGCCTGCTGTGCTTCGTCCAGTTCCGTCGTCATCGAGTGGCTCATGGCTGCTCCTGCGCTTACTTCAGGCTGATCGTGGTGTTGACGCCGTGGCTCAGCGTCTCGTCGTCGAACCAGCGCGCGGTGACCGTCTTGGTCTGGGTGTAGAACAGCACCACCTGCTTGCCGTACGGGCCCAGGTCGCCCAGCTTGGAGGCGCGCGAACCGGTGAACGAGAACAGCGGCACCGGCACCGGGATCGGCACGTTGATGCCGACCTGGCCGACGTCGATGTCTTCCTGGAACTTGCGCGCGGCCGCGCCGGACTGGGTGAACAGTGCGGTGCCGTTGCCGTTCGGGTTGCTGTTGACCATCGCGATGGCGTCTTCCAGCGTCTCCGCTTCGAGGATGACCAGCACCGGCCCGAAGATTTCTTCCTGGTAGATGCGCATGTCGGTGGTGACACCGGCAAAGATGGTCGGGCCGACGAAGTTGCCCTTCTCGAAGCCATCGACCTGCGGCTTGCGGCCATCGAGCACCAGCTTGGCGCCCTGCTCCACGCCCGAGGCGATCAGGCCTTCCACGCGCTCGCGGGCGCTGCAGGAAATGACCGGGCCGACGTCGGTACCGGACACGGTGCCGGCGCTGACCTTCAACGTCTTGGCCTTTTCGACCAGGTCCTGCACCCAGTTGCGCGCCTCACCGACCAGCACCAGGGTGGAGGCGGCCATGCAGCGCTGGCCCGCGGCACCGAAGGCGGCACCGACCATCGCGTTGAGGGTCTGTTCCTTGTTGGCGTCCGGCAGCACCACGGCGTGGTTCTTGGCGCCCATCATGCACTGCACGCGCTTGCCGGCCAGCGAGGCGCGGTTGTAGACGTGGGTACCGACGCGGGTGGAACCGACGAACGACACGGCCTTGATGTCCGGGTGGTCGCAGATCGCGTTGACCACGTCCTCGCCGCCGTGGACGACGTTCAGCACGCCCTTCGGAATGCCGGCTTCCAGCGCCAGTTCAACCAGGCGCATGGTCACCATCGGGTCCTGTTCGGACGGCTTGAGAATGAAGGTGTTGCCGGTGGCAATCGCCATCGGGAACATCCACAGCGGGATCATCGCCGGGAAATTGAACGGGGTGATGCCGGCGCACACGCCCAGCGGCTGCATGATCGTGTAGGTGTCCACGCCATTGGCCACGTTGTTGGCCAGCTCGCCCAGTTGCAGGTTGCCGATGGCGGCGGCGTGCTCGACCACTTCCAGGCCGCGGAACACATCGCCTTCGGCGTCGGGCAGGGTCTTGCCCTGTTCGGCGGTGAGGATGTGGGCCAGCTCGCTCATGTTCTCGCGGATCAGCTGCTGGTACTTCAGGAAGATGCGCGCGCGGGTGCCGATCGGGGTCTTGCGCCAGGTCTTGAAGGCTTCCTTGGCGGCGGCGACGGCGGCGTCCACTTCGCCGGTGGTGGCGAACGGCACCTTGGCCAGCACGTCCTGGGTGGCCGGATTGATCACGTCCTGCCAGTGGGAGGTGGCCGATTCAACGAACTGGCCATCGATCAGCATGCGGATACGGGGCGCTGCAACAGTCATGACGACAATCCCACGGGGTGCGAAAGATGCTTGGCATTATTCACAGCACCCGTCTCGATTTCTGGGCTGAATCCGCTTAATCTGGCCAACACGCCCCACGATTCCTGTTAATTCTGTGAATCTCTCAGCTCCCCAGCGGCAACTCGGCCTGCGCCTGCTGCGGCTGCGCGAACAGCGCGGCTACAGCCAGGTTGACCTGGCGCGTGCGCTGGGGCTGTCGGCCAGCTACCTGAACCAGATCGAACGCAACAAGCGCCCACTCACACCAGCGGTGCAGAAGAAGCTGGGCGAGGTATTGGGCGACGTTTCCGCACTGTTCGACGAGGATGAGCCCGCCGCGCTGCAGGAAGCGCTGGGCGAGACCCTGCGCGACCTGGGCCTGGCCGAAGTCAGCGCGACCGAACTGCGCGCCCTGGCGGGCAACCTGCCGCAGGTCAGCCGCGCGCTGCTGGACCTGCATCGCCGCCATCTGGCACTGCGCGAACATGCCGCCGCGCTGGAGTTCCAGCTGGGCGAGCCCGGCGCCGGCAGCACCCTGCCCGCCGGTGACCAGGTGCGTGAGTTCTTCAACCGCATGCACAACCACATTCCCGAACTGGACGAGCTGGCCGAACGCCTGTTCGCCGAGTGGGGGCTGTCGCCCGGGCATGTGGCGCCACGCCTGCGCCAGCTGCTGGCCGACCGCCACGGCGTGCTGGTGGAAGTGGCCGCGCTGCAGGCCGGGCGCGAGAAGCGCCAGTACGACGCCGGCACGCGCCGGTTGTGGCTACCCGATTATCTGGAACCGGGCCAGCAGGCGTTCCAGATGGCCGCCGAACTGGCCCTGCACGGCTACCTGCCGCAGATCGATGCGGTGGTGGCGCGTGCCGGCTTCACCGATGACGCACGCATCGCGCAGGCGCGGGTGGGTCTTTCGAACTACTTCGCCGGCGCGCTGGTCATGCCCTACATGCGCTTCCTGCGTGCGGCCGAGGCCAGCAGCTACGACATCGAACTGCTGGCGCACCAGTTCGGCGTCGGCTTCGAGGCGGTCTGCCACCGGCTGAGCACGCTGGCACGGCGCAGTGCGCCCGGCCTGCCGTTCTTCTTCATCCGCGTGGACCGCGCGGGCAACGTATCCAAGCGCCATTCGGCCACCGATTTCCACTTCTCGCAGGTGGGCGGTTCGTGCCCGCTGTGGATCGTCTACGAAGCGTTCAACCAGCCCGGTCGCATCCTTACCCAGACCGCGCGCATGCCCGACGGGCGCCGCCATTTCTGGCTGGCGCGGCAGGTCAGCAGTGGCCCGGTCGGCCATGGCCAGCCCCGCAAGACCTTCGCAGTGGCGCTGGGCTGCGATCTGCAGCATGCCGAGCGACTGGTGTATTCACTGGGGCTGGATGTGCAGAGCCCGGGCAACTCGGTATCGATCGGACCGGGTTGCCGGGTGTGCCCACGCGAGGACTGCATGCAGCGCGCGTTCGCGCAGCTGCCGGGGAGGTAGGGGGGTTTGCAGGGCTGCGCCCTGCACCTGCGGTAGTGCCGGCCGCTGGCCGGCAACCTCAAAAGCAGAAGCGGGCATTCCGGGAGATGGCGGGGTGGATCCGGTTGCAGGGGACGCTGCAAGTATCCCTCCGGGGCCCGGCCCAGCCGCTGGCGGCTGTGCGTTCGGGCGCTTGCGAAGCAGTGCTTCGCAAGCAAAGCGCCCTCACCCATGTAAGCCCGGTCGCCGCTTGCTCGTGTGCGCTGTCCTGCGCACACGGCAAGACCGGGGTTGGGCGTCCTGCCCAACCCGCCCGAGGCACGCCTCGGGCCCATGCGGCTCACGCCCCTGCAACCGGACCCACCCCACCTTCGACAGTTTCCGCGGCTGTTGGAACGGCACGGGGTCAGATCCCGTTGCCACGCAACGGGCTCTGACCCCATTAGGTGCCAACCCTGGTTGGCGCGTTCTAGTCCCAGAACACGGTCAGTACGCGGTGGCCTTCCGAGGGCACGGGTGCGTCGATGTGTTGGCCGTACGGCCAGCCTTCGCCCACACCGTCGCACTCCAGACCCTGCAGCCAGCCTTCCACGGTCTCGACGTCGGCACTGGTCAGCACGTGCACGTTCTCCGCGGCAGGCCATTCGCTGTCGTCGTCCAGTGCGCTGCCCCAATCCTGGTGCAGCCCCACGTAGACACCTTCCACTTCGGGCTTTTCGGCAATCGCGGCGAGGCGTGCGTACAGCTCGGCAATCGGCGGGCGGCCGTAGCCCCACTGGTTCGGTGCAATGCACTCTTCGAAATCGTTCCCTTCGAAGTACGCGGCCAGTGGCACAACCGGCAGGTGCTCCGGGTCGCGGATATCGAGGCGTTCAAGCAGATCCAGCAGTTCCTGACGGGCAGACATCCAAACTCCTTGCAGCGAGAAGCGCGATTGTATCGGCGCCGGTCAGTAGATCGGCGTCACCTTCATCTGCGGCAGCGGGCGCGGTGCGCCATCGGTCAGGTCCGGGCCCAGGTCTTCCCAGGTTCGGCCCTGCTCGACCATCTGCGCCCACAGCTGCTGCGAGCCGCGACGCTTGTCTTCCGAGCCAAGCTTGTACGACGGCGGTGCCGGCTCGCCACGGGCAACCATCGAGTACGCCGCGCGGTAGGCCAGCACCTGCTGCGCCGGGTCGTCGGTACGCGCCACTTCCAGCGTGTAGCGCTGGTAGGCCGAGGCCAGGTTGCGCCAGCGGATCCAGTAGTGGTTCCCGAACGAGAACGAACAGAAGCGCGCGCCCGCCAGGCTGCCCTTGTCGGCGATGCGGGTCAGCACCTCCTGCGGCATGTCCAGGTTCATGCCACCTTCGTCGCCCTGCAGGCTCACGTGCACGATACGGTCGCGGTAACCCGGCGCGCGCGCCTGCAGCAGGTCACGCCAGTTCTGCATGGTCGCCACGACTGCGAACAGGAAGCGCCCCAGCTCGGCTGCGGCCAGCGGCGTGGCAATGGACTGGTAATGCCGTTGCCAACCGTGGCGGTTTTCGGTGGGCAGGAACACGGCACGTTCCAGCGCCTGTCGGCCATCACTGCCGCGACCCACGTCTTCGGCATGCTGCGGGTAGACCAGGTTGATGGCGAAGGTCGGCCAGCGCGGTAGCGCGGCATCAAACAGATGGATCGGGAAGTTGCTGCTGATGCCGCCATCGGAGAACCAGCAGATGCGGAACGCGGTGATCACAGGGCCGCAGGTCTGCCCGGCGCTGGTCAGCCCTTCCATGCTGTCGGCCACGTTGTGCTCCGGGTCGGCTGCCGGCGCGGTCGGTTCGCAGCGGCGTTCGCGGCGCGAGGGCTCATGCAGCGGCACCGCGCTGATCAGCAGCGGGAAGCTCAGGCTCATGCGCGTGGCCACCAGCACAGGCAGCTTCGGGCCCTGCGGCAAGTGGTAGTACCGGCGCCCCTCCACCTCCAGCGGCGGACCGGCCTGCGTCACCAGCCACTGCACCACGCTGGCGGGGAATAGCTGCTCGAACTCCTCGCGCAGGAACCAGAACTGCGCGCCGCCCAGCGGCAGTGTGCGCGGCTCGTTGTGCGACACGCAGGTGGTGATCATCTGCAGGCTGATCGCATGCGGGCTGTCCGGCTCGCCGGCATAGCGCGGCGCGTCGTGCAGGTCGGCAAAGGTCAGGGGTGCATCCAGCGGCTTGCCGGACAACTGCTGCAGGCATTCATGCAGCCACTCGGTCAATGCCGGTTTACGTGCATCGCGACCGAGGCCACTGCACAGGCCCAGCAGGTTGCGCCGGGCCACACGCGCTACACGCAGCGCGGCTCCGGCCACGCCTGCACCGTAGGCGCACAGCAGCGACGGCAGCAGCGTCGCGGCCACGCCGCTCCAGCCCCCGCCCCACCAGCCCAGGCCGAGCAGCAGCGCCAGCGACACCAGCACTTCCAACGGCGCGATCTCGAATACCGCCACCGCCAGGCACAGCAGCTTGTGCGGCAAGCTGGCATTGCCGGTCAGCACCACCAGCAGCCGATAGGCCGCGCGCGCGCCCCGCGCCGGTTGGAACAGGCTGTAGATGAACCCCCGCCGCGACAACTGCGCCGACACTGCCGACAGCCCGCCATAACCGGCATCACCGGGCAGGTGCTCGCCGGCCTGCTGGCGGCGATCACCGCATGCCGCCGCAGCCGCCACCGCCGCAGCGATGGCGCCGGCAGAGGTGCCGCCAATGCTCTTGAACCGGTACTCGCGTGCCAGCGCCAGTACCGCATTGGGGTACACGATGCCGCTGGTGATGCCGCCTTTCATGACCAGATCGCAGTACTTGTCCGCCACCGTCTTGCCCCCGAGCATGCCGTCCGCCGCGTGGATGCCAGTATGGCGCAGCGGCTTCTCAGGGCCTGAGAACACCACCGCAGTCCGGGCAGGAATCTGCGGCGTTCAGCAGATGGCAGGCCTGCAGGCTTGACCGGCCCCGCCATCGGCGTAGCATCTGCAGCAAGCCAAGGGACAGACCCGCGGCTGCCACAACGACATGAGGGATTCTCATGGAATTCGACTATCTCGTCTTCATCGGGCGATTCGAGCCCTTCCACAACGGCCACGCCGCCGTTGCCCGCCTGGCGCTGAGCCGGGCCCGCAAGCTGATCTTCCTGGTCGGCTCTGCCGATACTCCCCGCAGCCTCCGCAATCCCTGGACCGTGGCCGAACGCGCCGTGATGATCCAGGCCGCCCTCGATGGCCACACCGACCGCCTGCTGATCCGCCCGCTGCGTGACCACCTGTACAACGAAGCACAGTGGATCGCCAACGTGCAGCGCCAGGTGGCCGACGCCCTGCGCAACGACGGTGCCGCCGCCGATGCAAAGGTGGGCCTGATCGGCATGGACAAGGATGCCTCCAGCTACTACCTGCGGGAGTTCCCGCAATGGCCGCTGGTGGACGTGCAGCACACCGCCACGCTGTCGGCCACCGAACTGCGGCGTTACCTGTTCGAGGCCGGCGACGTCGACTTCCACGGCGCGCTGCTGATGCTGCGTGGCAATGTGCCGGCGCCGGTGTTCGACATGCTCGAAGCGTTCCGCAAGAGCGCGCCTGCGTATGCCCAGCTGGTGGCCGAGTACCGCTTCATCGAACAGTACAAGGCCGCGTGGAAGGATGCACCCTACGCGCCCACCTTCGTCACCACCGATGCGGTGGTGGTGCATTCAGGCCACGTGCTGCTGGTGCGTCGCCGTTCGGAACCCGGCAAGGGGCTATGGGCGCTGCCCGGCGGTTTCGTCGGCCAGGAGCAGAGCCTGCTGGACAGTTGCCTGCGCGAACTGCGCGAGGAAACCCGTCTGAAGATTCCGCTGCCGGTGCTGAAGGGTTCGCTGAAGGGCCAGCAGGTCTTCGACCACCCCGACCGCAGCCAGCGCGGCCGCACCATCACCCACGGTTTCCACTTCGAATTCCCGGCCGGTGAACTGCCGCCGGTGCGCGGCGGCGACGACGCCGACAAGGCGCGCTGGATACCGGTGAGTGAGGCGTTGGACATGGGCCCGCAGCTGTTCGAAGACCACCTGCACATCCTGGAGTATTTCCTCGGCCGCGGCTGACAGGCCCGGCCTCCCCGCCGGCGGATAGACCGCTGGTGTCACTCGACGCGAAGGAGCTTCCGTCATGCACTACCTCGATAATCTTCTCCTCAATACCGACAGCTACAAGGCCAGCCATTGGCTGCAGTACCCGCCGGGTACCGATGCCACGTTCTTCTATGTGGAATCACGTGGCGGCCTGCACGATCGGACGGTGTTCTTCGGCCTGCAAGCGATCCTCAAGGAGGCGCTGGCAAGGCCGGTTACCCACGCCGACATCGACGACGCTGCTGCGGTGTTCGCCGCCCATGGAGAGCCGTTCAACGAAGCCGGCTGGCGCGATATCGTCGACCGGCTTGGCGGCCACCTGCCGGTGCGCATCCGTGCCGTGCCCGAGGGCAGCGTGGTACCCACCCACCAGGCACTGATGACCGTCGAGTCGACCGACCCGGCTGCATTCTGGGTGCCGTCGTACCTGGAAACGCTGCTGCTGCGCGTGTGGTACCCGGTCACCGTGGCCACCATCAGCTGGCATGCACGGCAGACCATTGCTGCGTTCCTGCAGCGGACCAGCGACGATCCGCAGGGGCAGCTGCCGTTCAAGCTGCACGACTTCGGCGCGCGCGGGGTATCGAGCCTGGAATCGGCCGCGCTGGGCGGTGCCGCACACCTGGTCAACTTCCTCGGCACCGATACCGTCTCGGCCCTGTGCCTGGCGCGCGCGCACTATCACGCGCCGATGGCGGGCTATTCGATCCCCGCCGCCGAGCACAGCACCATCACCAGCTGGGGCCGCGAGCGCGAGGTGGACGCCTACCGCAACATGCTGCGTCGGTTCGGCAAGCCCGGTGCGATCGTGGCGGTGGTATCGGACAGCTACGACATCTACCGCGCGATCAGTGAGCACTGGGGTACCACCCTGCGCGATGAAGTGATCGCCTCGGGCGCCACCCTGGTCATCCGTCCCGACTCGGGCGACCCGGTGGAGGTGGTGGCCGAAAGCCTGCGCCGGCTGGATGAAGCCTTCGGCCACGTGATCAACGGCAAGGGCTACCGCGTGCTCAACCACGTGCGGGTGATCCAGGGCGATGGCATCAACCCGGATACGATCCGCGCCATCCTGCAGCGCATCACCGGCGACGGCTATTCGGCCGACAACGTGGCCTTCGGCATGGGCGGCGCGCTGTTGCAGCGGCTGGACCGCGACACCCAGAAGTTCGCGCTGAAGTGCTCGGCGGCACGGGTCGACGGTGAGTGGATCGACGTCTACAAGGACCCGATCACCGACGCCGGCAAGACCAGCAAACGCGGCCGCATGCACCTGCTGCGGCGGCTGGATGACGGCAGCCTGCATACGGTGCCACTGCCGGCCAACGGCGACGACACCCTGCCGGACGGCTTCGAGGACGCAATGGTGACCGTGTGGGAGAACGGCCGCCTGCTGCACGACCAGCGGCTGGACGACATCCGGGCCCGGGCGGCGGCGGGGCGCTGAAGGCGTTTCCGGGGGTCAGAGCCCGTTGCGTGGCAACGGGCTCTGACCCCGGGCCTTGACCCCTGCGGCCAATCGGTCCACTTTGCACACGCCGAAGGTATCCCTCCCATCGCTCCGGCGCTGGGAAGGATTCAAACGGGAATCCGGTGAAGGCGCCTGGCGCGCCCATTCCGGAGCTGCCCCGCAGCGGTGAATGGAAACGAATCCTGCCAACAGCACTGGGCTCGCGCCTGGGAAGCGGCAGGGAGTAGGTGGGCTGCGGTCCGTGTCCATCAGCCCGAAGACCGGCCCCGGCCGGGGGACACGACCGTCCCCTGATTCGACCTGGACTCTCCGCGGGGAGGGTGCCGGGGCCATCGCCAGCCTGCATGCGCAGGCGGCGTGGCCGCGCGCGTCCTGTTCACGGTAACCGGCCAGACCGCTCCCACGCCCTGACGCACGCCACGATGACCGAGTTCCAACGCCCCACCCTTACCCTGCCCGCCGATGGCAAGCGCCTGCTGCTGCATTCGTGCTGCGCGCCCTGTTCCGGCGAAGTGATGGAGGCGATCACCGCTTCCGGGATCGACTACGCGATCTTCTTCTACAACCCCAACATCCACCCGGTGAAGGAGTACGAGCTGCGCAAGCAGGAGAACATCCGCTTCGCCGAGCAGCACGGCATCCCGTTCATCGACTGCGACTACGACACCGACAACTGGTTCAGCCGTGCGCGTGGCATGGAAAACGAGCCCGAGCGCGGCATCCGCTGCACGATGTGCTTCGACATGCGTTTCGAGCGCACCGCGCTGTACGCGCATGAACACGGCTACGACACCATCAGTTCGTCGCTGGGCATCTCGCGCTGGAAGAACATGGCGCAGATCAACGACTGCGGCATCCGTGCGGCGTCGCGCTATGAAGGCCTGCAGTACTGGGACTACAACTGGCGCAAGGGCGGCGGTGCCAGCCGCATGATCGAGATCAGCAAGCGCGAGCAGTTCTACCAGCAGGAGTACTGCGGCTGCGTGTACTCGCTGCGCGATGCCAACCGCCATCGCCGTGAGAACGGCCGCGAACGGATCAGGATCGGCCTGCTGTACTACGGGCAGGACGCTGGGACGCCGCAGGGCGATTGACGTGCAGGCATGGGGCGGCCACGCTGGTCGCCCCTTCTGATGTAGTGGATCTGCCATGACCGCCGTGCCCGCCGATGTCGCCCTGCTGGTGATCGACCTGCAGCCGGACTTCATGCCGGGCGGTGCGCTGGCCTGCGACCAGGGCGATGCGCTGGTGGCGCCGATTGCCGACCTGTTGGCGCAGCGCCGCTACCGCACCGTGGTGGCGACCCAGGACTGGCACCCGGCCGACCACGCCTCGTTCGCCAGCCAGCACCCCGGCAAGCGACCGTTCGAGACCATCCTGCTGCACGCGCAGCCACAAACCCTGTGGCCCGACCATTGCGTGCAGGGCAGCGATGGCGCCGCGCTGCACCCGGGCGTGGACTGGACCACGGCCGACCTGATCCTGCGCAAGGGCACCCGCCCACAGGTGGATTCGTACAGCGCCTTCCGCGAGAACCACGGCCCCGATGGCGAGCGCCCGGCCACCGGCCTGGCCGGCTGGCTGCACGAGCGCCGCATCCGCGAAGTGCACGTCTGTGGCCTGGCCCGCGACTACTGCGTGCTGTGGAGCGCGCAGGACGCGGTGAAGTCCGGTTTCCGGGTGAAGTTCCTGTGGGACCTGACCCGGCCGGTGACCGAAGCCAACAACGCGATGGTGCGCGAAGCGCTGGGCAAAGCGGGGATCGCGATCATCTGACGCGTGGTCGCCGGTGGTAGTGCCGGCCGCTGGCCGGCAACGCCTGGATCCCTGCAGTTGCCGGCCAGCGGCCGGCACCACCGGATCACACCCGTGGGTAGCGCCGGGCCATGCCCGGCGAACCCCGAAGGGGCAGCACGTTACCGGAACACCACCGTGCGGTGCCCGTTGAGCAGGATGCGGTGCTCCACATGGCGGCGCACCGCGCGCGCCAGCACCAGCGATTCGGTATCGCTGCCCAGCCGCACCAGCTCGCGCGGCGCCATGGCGTGGTCGACGCGGGCCACGTCCTGTTCGATGATCGGGCCTTCGTCCAGATCCTCGGTGACGTAGTGCGCGGTGGCACCGATGATCTTGACTCCGCGCGCGTGCGCCTGGTGATACGGCTGCGCGCCCTTGAAGCTGGGCAGGAAGCTGTGGTGGATGTTGATCGCACGGCCGGCCAGCGCGCGGCACAGCGTGGGTGACAGGATCTGCATGTAGCGCGCCAGCACCACCAGGTCGATGCGCTCACGCTCGACCAGGTCGATGATCTGCTGCTCCTGCACCGCACGCGTATCGGCGGTCACCGGCAGGTGGTGGAACGGTACCTGGTAGGACGCGGCCAATGGCGCGAAGTCGGCGTGGTTGGACGCCACTGCCGCGATATCGACCTTCAGCTGGCCGCTGTGGGCACGGAACAGCAGGTCGTTGAGGCAGTGCCCCTGCTTGCTGACCAGCACCAGCAGGCGTGCGCGGCGGCGGCCGTCATGCAGCTGCCAGTCCATGCCGAAGCCTTCGGCAAGTTTGGCCATCGCGGCATGCACGGTCTCCAGCGGCAGGCTGGCATCGCGGTCGAAATGCACGCGCAGGAAGAAGCGGCCACTTTCCTCGTCGCCGAACTGCTGGGCGTCGAGAATATTGCAGCCGTGGTCGAACAGCAGGCCGGACACGCGGTAGACGATGCCGGTACGGTCGGGGCAGGACAGGGTGAGGATGGAATCGGGGCGCATCGACACAGTGTAGGGCAGCTTCCTGCCCAGCAGCCGGATCATCACCGATGCAATCGAACCGCTTGGTTCAGTCCCAAGCGATACTTGGCCATCACCGTGGCAAGCTGGTCGGTCATGAACCTGTTGCAACTGATCCGCAGCTTCACCCGCACCGCAGAGACCGGCAGCATTGCCGCCGCGGCCCGCATCCTTGGCATCAGCGCCACCGCGGTCGGCCAGAACATCAACCGGCTGGAAGCGCATCTGGGCGTACGGCTGCTGAACCGGAGTACGCGCCAACTGGCCCTCAGCGAGGCTGGCGCGCTGTACCTGGCGCAGGTGCGCCACATCGAGGGCGACCTGGCGCGCGCGCAGGCGATGGTCACCTCCGGTGATATCGAACCGGCCGGGCCCCTGCGCATCGCCAGCAGCAGCGCGTTCGGCCGCCACGTGCTGGCACCGTTGCTGCCGTCACTGCAGCAACGCTACCCGCAGCTGCAGCTGGAACTGCGGCTGACCGACCGTGCCGTACAGCATGGTCCAGAGGCGGTGGATGCCAGCATCCGCATCGGCGCGCAGCTGGAAGACGGTGTGGTCGCACGGCAGCTGGCGCGCGTGCCGTTCGTGTTCTGCGCCTCGCCGGCCTACCTGCAGGCCCATGGCACCCCGCAGGAACCCTCGGATCTGGGCAGCCATCGCGGGCTGCTGCACCGCTTCCCCACCGATGGCCGGCCGTTGCGCTGGGGCCTGCTGAAGGACGGCCAACGCGTGGACGCCGCGCTGCCGCCGAGCATGGTCTGCGATGACATCGATGCGCTGGCGTCGCTGGCGGCGGCGGGTGCCGGCATCACACGATTGGCTGCGTTCGTGGCCGAGCCCTACCTGCGCGACGGCCGACTGCAGGCGGTGTTCGGTACCGACAGCGCGTGGCGGCCGGAACCGATGGACGTCTATTTCTGTGTCAGCGACCGCCGCGACTTCACCGCCAAGATCCGCGCGCTGTTCGAGCACCTGCAGGCCGGCATGGCGCCGGCCTGGCGGGTGTGAGCCTCAGCGCGCCTTGAACACGCCACGCGCATCGCGCGGCTCGCAGCGCAGGTACTGCGGCGCCGGTTCCACGCTGTCGCGCAATGCGGCGGCGGCGTGCCACGGCCAGCGCGGGTCGTAGAGGATGCCGCGCGCCAGGGCCACGGCATCAGCGTGGCGATGGCGCAGGATCGACTCGGCCTGTTCCGGTTCGGTGATCATGCCCACCGCGATCACCGGCATGCGTACCTTGGCCTTGATCGCTGCGGCGAACGGCACCTGGTAGCCGGGACCGACGGTGATCTTCTGCCGCTCGTCCAGGCCACCGCTGGAGACATGCAGGACGTTGCAGCCGCGCGCGTCCAGCACCTGGGCCAGCGCTTCACTCTGCACCAGGTCCCAGCCCCCCTCGACCCAGTCGCTGGCGGAAATGCGTACGCCCACGGCGATCTTGTCCGATACCGCCGCACGCACAGCGTCGAATACTTCCACCAGCAGGCGCAGGCGGTTCGGCAGCGAGCCGCCATAGCCGTCGGTGCGGCGGTTGCTCAGCGGCGACAGGAACTGGTGCAGCAGGTAGCCGTGCGCGGCATGCAGCTCGATCAGCTCGAAGCCCAGGCGCTCGGCGCGCACCGCGCTGGCGGCGAAGGCGGCGATGAGCTCGGCGATGCCGGCCTCGTCCAGTTCCTGCGGTGCCGGGTCGGCGGCATGGAACGGCAGCGGCGACGGCGCCACGGTGGCCCAGCCACGCGCATCACCGGCCGGCAGCTGTCCACCACCGTCCCATGGGCGGTTCACCGAGGCCTTGCGGCCGGCGTGGCCCAACTGGATGCCCAGCGGCATCGGCGACCAGCGGCGGACGCTGGCCAGCACCTGCGCCAGCGCGGCTTCGGTACCGTCGTCCCACAAGCCCAGGTCGGCCCAGCTGATGCGGCCGCGCGGCTCGACCGCAGTGGCTTCCAGGATCAGCAGGCCGGCGCCGGACTGCGCCAGGTTGCCCAGGTGCATGGCGTGCCAGTCGCTGGCGCGACCGTCTTCGGCGGAGTACTGGCACATCGGCGCGATGACGATGCGGTTGGACAGGGTCAGGGGGCCGAACGAGATCGGCGAGAACAGCTGGGTCACGGCGATGCGGGGGACAGGCGGATAGAGGGGGCGTATTGCACCGCCGCACGGCCTGCGAATCAACCGTCTGGATGGATCGCTGTTTCGCGTGACCTGCAGCAGCCGAGCGTGCGCTCGGCCCTACAGAAGCCCTCGCCCCTTGTAGAGCCGAGCCCATGCTCGGCTCAGCGCGAAGCCCAGGCGGCCAGCGCTTCAGCGCAGTCCCGCTCATCCTTGAACAACAGCAGGTCGTCGGCTCGGGTGCGGCCGCGGTTCAGCGCCGCCACCGGCACCCCTGCCTTCGCCGCCGCCTGCACGAAGCGGAAGCCGGAATAGACCATCAGCGACGAGCCCACCACCAGCACGGCGTCGGCCTGCTGGAGGTGATCGTGCACCGCCGCCACCCGTTCACGCGGCACGTTCTCGCCGAAGAACACCACATCCGGCTTCAGCAGGCCGCCGCAGTACGGGCAATCGGGCACCACGAACGTGGAGAAATCGGTCTCCAGATCGGCATCGCCATCGGGCGCGATGCCGGCCTCCAGTGCATCCCAGCCCGGATTGGCGTCCAGCAGCCGCTGCTGGAAATCCTCGCGGCCGCTGCGGCGCTCGCAGCCCATGCAGCGCACCCGGTCCAGGCGGCCATGCAGGTCGATGACATTGTGGCTGCCGGCACGCTGGTGCAGGCCGTCCACGTTCTGGGTCAGCAGCAGCTGCAGCTTGCCGTGGTTTTCCAGCGCGGCCAGGGCCTGGTGGGTACCGTTGGGCCGGGCCAGGCCGAAGCGCGGCCAGCCCAGCAGGCTGCGCGCCCAGTAGCGCTGGCGGGTACCCGCTTCGCCCATGAACGCCTGGTAGGTCACCGGCGGGGTGCGCTTCCACTGGCCGTCGGCATCCCGGTAATCGGGAATGCCCGAGGCGGTGCTGCAACCGGCGCCGGTCAGCACGAACAGGCGCCGGGCGCGGTCGATGAAGTCGGTCAGCGGCGAGGTCATGGCTGCCAGATGGGGGCGCCGCAGCGCCCGTGCAAGCGCCGGCTCAGGCGGCCGGCAGCGGCGGCACCGCGATCGGGTGGCCGTCCTCGTCCAGCGCGATCATCACGAAGTGGCCGCGGGTACACAGCTTGCGCTCGCCGCTATGCAGGTCCTCGGCGACCAGTTCCACCTCGACCTTCATCGAGCTGCGGCCGACTTCGACAATGCGGCCGATGGTTTCCACCATCTGGCCGATGCGGATCGGCAGCTTGAAGTCGACCTGGTCGCTGCGCGCGGTCACCACGGTGCGGCGCGAATAGCGGGCGGCGGCCAGGAAGGCGGCCTTGTCCATCCACGCCAGTGCCTGGCCACCGAACAGGGTGCCGAGGTGGTTGGTGTGGTTGGGGAAGACGATTTCGGCCATGCGCACTTCGGTGGGCGGCACGGTCTCGGGGATCGGGGTCATGGGGGTGCTTCGGTGTGGGGTGCGGCAATTTTAAGCCAGGCCCCGTGCAGGCAGCGCTACACTGCGCCACGCCCACTGCCAGAACCGCCCATGCCCGCACTTTCCGACCTGTTGGCCTTCGCGCTGGTTTCGCTGGCCATGGTGCTCACGCCCGGGCCGAACATGATCTACGTCATCTCGCGCTCGATCTGCCAAGGGCCGCTCGCCGGGCTGATCTCGCTGGGCGGGGTGGCGCTGGGCTTCGTGTTCTACATGCTGTGCGCGGCGCTGGGCATCACCGCCGTGCTGATGACCGTGCCGTTCGCCTATGAGGCGCTGCGCATTGGTGGCGCGCTGTACCTGCTGTACCTGGCCTGGCAGGCGCTGAAGCCCGGCGGCCGTTCGCCGTTCGCGGTGCGTGACCTGCCGCAGGACAGCCCGCGCAAGCTGTTCACGATGGGATTCCTGACCAATCTGCTGAACCCGAAAGTGGCGGTGATGTACCTGTCGCTGCTGCCGCAGTTCCTGCACCCGGACAGCGAAGGCAGCGTGCTGATGCAGTCGATCGTGCTGGGCTCCACCCAGATCCTGGTCAGCGTCAGCGTGAACGGCATGATCGCGCTGACCGCCGGCAGCATCGCTGGCTTCCTGGCCGCACGCCCCACCTGGCAGAGGGTGCAGCGCTGGCTGATGGGCACGGTGCTGGCCGGGCTGGCGGTGCGCATGGCGGTGGAAGGGCGGCGCTAGCCGCTCCTTGTAGAGTCGAGCCGTGCTCGACTGCTGTTTGCGGAGATCAGTCGAGCATGGCTCGACGCTACAGAAACGAAAAACCCCGGCGCTGGCCGGGGTTTTTCGTTGCGACAGGCCTGACCGCTTCGATCAGAAGTTCATGTCGAAGGCGACTTCGCCCTGCACGCCGACCTGGTAGGCCGAGACGCGGCGTTCGAAGAAGTTGGTCAGCTCCTGCACGTCCTGCAGCTCCATGAACGGCAGCGGGTTGCGCACGTTGTACTTCTTTTCCATGCCCAGCTTGGCGAAGTGCTGATCGGCACAGTGCTGCAGGTACTGGCGCATGTCACGGGTCGAGATGCCGGCCACGCCGCCGGACAGCACGTCCTCGGCGAACTGCACTTCGCATTCGATGGCTTCGGCCAGCATGTCGTAGACCTGCTGCTTCATCTCGTCGTCGAACAGGTCCGGCTCTTCCTCACGCACCACGCGCACCGACTCGAAGGCGAACTCCATGTGCGCGCTCTCGTCGCGGAACACCCAGTTGGTGCCCGAGGCCAGGCCCGGCAGCAGGCCGCGCGAACGGAAGTAGTACACGTAGGCGAACGCGGCGAAGAAGAACAGGCCTTCGATGCATGCAGCGAAGCAGATCTGGTTGAGCAGGAACTGGCGGCGCTGTTCGCGGGTCTCGATGCGGGTCAGGTCCTGGATCGAGTCGATCCACTTGAAGCAGAAATCGGCCTTCTTCTTGATCGAGTCGATGTTCTCCACCGCCGAGAACGCCTTGGCGCGCTCTTCCGGATCCGGCAGGTAGTTGTCGAGCAGGGTCAGGTAGAACTGCACGTGCAGCGCTTCTTCATACAGCTGGCGCGACAGGTACATGCGCGCTTCCGGTGCATTGAGATGCTGGTACAGGTTCAGCACCAGGTTGTTGGACACGATCGAGTCGCCGGTGGCGAAGAACGCGACCAGGCGGTGGATCAGGTGGCGCTCGCCCGGCGACATCTTGCTGTGCAGGTCGGTGATGTCGATCTGGAAGTTGATCTCTTCCACCGTCCAGGTGTTCTTGATCGCATTCCGGTACATGTCATAGAACTGCGGGTAGCGCATCGGGCGCAGGGTCAGTTCAAAACCGGGATCGAGCAGCATCTGCTTGGGCTTGTCGGCCATGGGTGTTTCCTTGAATTCTCGGGTCAAAACGCCGGGCATGGCCCGGCGCTACCTTGGTGTTTCCGTGCTGCAGCCGAGCATGGCTCGGCTCTACAGGTGCGAGGTGTTCGAGTGCCGGCCAGCGGCCGGCACTACCGCGCGGCGGTGCCGCTCTTACTGGCACGCCTCGCAGGCTTCCGGGTTTTCCAGCGAGCAGGCGATGGCTTCGTCCGGGCTGAACACCTTGGCCGGTGCGGCGGCACTCACCGTGGTCTTGGCGATCTTGGTGGCCGGGCGCGAACGCAGGTAGTAGGTGGTCTTGATGCCCTGCTTCCAGGCGTACATGTACATGGAGGACATCGCGCCGATGTTCGGGCTTTCCATGAACAGGTTGAGCGAGGCCGACTGGTCGATGAAGGCGCCACGCTCGGCGGCCATGTCGATCAGCGAACGCATCGGCAGTTCCCACGCGGTGCGGTAGACCTCACGCAGCGTTTCCGGGATCTGTGGCAGACCCGCGATGGAGCCTTCGGCCAGCTTGATGGCATCGCGCATTTCCGGCGTCCACAGGCCCAGCTTCTTCAGCTCGTTGACCAGGTAGCGGTTGACCTGCAGGAAGTCACCGGACAGGGTCTCGCGCTTGAACAGGTTGGACACCTGCGGCTCGACGCACTCGTAGCAGCCGGCGATCGAGGCGATGGTCGCGGTCGGCGCGATTGCGATCATCAGCGAGTTGCGCAGGCCGTGTTCCTTGATGCGCTCACGCAGGGCATCCCAGCGCGCAGTGTCTTCCGGCACCACGTTCCAGGCGTCGAACTGCAGTTCGCCGCTGGCGGCACGGGTGTCGTTGAACGACGGGTGCTTGCCGCGTTCCTGGGCCAGCTCGCAGGACGTTTCCAGCGCGTGGAAGTAGATCGCTTCGGCGATCTTCTTCGACAGCGCGCGGGCTTCGGCGCTGTCGAACGGCAGGCGCTTGCGGAAGAACACGTCCTGCAGGCCCATGCAGCCCAGGCCGACCGGACGCCAGCGCAGGTTGGCGCGACGGGCGGTTTCGATCGGGTAGAAGTTCAGGTCGATGACGCGGTCGAGCTGGCGCACGGCCAGGCGCACGGTCTCGGCCAGCTTCTCGAAGTCGAACTCGTTGTGCTCGTCGAAGTGGTTGCCCAGGTTGATCGAACCCAGGTTGCACACTGCGGTTTCATCGTTGGAAGTGACTTCCAGGATTTCGGTGCACAGGTTGGACAGGTGGATCACGTTGCCCGGACGCAGGGTCTGGTTGCTGGCGCGGTTGCACTTGTCCTTGAAGGTCATCCAGCCGTTGCCGGTCTCGGCCAGCGTACGCATCATGCGGGCGTACAGCTTGCGCGCGGAGATGGTGCGGTTGGCCTTGCCCTGGGCTTCGGCCTGCAGGTAGGCAGCCTCGAAGGCTTCGCCGAACAGGTCGGTGAACTCCGGCACGACGCGCGGATCGAACAGCGACCATTCCTGGTCGGCCTCGACGCGCTTCATGAACAGGTCCGGCACCCAGTTGGCCAGGTTCAGGTTGTGCGCACGGCGGGCTTCGTCACCGGTGTTGTCGCGCAGTTCGAGGAAGTCCTCGATGTCGGCGTGCCAGGTTTCCAGGTACACGCAGGCCGCGCCCTTGCGCTTGCCGCCCTGGTTCACCGCGGCCACGGACGAGTCCATGGTCTTCAGCCACGGCACGATGCCGTTGGAGTGGCCGTTGGTCGACTTGATCAGCGAGCCACGCGAACGCACGCGGGTGTAGCTGACGCCGATGCCGCCGGAGAACTTCGACAGCTGGGCGATGTCGCCGTACTTGGCATAGATCGACTCCAGCGAGTCCTGCGGCGAGTCCAGCAGGAAGCACGAGGACAGCTGCTCGTGGGTGGTGCCGGAGTTGAACAGGGTCGGGCTGGACGGCAGGTAGTCCAGGTTGCCCATGCGCTTGTACAGCGCCAGGGTCTCGGACACGTCCTCGCTCAGCGCGCTGGCGATGCGCAGGAAGAACTGCTGCGGGGTTTCGATCACCTTGCGGGTGTGCGGATGGCGCAGCAGGTAACGGTCGTACAGGGTACGCAGGCCGAAGTAATCGAAGTTCAGGTCCAGCGCGCCGTCGATGGCGTCGTTGAGCTTGCGTGCATTGGTCTGCACGAAGTTCAGCAGGCGGTCGTTGATCAGGCCGACTTCATGGCCGCGGCTGACCGACTGCGAGAAGGCGTAGATTTCCTGGCCCGAGACTTCCTTGGCGATGTAGTTGGCCAGCAGGCGCGCAGCGAGGCGGCCGTACTCGGGCTCTTCACCGATCAGCAGGGCGGCGGTGCGGATGGACAGTTCGTCCAGCTCGCGGGTGGTGGCGCCGTTGTACAGGCCGGAAATGGTGCGGGTGGCCACGCGCATCGGGTCAACGGCGTGCAGGCCTTCGGAGGAACGCTGCACCGCGCGCACGATCTTGTTCAGGTCCACCAGCTCGGTGGTCCCGTTGCGCTTGGTCACACTCATCGCGTTGGCCGTCGGCGGCGACGTCAACAGGAATTCGCTTTCCTTCTCGATGGTGGCGCTGGATTCGGTGCTCACGGCGTATGTCCTCTTGGCGTGATTGGGGGTGCTCGATGCATCGGGGTGACGCAGCCCGGGACATGACGGCCCAGGATGGCAGGACGGCGTCGCAGGGGATGAGACCCTGCGCCTGCCACTGCCGTTGACGATCGCCGATGGAGACTGCGGCCAACCCCCAGACGTGGGGTTGCTGCGACCGACGGCCACAAGATAGTGGGGGTAGTGGGGTCCGTCAACGCCAAATGTAGTGAAATTCGGCAATCCCTTGCGCCGCAAGGATCGTGCCATCGGCGCCCGGATCAGACGCTTCAGACCTGCCGGAACGGGCTGCGCAGTCAAGCCCGAAAGGCGTCATGGCGGTGGCACAACGCACCGCGGAAACGGAACAATGACAGCTTCACATGACAGTGATGAAACTGGCTAGGGACAACCCTGTGGATAGAGGGTGGGCAGCCGGTGGGAATCCGGTGGATGCCGGGATCACCCGCCGGGCAGCGACGCGAGGCCGTATGTGGCGGCCAGGCCGGAGGAGCGGCCGCAGGGAAACGCCGTTGCGCCCTATCCCCCGATCATTGCCGGCCAGCGGCCGGCACTACCGGAATCCCAGGGTGGTCGTGCCGGCCGCTGGCCGGCATTGCATTCGCGCGGAACCCCTCACGCCCGGTGCGGGGTGCCCAGGTACTCGGCGCTCTGCATCTCGATCAGGCGCGAGGCGGTGCGCTCGAACGCGCCCTGCAGGCGCTGCCCGGTGTACAGCTCGACCGGCGAGGTGCTGGCGGTGCAGACCAGATTGACGTGGCGGTCGTACAGCTCGTCGATCAGGTTGACGAAGCGGCGCGCGGCATCCTCGTTCAGGCGATCGAAGGCGGGAATGCCGCCCAGCAGCACCGTGTTGAACTCGTGCGCGATCTCGATGTAATCCGACGGCCCACGCGGGCCCTCGCACAGCGCGGCGAAATCGAACCAGGCGATGCTCTTGCCGCGGCCCCGGACCGGGATCTTGCGGCCCTCGATCTCGATGTTGCCGGGCTTGGCCGGCTGGCCGCCGCTCAGTTCGCTCCAGCGCGTGGCCAGCCAGTCGTCGCTGTCGGCGGCCAACGGTGCGCGGTACACCGGCGAGCGGGTCAGCGCGCGCATCCGGTAGTCCTCGGTGCCTTCGGCGTACAGCTCCACGCAGAAGCGCTGCAACAGGCCGATGGCCGGCAGGAAGCTCTCGCGCTGCAGGCCGTTGAGGTACAGGTTCTCCACTGCGGTGTTGGAGGTGGTCACCAGGGTCACGCCCTCGGCGAACAGGCGCTCCAGCAGCCGCGCCAGCAGCATCGCATCGCCGATGTCGGTGACGAAGAACTCGTCCAGCACCAGCACGCGCAGGTTGCTGCGCCATTCCTGGGCGATCTTCGCCAGCGGGTCGCTCTGGCCCTGATGCTCGCGCAGGCGCTCATGGACGCTGCGCATGAAGCGGTGGAAGTGCGTGCGGTACTTCTGCTTGATCGGCAGCCCGTCGTAGAACAGGTCGACCAGGAAGGTCTTGCCACGGCCGACGCCGCCCCAGAAGTACAGGCCCTTGACCGGTTCGGGCTTCTTCCAGAACGAGGACAGGCGGTCCAGCCAACCGTCCTCGGCACTGTCCAGCAGGCCCAGGTGGATGCGGTCCAGCTCGGCCAGCGCCGCATGCTGGGCCGGGTCGTCCTGCCAGTCGCCACGGGCAACCCCTTCCGCGTACCGCTGCGACGGGGTCAACTCGGTTGCACTCATGCCGCCGCGCCCAGCCAGTGCTTCACGCCGTGGGTCAGCGCGCCGCGCAGGTCGATCAGCTTGCGGTGGAAGAAGTGGCTGGTCTCGGGCATGCGCACCAGCTCATGCGGGAAATCCAGCGTGTCCAGCCACTGGTAGACGGCCTGCGGGTCGACGATCTCGTCCTGCTCGCCCTGGATCACCAGCCAGCGCGCCGGCGGTGCGATGCCATCGAAATCCCAGCGGCCGGCCGGCGGCGCGATCGAGATCAGTGCTTCGGGCTGCAGCGCGGCAGCGGCCTTCAGCGAAACGAACGCGCCGAAGCTGAAACCGGCCAGCCACAGGCGGTCGTGCGGGCGCTGGCTGCGCACCCAGGCGGCGACCGCCTTCAGGTCATCCTGCTCGCCCACGCCGCCATCGAAGGTACCGGCCGAAGCGCCGACGCTGCGGAAGTTGAAGCGCACCGTGGCGACGCCCAGCTCGCGCAGGGTGGTGGCGGTCATGGTGACCACCTTGTTGTGCAGGGTGCCGCCTTCGGTGGACAGCGGATGGCAGACGATGGCCACGATCGGCTGCACCGGCACATCGGCCTTGGGCAGGTCGACGACCACTTCCAGCGGGCCGGCCGGGCCATCCAGTTGGAGACAGGCGGTTTCGCCGGGGGCGACGGGGAACGGGGGCTTGTGCATGGCACCATGATACCGTCCCCCGCCCCTGCCCTGTGCCCGCCCCATGCTCTACCTGTCTTTGGCCGTGATCTGCAGCGTGCTGGTTTCGGTGCTGTTGAAGGTGGCCGGACGCCGCCAGCTGGATGTCGCGCAGATGGTCACCTGGAACTATCTGGTGGCGGCAACGCTCACCGCCGTGGTGCTGCAGCCGCCGCTGGATGCGCTGCGCGCGCCGCATGCGCCGTGGCCGTCATTGCTGGCGCTGGCGGTGGTGCTGCCCTCGATCTTCCTGGTGCTGGGCCGCGCGGTGGCGGTGGCCGGCATTGTCCGCAGCGATGTGGCACAGCGGTTGTCGCTGCTGCTGTCACTGGCTGCCGCCTTCCTGTTCTTCGGTCAGACTGCGACGCCGTGGAAGCTGGCCGGGCTCGGCCTGGGCCTGCTGGCGATGGTGGCGATCAGCCTGCGCCCGCGCGGCCCGGCGGTGGCGTCCTCGCCCGGCGGCTGGGGCTGGCTGCTGGGCGTATGGGCCGGGTTTGCGGTGGTGGACGTGCTGCTCAAGCAGGTGGCGCTCTCGGGCACGCCGTCGATGGCGGCGGTGCTGACCAGCTTCAGCGTGGCCTTCGTGCTGATGCTGGCCCTGCAGCTGTGGCGGCATGTCAGTGGCCGCAGCCGGCTGGCCTGGCACAACCTGGGGGCGGGTGCGCTGCTGGGCCTGCTCAATGGCGGCAACATTCTTTTCTATGTGCACGCCCACCAGTCGATGCCGGACAACCCGGCCACCGTGTTCGCCGGCATGAACATCGGCGTGGTGGTGCTGGGCGCGCTGGTGGGCGTGTTCGCCTTCGGCGAGGCCACCACGAAGTGGAACCGCGCCGGCCTGGCGCTGGCGGTGCTGGCGATCGGGTTGATCGCCTGGGGGTGAGCGTTGGTTGCGGCGGGCCATTTCCGCGCCCGCGGTGGGATGTCGCTTTTCTTTTCGCGCGAAAAGAAAAGTAACCAAAAGAAACGCGCCGCCAGCCGCGAGCCGGTGCTGTGCACCGGTTCCCTGCGCTTGTCGGTGAATCAGGGGACAGCGCCAAACTCGCTGCGCTCAGACATCGGCGCCTCTTCGCCCCCGATTCCCCTGCGATGCTCGGCTCGCTTGAAGGCGGAATGGAAGATCAAAAGCAACGGCAGCATCCGTGCCGATCAAGGTCCCCCCAGAGCAGATGCCCGGCGAACCTTATCTGTCGAAGCCCAGCAGCAGCGGGTCGTGGTCGGAACTGCGCCACGGGCCCTGCACGTTGCGGCCCTGATAACCGCTGGCGTCCTGCTCGTCGGCATTGCTGTGCCATTCGGCGGCGCCGCGCAGGCGCCTGGCCATGCCCGGGCTCAGCAGCGCGTGGTCGAGGCGGCCGGTGTAGCCGTTGTAGACGTAGCTGTAGGGATGCTCGACCTTGGCAACCTTGAACGCGTCCTGCCAGCCCAGGTCGTGCAGGGTGCGGATCGGGTCTTCCATCGCGTAGGCATTGAAATCGCCGAGCAGCACCGCGTCCTTTGTACCGGTACCGGTCGGATCCGTCTGCAGCCAGGCATGCAGTTGCTGCGCCGAGGTCACGCGGGTGGCGTTCCAGCAGCCCTGGTTGTCGTTGCGGTCGGCGTCGGCGCCGCTTGCGTCGCGGCAGCCCTTCGACTTGAAGTGATTGGCCACCACCACGAACGGCGCGCCCTGCCTGCCCTGGAAGGCCTGCGCCAACGGTACGCGGCTGTGCTCGACGAACGGGCCACCGGTCAACGTGGCCGGCGTGCCGACCGGCTGCAGGCGTGAGCTGCGGTAGATGATGCCGACCCGGATCGGGTTGTCGCCGGGGCCGTTGCCGGCATCGACGAAGCGCCAGTCGCCCTGCGCGCCGCGGTCGCGGTTGAGCGCATCGACCAGTTCGGCGATGGCCGACTGCGGGCCGTAGCCGTCGTTCTCCAGCTCCATCAACGCGGCGACGTCGGCGCCCAGCGCGTTGACCGTGGTGACCAGCTTGGCCACCTGCGCCTTGTGCTCGTCCAGCGTGCGGGCGCCGCGCAGGGTCGGGAAGCCGCCGCCCTGGCCATCACCGTTGAAGAAGTTCTCCAGGTTGAAGGCGGCCACGTGCAGGCTGCCCGGCACCGTCGGCACCGCCGGGCGCTTGAGTTCCGGCAGTTTCAGCACACCCTCGACCTGCAGGCGCGGATGGCCCTGCGCGTCCACGCGCACGATGCCCTGCACGTCGCGCAGCTGCATGCCGGTGCGCAGCACCGGGCTGCCCGGCAGGTACGCCACGCTGGCCGGATCGCGGGCATCACTGCCATCTTCCAGCACCAGGCGGCGGCGCTGGTTGTCGGCCATCACCTGCTCGTAGCCGGCGGTGCCCGGCGCGGCCACTTCGGTCGGCTGCCAGAGGCGGCCATCGAACGCCACCGTGAGCTGGCCGAAGTGCTCCAGGCCATCGCTACCGGCCAGGGTGAGCGGTGCGGCGATGCGGACGCGCTGTCCATCCAGCGCGCGCCAGTCGGCTGGCGCGGCGGTCAGCACCACGCTGGCGCTGCTGCGCGCAGCGGGCGGCGTCGCGACCGTCGTGGCCTGCGGCTGGGCCTGGGCGATGGCGCCGGCCGGCAGCAGCAGGGACAGGGCAAGGGCTAGGGAGCAGCGGCGCATCGACGGGCGATTCCTGGGACGAGGGCGCACAGACTAACCCTGAAATGCGAAACCCCGCCTGCGGGCGGGGTTTTGACCTTGGTGGGCAAAGCCTGGGTCGTGCCGGCCGCTGGCCGGCAACCTCATGACCTTCGTGCGATGTGTGGTTGCCGGCCAGCGGCCAGCACTACCGCTTACTTCAGATTGGCCAGCATCCAGTCCACGGTGGCGTGGATCTGTTCTTCCGTCAGGGCCGGGTTGCCGCCCTTGGGGGGCATGATGCCGCCGTCGGGGCCGGTATAGCCCTCGATGGCGTGCTTGTAGAGCGTGTCCTTGCCCTGCGCGATGCGCTTGTCCCAGTGCGAATGGTCCAGCGTCGGTGCCATGCCCACGCCGGTGGTGTGGCAGGCGGTGCACAGGTTGTCGAAGATCACCTTGCCATCCTTGGTGCCGCCGTAGGCCACCTGCGACGCGGCCTTGGCCAGCGCGGCGGCCTTGGCGGCGGCCTGCGCGGCAGCGCCGGTACTGCCGGCATAGACCGCGCCGGTGGGCGAGATGCGCTGTTCGGTGCGCTTGGCCGCGGTCGGCGACACCTCGGGCGGAATCCGGGTGTGGATGTAGGCGGCAAGGAGGATGAGGCCGAGGGTGATGGTCGCCAGCAGCGCGATCACCATGGAGAAGCGTTTCAGGAACTCCAGATCGTAATTCCGCACTCTTCGTTACCCCTGGCTGATAGTCGTTGGACCACGGCTGAGCGACTGCGTGATGGGCCGAGTATAGAACGCACTTTGCGTGCGACAACAGGCGTCACTGCTGATGCGGCGCAGCATGCCCACCCGGTAGTGCCGGCCGCTGGCCGGCATCACCATCCTGCCAGATGGATCGCGCAGAAGCCGGCCAGCGGCCGGCGCTACCGAATTGCCGGGGCGCCGATCGCGCGCAGGCAGAAGCTGCAGATCGCATCCACCAGCGCGTCTTCGTCGCGGTGCGCTTCGCGGCTGGGTGCGGTCGGGCCGACCATCGCTTCGGTGAAGGCACCCACCAGGCAGGCGGCGGCCACATGCGCGTCCTGCGCAGGCAGCTCACCGGCCGCCACGCCCTCCTCCACCAGCCGCAGGAACACGTCGCCGAATGCGCGACGACCGCGCATGCGCTCGGCTTCCACATCCGGGTCGACCGGTTCGACGATGAAGGCGTGCGCGAGCCCCGGCCCGGCCAGGGCACGGCGGACGAAGGCGGTGATGGCCAGCCGCAGCCGCTCGCTGGCTGCCTCCGGGCCACTGGCGATCCGCTCCATGATTGCGACCTCGTGGGCCACGGCAGCATTGAGGACTTCCACGAACAATTCGGCCTTGGACGGGAAGTGGCGATAGATCAGGCCGGTGGACACCCCGGCCTGGGTCGCCACGGCCGTCAC
Organism: Stenotrophomonas sp. YJH_SMC_122; assembly: GCF_059369535.1. Taxonomy (NCBI): domain Bacteria; kingdom Pseudomonadati; phylum Pseudomonadota; class Gammaproteobacteria; order Lysobacterales; family Lysobacteraceae; genus Stenotrophomonas; species Stenotrophomonas sp. YJH_SMC_122. The sequence goes on along the minus strand of NZ_JCAFST010000002.1, from coordinate 288,559 downwards.
CGGGGCATTGCGCCAGCCGCCCGTGGCGACCAGCTCGCGGGTGGCCAGCAGGATCCGTTCACGGGCGCCCGCCAGGCGTTCTTCCATCAATGCAGAGCGTTTATAGGCCATGTTCTGATTCTAGTTTCAATTTTTGAATTCGTATTCACTTCTTACCCGAACCCCGCTACGCTGGGGCCATCGCCCGTGTGGGTGACGGTCCTGCAGACCGCCGCCCACTCCCCCGCCGGGTGCGTCCATTCCTGCCATCCCGCCGTGGAGCCACCACAATGCACGTGCCATCCCTGAACTTCGATCTTGGCGAAGACATCGACCTGCTGCGCCAGAGCGTGGCCCATTTTGCCGCCGCCGAGGTCGCTCCGCTGGCTGCCGAGGCCGATGCCAGCAACCAGTTCCCACTGGCGCTGTGGCCGAAACTCGGCGAACAGGGCCTGCTCGGCCTCACCGTGGAAGAAGCATACGGCGGCACCGGCATGGGCTACCTCGCCCACGTGGTGGCGATGGAGGAAATCTCGCGTGCCTCCGGCGGCATCGGCCTGTCCTATGGCGCGCACTCCAACCTGTGCGTGAACCAGCTGCGCAAGAACGGCAACGAAGAACAGAAGCAGCGCTTCCTGCCCGGACTGTGCAACGGCAGCCTGGTCGGCGCGCTGGCGATGAGCGAGCCGGGTGCCGGTTCGGACGTGGTGTCGATGAAGCTGCGCGCGGACAAGCGCGGCGACCGCTACGTGCTCAACGGCAACAAGATGTGGATCACCAACGGCCCGGATGCCGACGTGCTGGTGGTCTACGCCAAGACCGACATGGAAGCCGGCGCCAAGGGCATCACCGCATTCCTGGTCGAGAAGGGCATGAAGGGCTTTTCCACCGCGCAGAAGCTGGACAAGCTGGGCATGCGTTCTTCGCCCACCTGCGAGCTGGTGTTCCAGGACTGCGAGATTCCTGAAGAGAACGTGCTGGGCCAGGTCGGCGGTGGCGTGCGCGTGCTGATGTCCGGCCTGGACTACGAGCGCGTGGTGTTGTCCGGTGGCCCGCTGGGCCTGATGGCCGCGGCCATGGACGTGGTGATGCCATACGTGCACGAGCGCCACCAGTTCGGCGAGCCGATCGGCAGCTTCCAGCTGATCCAGGCCAAGATCGCCGACATGTACGTGGGCCTGGGTGCCTGCCGCGCGTATGTCTATGCCGTGGCACGCGCCTGCGACCAGGGCCGCACCACCCGCCAGGACGCCGCCGGTGCCATCCTGTACGCCGCCGAGAAGGCCACCTGGCTGACCGGCCAGGCGATCCAGATCCTCGGCGGCAACGGCTACATCAACGAATACCCGACCGGCCGCTTGTGGCGCGATGCCAAGCTGTATGAGATCGGCGCCGGCACCTCGGAGATCCGCCGCATGCTGATCGGCCGCGAACTGTTCCAGCGCACCCTGTAAGGCCACTGCGATGACCGTATTGAGCACCCAGCTGCAACCGGGCAGCGAAACGTTTGAAAGCAACCGCGCGGCCATGCAGGCCGTGGTCGACGACCTGCATGCCACCCTTGCCCGCACCGCGCTGGGTGGCAGCGAAGCCGCACGCGCCAAGCACACCGCGCGCGGCAAGCTGCTGGTGCGTGACCGCATCGACGCGCTGCTCGACCCCGGCAGCGCCTTCCTGGAAATCGCGCCGCTGGCCGCGCACGGCATGTACGAAGACGCCGTGCCGGCCGCTGGCGTAGTGGCCGGAATCGGCCGCGTGAGCGGCGTGGAATGCGTGATCGTGGCCAACGATGCCACGGTCAAGGGCGGCACCTACTACCCGATGACGGTGAAGAAGCACCTGCGCGCGCAGGAGATCGCCGAGCAGAACCACCTGCCGTGCATCTACCTGGTCGATTCCGGTGGCGCGTTCCTGCCGCTGCAGGACGAAGTCTTTCCCGACCGCGACCATTTCGGCCGCATCTTCTACAACCAGGCCAACCTGTCGGCGCAGGGCATTCCGCAGATCGCCTGCGTGATGGGCAGCTGCACCGCTGGTGGTGCCTATGTGCCAGCGATGAGCGACGAGACGGTGATCGTGCGCGAGCAGGGCACGATCTTCCTCGGCGGCCCGCCGCTGGTGAAGGCGGCCACCGGCGAAGTGGTGACGGCCGAGGAACTGGGCGGTGCCGATGTGCATACGCGCATCTCCGGCGTGGCTGACCACATGGCCGACAACGACCTGCAGGCACTGGCACGGGTGCGCGCGATCATCGCCCAGCTCAACTGGCGCAAGCCGGAATCGGCAATGGCGGTGCAGCCGACCGAAGAACCGCTGCTGCCAGCACACGAACTGTACGGGGTGATCCCGGCCGATACGCGCAAGCCCTACGACGTGCGCGAAGTGATCGCGCGGCTGGTCGATGGCTCGCGCTTCGATGAGTTCAAGCCGCGCTACGGCGCAACGCTGGTCACCGGCTTCGCTCATCTGAACGGCTACCCGATCGGCATCATCGCCAACAACGGCATCCTGTTCTCCGAGTCGGCACTGAAGGGCGCGCACTTCATCGAGCTGTGCACCCAGCGCAACATCCCGCTGGTATTCCTGCAGAACATCACCGGCTTCATGGTCGGCCGCAAGTACGAACAGGGCGGCATCGCCAAGGACGGTGCCAAGCTGGTGATGGCGGTGGCCTGTGCCAGGGTACCGAAGTTCACCGTGGTCATCGGCGGTTCGTTCGGTGCCGGCAACTACGGCATGTGCGGCCGTGCATACTCGCCGAACTTCCTGTGGATGTGGCCGAACGCGCGCATCGGCGTGATGGGTGGCGAACAGGCCGCCAGCGTGCTGGCCACGGTCAAGCGCGATGGCATCGAGGCCAAGGGTGGCCAGTGGCCGGCAGCGGAGGAAGACGCGTTCAAGGCACCGATCCGCGACCAGTTCGAGCAGCAGGGCCACCCGTACTACGCCAGCGCGCGCCTGTGGGACGACGGCGTGATCGATCCGGCCGACACCCGCCGGGTGCTGGCGCTGGCGCTGTCGGCCAGCCTCAACGCCGCCCCGCAGCAGACGCGCTTCGGCGTGTTCCGCATGTAATCCATGCCATGACCGAGCACGCTCCCATGAAGCCCGTTGCCATGTTCACCAAAGTCCTGATCGCCAACCGCGGCGAAATCGCCTGCCGCGTCATCGCCACCTGCCGCCGCCTCGGCATCGCCACCGTGGCGGTGTATTCCGATGCCGACCGCAATGCACGCCACGTACGCCTGGCCGACGAGGCCATCCACATCGGCCCGGCCGCCGCGCGTGAGAGCTACCTGCGGGGCGACGCGCTGCTCGACGCCGCACGCCTGACCGGCGCGCAGGCGATCCACCCGGGTTACGGCTTCCTGTCCGAGAATGCCGACTTCGCCGATGCCTGCGCCGCCGCCGGCGTCACCTTCATCGGGCCGCCGGCCAGCGCGATCCGCGCGATGGGTGACAAGAGCGCCGCCAAGGCATTGATGGCCAAGGCCGGTGTGCCGCTGACGCCGGGCTACCACGGCGACCAGCAGGAACCGGCGTTCCTGCGCGCGCAGGCCGATGCCATCGGCTACCCGGTACTGATCAAGGCCAGCGCCGGTGGCGGTGGCAAGGGCATGCGCAAGGTCGAACGCAGCGAGGACTTCGTCGATGCACTGGCCAGCTGCCAGCGCGAGGCCGCCTCGGCATTCGGCAACGACCATGTGCTGGTCGAGAAGTACGTCGAGCGCCCGCGCCATATCGAGATCCAGGTGTTCGGCGACAGCCACGGTGATGCGGTCTACCTGTTCGAGCGCGATTGCTCGGTGCAGCGCCGCCACCAGAAGGTGCTGGAAGAGGCGCCCGCCCCGGGCATGAGCCCCGAACGTCGTGCTGCGATGGGCAAGGCCGCGGTCGATGCCGCGCGCGCGGTGGGCTACGTCGGTGCCGGGACGGTGGAATTCATCGCCGGCCCGGACGGCGATTTCTACTTCATGGAAATGAACACCCGCCTGCAGGTCGAACACCCGGTCACCGAGTACATCACCGGCACCGACCTGGTGGAGTGGCAGCTGCGCGTGGCCTCGGGCCAGCCGCTGCCGCTGCGCCAGGAGCAGCTGGCGATCCACGGCCACGCCATCGAGGCGCGGCTGTATGCCGAAGACGCCGACCGCGGCTTCCTGCCGTCCACCGGCACCCTGCGCCGCCTGCGCCTGCCGGCCGCGTCGGCCCACGTGCGCGTCGATACCGGTGTCGAGGAAGGCGACAGCATCACGCCGTACTACGATCCCATGATTGCCAAGCTGATCGTCTGGGACGTGGACCGCGACGCCGCGCTGCGCCGCATGAGCCAGGCCCTGGCCGACTGCCAGGTGGTGGGCGTGACCACCAATGCCGGTTTCCTGCGCCGCCTGGTGAAGACCGATTCGTTTACCCACGCCAAGCTGGATACCGCGCTGATCGAGCGCGAGCAGGCCGCATTGAGCCGGGTGGGTGACAGCGATGATGCGCTGTGGCTGCTGGCGGCGGTGGCCGCCGTGGCCACTACTGCAGGTGCAGCCAGCGATGCGCGCGACCCGCATTCGCCGTGGCAGGCGCAGGACGGCTGGCGCCTTGGCGCGCCCGCGCCGCGCGTGCTGCCGCTGCAGCAGGGCGAACGCCGGCACACGCTGAAGGTGTGGGCGCAGGCCGATGGCTGGCGTGTGCAGTGCGATGACGCAGCACCCGTGCAGGTGATCGGCACAGCCGATGAGCGGGGGCTGGCGGTGCAGCTGGGCGACCGCCGCGGGTCGCTGCAGCTGCTGCGCGACGGTGACCAGCTGTACCTGTTCGGCACCGACGGCCAGCACCGTTTCACCCTGCATGATCCGGTGGGCGAATCGGACCACGCCGTGGCCGATGCCGGCAGCCTGCTGGCACCGATGCCCGGGAAGATCGTGGCCACGCTGGTCGCCGCCGGTACCGAGGTCAAGCGCGGCACGCCGCTGGTGGTGCTGGAAGCGATGAAGATGGAGCACACCCTGCAGGCACCGGCCGACGGCATGGTGAAGGGCTACCGCGCCAAGGCCGGTGACCAGGTCGGCGACGGCGCGGTGCTGGTCGATTTCGAGGCGGCGTGAACGCTGGGGTGGCGACCGCTCAGCGGTCGTCGCCCGTTGCCACCCGCCCGGCGGGATCGAATTCGGCCGTGTCCAGCGTGGCACTGCGCCAGCCCAGGCCACAGATGGCCATCGCGCTCTGGCCGATGCCGTCGAAGCCGAAGGCACGATCGACATCGGCATCGTTGATGGCCGCTGTCACGAACGCCGCCAGCCCGCGCTCGGTCGCGCACAGATACAGCAGCTGCGAGATGTGGCCGACATCCAGCGTGACCGCACGATGCGCCTTGGCGTGGTTGCGGTACTTCCAGAAGCAGCGGTCATAGCGCGGCGCCAGCACCAGCAGCGCTGGCGCATCGGCGAACCACGCCTGCCCGGACAGCATCCGCCGCGCCAGCGCCGGCAATGCATCGGGCGGCGGCGAGGGCAACGGCAGTACCGCGTGCTGCACGGGGTGGTAGTGGTATAGCCCAGGTGCCAGCCCCTTTACGTTCTGTACCAGCAGGAAACCTTCGGTGGGATGCAGGCCGCCACCGGAGGGCACGTTCTTCTTCAGGAACTCGGTATCGCGCTCGACCTTCTGCACCGCGTGCGCCATCAGCGTGCGCTGCAGCACCTGGGCCAGCAGCGGCAGCGGCAGCGCGCGCTGCGGGTCGAAATTGCGGCAGGTGGTGCGGCGCGCCAGCAGTGCGTCGAACGCGGCCTCTTCGCTGCGCGGCAGCGGCTGGTAGTCGCCCTGCATGGGCTGCACCACCGGCGGTGGCGGCCCGAGGCGCTGGCGCAGGCCGGCAGCGGTGTCCAACCCCTGCCGGCGCATGTCCTCCACGCTGTCCACGGCCTGCCAGCGTGCATGGCGATGGGCCAGTGCAGCCAGCGGCCACCACTGGCTGCGCCGCAGCGCCTCGTCGCGCAGCTGGTGCCCCACCTCGCTCGGCGGGTCGGTCAGCAGCAGGCCCTGCTCGACCAGGCGGGCCAGCATCGCCGGGGAGGCATCGGCGGGCGGTTCGCTCCAGCGGTGCGCGCTGAGCTCGCCCAGCAGCTGGCGCTCCTCGGCGTCCACCGGCAGTGGCTGGTCCAGATGCGCGGCCAGCGCCACCCAGCTGATCTGGCTGTCCATCTCGGCATGGCCGGCCAGCATCGCGCGCAGGTCCAGGGTGACTGCCTCGCGGGGCTCGAACATCAGGCTGGCGCAGCGGCGCAGGCGCATGGGTTTCCTTCCTTCTGCCGCACAACCGGCATAGCAGCAACGACCGCGGCGCGGCCAACTTTAGCGATGTGCACAGCGCGGCCCTCAATGGCAGGCTGTCGCGGCCGATACGAGAAACTCCACCTACGGACGATCCCCATGAGCACCCATCCCCGCCTTTCCGCCGCAGACGCCAGCCTCCTGCTGGACCACCTGATCGGCAATGACGACTTCCGCAGCCACTTCACCGCGTCGCCAGCCAAGGCGCTGGCCTCGATCGGGCTGGACGGTGCCGTTGGCGAGAACGACTGCATGAAGATCGGCACCCTGGCCTCGGTCGAAGAGCTGAGCCAGGTGCGTGACGGGCTGCAGGCCCACCTGTCCGGGTCGGTGGCGGCCATGACCGTGGTGTTCTGCTTCGAAGCCGGCAAGGTCGGCGAGCGCATCGACGGCTGACCCGCCATCAGGGTGCGCCGGCCGTGGCCGGCGTGCCCCACGTGGAGACGTCATGCACGTTCAGCGGTTGCCACACCTGCAGGGCGGTGACCTCGGCAATGGCCTGGCCGCGATGCTGGGCCAGCCATGCCTGCTGGCGGCGTACGGCGGCTTCATCGCCCTGCGCACGCAGCGCGAGCAGCAGCACGACGTGCGCCTGCACCGGCTCGCTGCCATCGAGCATCGGCTCGATCAGGGTGCGGGCCGCCTCGGGCCGCTGCCTCTGCAGCTCATCCATGGCGCTGACGATGCGCAGCCAGCGGTCCGCGACCGGACTGCGCAGGCTGCGCAGCAGGGGCCGCTGCTCGTCCAGCCAACGCCTGGCCAGTTCGAACTGGCCCTGCCGCTGCGCCAGGTGGACCAGCGCCAGCCATTGCAGGCCACGGGCATGCAGCATGGGATCATCACGCTCCTGCAGCATCGGCTGCAGCAGCGCCGCAATGGCCTGCAGCCCGGCACGGTCAGCGCTCGGGCACAGCGCCGCCACGCTGGCGTGCTGCAGGCGCTGCTGCACCTGCAGGTCGATCAGCGTCGGCGCCGCTGCATCTTCGCTTATCGCCTGCTGCATGGCCGCGCAATCGCGCTGCGCAGCAGCCAGCAACAACTGCGCACGCAGCTTCATCCGCTCCTGCAGGCCATCACTGGCGTGGATCTGCGGCAACAGCTGCGCGGCCTTCGCGTACTGTCCCTGCGCCACCAGCACATCCACGCCGGTCTCATCGGCATCATCGCGACCGCGCAGGACCTGCGCCTGGGCCAGCGTTTCGGCAGCGAGCTGCGGTTGGTTGGCAGCGATCTGTATCCGCACCAGGTGGACCAGCGGATACAGCCGCAGCGGATCCTGCGGCACTGCGGCCGCACGCGCATAGGGTTCGGCCTCGCTGAACTGGTTGGCCTGCAGCAGGTACCAGGACGTGTTGGACAGCCCCGCGAACGAATCCGGATAGACCTTGGCCAGCGTGCGCCATTGCTCCAGCGCCCAGCCACCCGGCTCCAGCTCGGCCATCCAGGCCTTCAGGTACAGCCGCTCGCGTGGCGGCAGCCGATCCTGCAGGTCCAGCGCATGCTGCATGGCTTCGCGTGCACGCCGCCCTTCTTCGACGCGCGCATGCAGTTTGGCCACGCCCATGTAGGCCAGGGCGAAACCAGGATCGATATCGATCGCCGCCTGGTACAGGTTGCGCGCCTCCTCGAAGCGACGCTGGCCCAGTGCATTCTCGGCCAGCGCGAACGCCCGCAGTGCGCGAAGGTCCTGGGTCGATGCCCGCGGCAGCGGCAACGACTGTTCCAGGCTCGCCACCGATTCGCCCAGTCCGCGACGCAGGCGCCCGACCACGTCGTCCACCGCGAACACCATCTGGTCGGATCGATCCACGGTGGCGGTGAACGTCTGGATCACCTGGCCGGTGCCGGGTGCGGCGACATCGATGGCCAGCTCGTAGCCACCGATCTTCTGCCGCACCGTCGGCAGCAGCACGGCGCGCGCGCCTTCCCGCACCGCCACGTTGGCCGCGGTATCGCGGCTGAGCCGGGTATCGCCCGAGAGCCGCGCCATTTCCAGGCTTTCGCGGATCTTGCCCTCCGACAGCACGTTCACGTAGCGCGACTGCTCCAGCGCAATCCGGATGGCGTGCCGCATCGAGTCGTCGAAGATCGGGTCGCCGGTGAGGTTGTCGACATCACCGAGCACCACCCAGTCGCGCTCGGCGAACGCGATCGCCGGTTCCGGCCGCAGCAGCAGCCACCCGCCCAGCACCACCACCGTCAGTACCAAGCCTTCCGCGGCCAGCACCAGCGGCTGCCGCCACAACGGCAGGTCGCGGCGGGCCTTGGCATTGGCACGCGGCATGCGCAGCGGTGCGGAGCCGATCTCGCCCACTTCGATCACTTCCTGTACCACCGGCACGCCCTTGAAGCGCCAGCGCCCGTGTGACTTCCACAACAGGCGCGTGCCGCGCTCCCCCAACGCATCGGTGGCACGGCGGGTCAGCGATTCGGCTACCGCCGACAACAGGATCTGGCCGGGCCGGGCCAGCATCATCAGGCGCGCCGCCATCGGCTTGGCCAGGCCTTCCACTTCCATCGACTTGGCACCGGCGCGGACCGCCTCGGCACTGTTTTCCCAGGTCAGCACGTCACCCACATGCAGGCCGGCACGTGCGCGCAGTTCAATCGCACGCTGCTGGCCCAGCGCATGCAGTTCGCGCTGGTAGTCCAGGGCGAAGCCCAGGGCATCGATGGCGCGCTCGAACAGCATGAACAGGCCGTCCGAACGATCGATCAGCTGGCCATTCCAGCGGTGCTGCAGCACCAGCACCAGGCGGTCGTGCTCCTGGAACAGGTTCGCCGCCGCCACGTCGCCGATCCGCTCGACCAGCTGCAGCGAATCACACAGATCAGTGAACAGCAGGGCGCGTAGCTGTGGGCTATGCGGGGCTGACGTTCCGTTGTCGCCATTCATCGCCTGCATCTCCCTATTGGCCGTCCGGATCATCCACCCAGCGCAGGCAGTTGCCGCCATCACGCTTGGCCCGGTACAGCGCCCGATCGGCGCTGGCATACCACTCGCTCCAGCCCGCGTCGGCATCCAGCAGGCTGGCCCCGATGCTGACCAGGCTTACATGCGGCGTACCGTGGCTGCGCTCGAGCAGGCCGTGCACCGCACTGAGGATGAACTCGGCAGCGTGCTGCACGATCTCGCGGTTGCCACGGCGCAGCATCAGGCAGAACTCGTCGCCGCCGAGCCGGCAGGCCAGGTCCTGTTCGCCAGCCATCGAGCGCAGGATGTTGCCCATGCTCTGCAGCACCCGGTCGCCGGCCTGGTGGCCGTGGCGGTCATTGATCTGCTTGAAACGGTCGCAGTCGATCAGCAGCAGCGCCTGCGGCGGCCCCTCGGCACGCTCGCGGCACTCCTGCAGGTACAGGGTGAGGCCACGGCGGTTGTGCAGGCCGGTCAGTTCATCGGTACGCACCAGCTCGCGGGTGTGGGTCAGCTGGTGGGTGGTGATGTAGAGGTTGTCCAGCGCGGTTTCCAGATCGTGGTTGCGCCGGCGCAGCTGGCTGATCAGGGCCTGTTCGTTGGCCAGCACGCGCATGATCGTGCGGCGCAGGAAGTAGGCCACCAGACCCGGATCGGATTCGACCAGCCGGTGGAAATCAGCCGGCCCCAGTTCCAGCACATCGCAGTCGACCAGCGCGCGCGCGCTGGCGCTGCGCAGGTGGTCGCCGACCAGCAGGCCCAGTTCTCCGAAGAACTCATGCTGCCCGAGTGTCTTGATCACCAGGTCCTCGCCGAAGTCCAGTTCGATCTGGCCCTCGAGGATCACATACATGCGCTCGCCGCGGTGGCCACGCTGGAACAGCCACTGCCCGGCACGGAGCTTGCATGCGCGGGCGAATCTGGCGAACAATGCCACCTCGGCATCTGACAACAGCGCGTGCACGATCTCGGCCATCGCCACCCGGGCGATACCTGTCGTCATGTCACTGTTCTCGGCCGCACCCCTGCCGGTCATTCCCTGCACCCGCCGCCAGCGTCCCCTGGTGAGCCGCGGAGCATAGCACCGCTTTAAAGTGTGCGCCCTATCTCATTTTGGCCCTTCTGCCGATCTTGATTGATGTGAAGATCGGTGGTGGCCCGTTCTGGTCACGGGTGCCCGGGCAAAACCCCTGCTGGATCAATTCGATGCCGGGTTTCACAGGGATTCGGCCAAGTTGCCGGAACCCGGGGTGCGCCTGATTGACGCTGCCCGCTGGCTGCACCCTTGCATCGATACAACAACGCCGGCAGGTCCCCCGACCGGCCGGCGTTGCCTGGCCCTTCCCTGGCCACCCTGATCGGATTTCGAGGCGGTAGAGCCGGCCGCTGGCCGGCTGCCACGCCGCGCTGGGAGCATCCTGTGATTGCCGGCCAGCGGCCGGCACTACCGGATCACGCGGCGCGCCGCATCACGCCGCGCGTTCGCTGCGCCCGCCATGGAACTGTTCTTCCTCGGTCGAGCCGGTCAGCGCGGTGGTCGAGGACTGGCCCTGCTGGATCGCCTGGGTCACCGCGTCGAAATAGCCGGTACCAACCTCACGCTGGTGCTTGACCGCAGTGAACCCGCGCTCGGCCGCTTCGAACTCGGCTTCCTGCAGTTCCACGAACGCGCTCATCTGGCGGCGTGCGTAGCCGTGGGCCAGGTTGAACATGCCGTAGTTCAGCGCATGGAACCCGGCCAGGGTGATGAACTGGAACTTGTAGCCGTAGCTGCCCAGTTCGCGCTGGAACTTGGCAATGGTGGCGTCGTCCAGGTTCTTCTTCCAGTTGAAGCTGGGCGAGCAGTTGTAGGCCAGCAGCTTGCCGGGGAACTTCGCGTGGATCGCCTCGGCGAATTTGCGTGCGAACTCCAGGTCCGGCTTGCCGGTCTCGCACCACACCAGGTCGGCGTAGGGCGCATAGGCCAGGCCGCGGCTGATCGCTTGGTCCAGGCCGTTGCGGGTCTTGTAGAAGCCTTCGACGGTGCGCTCACCGGTGGTGAACGGCTTGTCGTTGCCGTCGATGTCGCTGGTCAGCAGATCAGCCGCTTCGGCATCGGTGCGCGCGACCAGCAGGGTCGGCACACCCAGCACGTCGGCGGCCAGGCGCGCGGCGTTGAGCTTCTCGATGGCCTCGCGGGTCGGCACCAGCACCTTGCCGCCCATGTGCCCGCACTTCTTGACCGAGGCCAGCTGGTCCTCGAAGTGCACGCCGGCGGCACCGGCCTCGATCATCGCCTTCATCAGTTCAAAGGCGTTGAGCACGCCGCCGAAGCCGGCCTCGGCATCGGCCACGATCGGCTGCAGGAAGTCGATGTCATCCTTGCCTTCGGCGTGGTGCAACTGGTCGGCGCGCAGCAGCGTGTTGTTGATGCGCTTGACCACCGCCGGCACCGAATCAGCCGGGTACAGCGACTGGTCCGGATACATCTGCCCGGCCAGGTTGGCGTCGGCCGCCACCTGCCAACCGGACAGGTAGATCGCCTTCAGGCCGGCCTTGACCTGCTGCATGGCCTGGTTGCCGGTCAGCGCACCCAGCGCGTTGACGAACTCGCGCTCGTGCAGCGACGCCCACAGCTTCTCGGCGCCCAGGCGGGCCAGCGAATGCTCGATGTGGACGGTGCCGCGCAGGCGCACCACGTCGGCGGCGCTGTAGTTGCGCTGGATGCCCTCCCAACGCGGGTGGGTGTCCCAGTCGTGCTGGATCTGTTCGGCAGTGGGCAGCTTGCTCATGTCTTTCTCCAGTTCGGTTCGTGCGTGCAGCGGGGAGGGAAACGGCGGCAGACGCGGGCGGCGGTCAGTCGATGCGCGCGTAGGCCGGCAGGGTCAGGAAATCGGTCAGTTCGTCGCTGCGGCTCAGTTCGCCGAGCAGGGCGATGGCCTCGCCGATGCGCGCGCCGCCGGGCAGCGCGGTGGAGTCGCCCAGCCGCGCCGGCAGCTGCGCCAGGGTGGCATCCAGCAGGGCCAGGTCGATCGCAGTGCCGTCATCCAGCTGCTGGCCCGGGGTGTGCAGCCATTGCCACAGCTGGCTGCGGCTGATCTCGGCGGTGGCCGCGTCCTCCATCAGGTGGTGGATCGGCACGCAGCCATTGCCATCCAGCCAAGCGGCCAGGTAGCGCACGCAGACTTCCACGTTGCCTTCGAAGCCGGCGCGGGTGATCGTGCCCGGCGGCCGCGCGATCAGTTCGTCGCGGCCGACGCGCACATCCTGGCGCAGCACGCCGTGCTGGTTCGGGCCGGGCATGTGCTCGTCGAAGATCGCCATCGCCACCGGAATCAGCGCCGGGTGCGCGACCCAGGTGCCGTCGTGGCCGGCGCTGACTTCGCGCAGCTTGTCGGCGCGCACGCGGGCCATCGCCTGTTCGTTGGCGGCGGCATCGTTGTTGATCGGAATCTGCGCGGCCATGCCCCCCATCGCATGCGCGCCACGGCGGTGGCAGGTCTGGATCAGCAGTTCCGAATAGGCCTTCAGGAACGGCTGGGTCATGGTCACCTGGCCACGTTCGGGCAGGACGCGGTCGGCGTGGCGGCGGAAGGTCTTCAGGTACGAGAAGATGTAGTCCCAGCGCCCGCAGTTCAGGCCGACGATACGATCACGCAGCGCGTGCAGGATCTCGTCCATCTCGAACACCGCCGGCAGCGTTTCGATCAGCACGGTCACCTTGATCTGGCCGTGCGGCAGGCCGAGCATGCCCTCGATGTGCGACAGCGCGGTCTCCCACAGCGCCGCCTCTTCCATGCTCTGCAGCTTGGGCAGGTAGAAGTACGGGCCACGATCCTTCGCCTGCAGGGTGCGGGCGTTGTGAAAGGCGAACACCGCCGCATCGAACAGGCCACCGGCGAGGAACTGGCCGTCGACGCGTACGTGCTTCTCGTCCAGGTGCCAGCCACGCGGGCGCACGATCAGCACCGCCTGTTCGTCGTACGGGCGCAGCGTGTAGTGCTTGCCATTGGGGGCGGTGTATTCCAGATCGCCGCGCACCGCCGCAGCCAGCGACTGCTGGCCGGCCAGCAGGTTGCGCCAGGTCGGCGAGGTCGAATCCTCGAAGTCGGCCATGAACACCTTGGCGCCGGAGTTCAGCGCGTTGATGACCATCTTCGGGTCGGTCGGGCCGGTGATCTCGACGCGGCGGTCCTGCAGCGCGGCCGGCAGCGGCGCAACGCGCCAGTCGCCGCTACGGATCGCGGTGGTGTCTTCGCGGAAGTCCGGCAGGCCGCCCTGGTCGAAGAACGCCTGGCGCTCGCGGCGGGCCTGCAGCCTCGCCTGCCGGCCCGGTTCCACCGCACGGTGCAGCGACACCAGCAGGGCCAGCAGCGGCGCCGGCAGCACGATGTCCTGGCCGGCCACGCGGGTCGCCAGGGCGATGCCGGGGGTGGCCTTGCTGGCAGGGGTGGAAACAGCGGAAGCGACGGCGGACATGGGGCGACTCCAGCGGTGGGGAACGTCTCCACGGTGCCGCCGGGCCTCAGTATTTGGCAAAACAGTTTTTGCAATGTTTTACATAAATTGTGCTAATACTCGTTACACGATGAGCACACGCGCCTCGCCAAGTCCTCGTTTTTCCTACAAATCCGACCGGCTCAAGCCGCTGCGCGCGTTCTGCCAGACCGTGCGCCTCGGCTCGGTCTCACGGGCGGCTGAGGCGCTGTTCGTCAGCCAGCCGGCCATCAGCCTGCAGTTGCAGGCGTTGGAACGGGAGCTGGGGGTGCCATTGTTCGAGCGCAGCGGGCGCCGCCTGGTGCCCAGCCGCGAGGGCCAGCTGCTGTACGAAATGGCGCAGCCGCTGGTGGAGAACCTGGACGGGCTGGAGGCGCGCTTCCGCGACAAGGTGCGCGGCCTGGACGCGGGTGAGCTGAACATTGCCGCCAACAGTTCGACCATCCTGTACCTGCTGCCGAAGATCGTCGAGCGCTTCCGCCTGCACCACCCGGACGTGCGCCTGACCCTGCACAACGCGATCAGCGCCGACGGCACCGACCTGCTGCGCGAGGATGCCGCCGACCTGGCGATCGGTTCGATGACCGATGTGCCGGCCGACCTCAGCTATGCGCCGGCCTACCGCTTCGAACAGGTGCTGATCGCGCCGCATGACCATCCGCTGGCCAGCGGTGCCGAGCTGGAGCTGGCCGACATCGCGCGCTATCCGCTGGTGCTGCCACCGAAGCGGCAGATCACCTACCGGCTGGTCGACCAGGTATTCCAGCGCCACCGCATCGCCTACACCGTGGCGCTGGAGGTGGGGGGCTGGGAAGTGATCAAGCAGTACGTGGCGATGGGCATGGGCATTTCCATCGTGCCGGCGCTGTGCCTGAACGAGGCCGACCACGAGCGGCTGGCGGCGCGATCGATGAAGCGCTGGTTCCCCGAGCGCAGCTACGGGGTGATCGTGCGCCGGGGCAAGGCGTTGTCGGCGCAGGCGCGGGCGTTCATCGAGCTGATCCAGCCGGAGTTGTTCAGTCCGCGCGATTACGATCAGAGCGGGCATTCGGAGCGGTGAGGGTTTGCCGGCAGGGCTGCGCCCTGCACCTGCTGAAGCCAAAGCAACAGCAAAAGCCTGCTATCCGTTGATGGCGGGGCGGTGTGGGTGGGCAGGACACGCCGTACCTCCCTGGGGGCTCGATGGCGCCATCCATGGCGCCAACGGTCCTGCCCACCCACACCGCCCCGCCTCTGACAGGTTTCCGCGATCTGTCGGGGTCGGATCCCGTTGCTGCGCAGCGGGCTCTGACCCCATTCCCGGCTGACGATGAATAAACTGGACGCATGTCCATCGAACTCCGTCACCTGCGCTACTTCCTCGCTGTCGCCGATACGCTGCACTTCGGCCAGGCGGCGGAGCGGCTGGGCATGTCACAGCCGCCGCTCAGCCAGCAGATCCGCCAGCTGGAAGAACTGATTGGCGCGCGCCTGTTCGTGCGCAGCCATCGTCGCGTGCAGCTGACGCCTGCGGGCGAACTGCTGCAGGAGCGCGCGCGCGCCATCGTGCAGCAGGTGGAAACGGCCGTGGACGAGGTGCAGCGTGCACAGCGTGGTGAGCAGGGTGAACTGCATATCGGTCTGACCCGGGCGACGCCGCTGTCTCCGCAGATTCCGCGTTCGATCCTGCGCTACCGTCAGCAGTACCCGCAGGTGCGGCTGCAGCTGAGCGAGATGAACACGCTGCAGCAGATCGACGCGCTGCTCGACGGTTCACTGGACGTGGGCATCATCCGCAAGCGCGCGCTGCCGCCGGAACTGGTGGCGCACAGCCTGTTCGTCGACCCGCTGGCGCTGATCGTGCACGCCGACCACCCTGCCCTGCGCAGGCTGTCGAGGCAGGGCACGCTGTCGCTGCGCGACTTCGCGCAGGAGCCGTTCGTAGCGTTCCGCCGTAGCGCCGGCGCGGGCATCCACGACCACATGATCGCGTTGTGCGCAGCCGCGGGCTTCACGCCGCGCATCGTGCAGGAGGCCGGCGAGGCGTCGACATTGATCAGTCTGGCCGCCGCCGGGCTGGGCGCGGCGATCCTGCCATCGTCCTGCGACCACATCCGGGTGGAAGGCGCACGCTTCGTCGCGCTGGCCGACGCCGGGGCGCATTCGGAGGTGCAGCTGGCGTGGCATCGCGAGCGCGTCACGCCGCTGATCCGCAACTTCGCCGGGCTGCTGCGCGGAGCGTTCGCCGAAGGGTAGGCGTGCACTCCACCCGGGTAGCGCCGGCCGCTGGCCGGCAACCCCACATGGGCCGGCATGCCGGCCAGCGGCCGGCACTACCGTACGCGTTGGGTCACGCGGTGACCGGCTGCGGGGCGCGCTGCTGCAGCGCCCAGATGATGCCGCCCCCGATCAGGGTCAGCACGGCAGCGAACGCGCACACGCCCAGCCATTCCCAGGCCGCATAGGCCAGGCCACCGACCCCACCCAGCACGCTGGATCCCAGGTAGTAGGCGAACAGGTACATCGCCGAGGCTTCCGCCCGCATCGCACCAGCGCGGCTGCCAACCCAGCTGCTGGCCACCGAGTGGCCGCCGAAGAAGCCGAACGTGACCAGCGCGATACCCAGTGCCATCGCACTCAGCCACGGCATTGCCAGCAGCGCGATGCCGGCGCCGATCAGCGCGAACGAGATCGACAGGATGCGGCCGCGCCCGTAGCGCGTGGCCTGCTGGCCCATCCACGCCGAACTGAAGGTGCCCACCAGGTACACGCTGAAGATCAGGCCGACCACGGTCTGGCTGAGGTGGTACGGCGGCGCCAGCAGGTGATAGCCCAGGTAGTTGTAGAGGGTGACGAACACGCCCATCAGCACGAACGAGGTGGCGAACAGCCACGGCAGGCCCGGGTCGGCGAACAGCAGGCGCCAGCGCAACGGCAACTGGCGCAGGCCGTCACGACGGGGATGGAAGTGGCGCGACGGCGGCAGCTGCAGCCACAGCAGCACGGTGCTGGCCACCGCGATGATCGAGACCACGCCGATGCCCCAGCGCCAGCCCCAGTGATCGGCGATGATGCCGGCCAGCAGGCGCCCGCTCATGCCACCGATGGCGTTGCCGCCGATGTACAGGCCCATCGCCAGGCCCAGCGCGCGGCTGTCCATTTCCTCGACCAGGTAGGTCATCGCCACTGCCGGCACGCCGCTCAGCGCCAGGCCGAGCAGGGTGCGCAGCACCAGCAGCGTGGTCCAGTCATCCACCAGCGCCGTGCTCAGCGACAGCATGGCCGAGGCCAGCAGCGCGGCAATCATCAACGGGCGGCGGCCGACCGCGTCGGACAGCAGGCCGGCCAACAGCATTGCCACCGCCAGCGTGCCGGTGGTCAGCGACAGCGACATCGCGCTGCCGGCGGCCGACACGCCGAAGTGGCGGCTGAACTCGGGCAGCAGCGGCTGCACGGTATACAGCAGGCCGAAGGTGGAAAAGCCGGCCAGGAACAGTGCCAGCGCGGTGCGGCGGAAGGCCGGCGTACCCTGCTGGATGCGGGTCTCGGCGCTGGAGTCGACGGTGTGGGGGCGGCGTTCGACGGCCGCCGCGGTTTCGCCAGTCATGGGATCGATGGGCCGGTGGGGGACGGCCGGGCATGGGAGGGAACGGGCCTCAGACTAGGCCCGTCGATCCAGTCGATCCATAACCTGATAGATCAGGATTGATATACAGAAAGTATCAATTCAGCTTACAGCCGTTGCCACTCGAAACCGTCACCGCGGCGGTAGTACACCGCCACCGCGCGGCCATAGAGCTTGTCGGCGTCGACGAAGCCGAAGAAGCGGCCGTCGAAGCTGTTGCCACGGTGGTCCCCCAGCACCAGCACCTTGCCGGCCGGCACCACCAGATCGGCGATGTCCGGACCGCCGCCCATGTCCAGATCAAGGCGGGCACGGCGCTCGCCGAAGGCTTCCACGTCCTGCAGGTCGGCCATCTGCAGCGGCTGGCCGTTGATGCTCAGATGGCCCTCGCGCATCTGCACATGGTCACCGGCCACCGCCGCCACGCGCTTGATCAGGCGGGTGCCGTCGGCCGGTGAGTCGAACACCGCCACCTCGCCACGCCGCGGGGTGCCGGTCGCCATCAGTTCCGTGTTGGTGAACGGCAGGCGCAGGCCATAGGCGCGCATGTCCACCACCACCCGGTCGCCGGGCTGCAGGGTCGGCTGCATCGAGCCACTCGGCACCACGTAATGGTTGGCTAGGGTATCGCGGGCGGCGGCGAGCAGGCCGAGCATCACCAGCAGCGGCAATGCCTCCTTCTTCAGCCAGGCCACGGCGCGTTGGGAAAAGGGGGGACGGGCAACAGCATCCATGACGGGCTCCGGGTGGGTGGTGACTGCATCAGACCACATCCGGGCGGGAGAGGTTCCCGCGCCGGCTTGTTGTAGAGCCGAGCCCGCGCTCGGCTGCTCTTCAAGCGTCGGTGCACGCCAGCCGAGCGTAGGCTCGGCTCTACAGGAAGGGTTACGCAGGTTTTACGCGCGCACCCGGCCACGGGCATCGCACCTTTACGGCCAGCACGTGCATCGTGTGCCCACCGCGCCACAGGGCGCATTCCGCAAGGTGTTGTATGACCCTCCTGGTGATCCGCCACGCCTCTTCGTCGGCACCGCGTCCCCAACTGCCGGCACAGCTGGCCGGCCATCGCGTGCTGTGCAGCGACTGCGCCAGCCTGTCCGAGGTGCGCCAGTGCCTGTGCCAGCCGCAGGCGCGATCGGCCGACTGGGTGCTGCTGGATGTCGGTGCCGCCGACGAGGCGCAATGGCAGGCCGAAGGTGGCGCGCTGCAGGCGGCGCTGGAACGGCTGCCGGCGCAGTACATCGAGTTGCAGGCTCCCAGCGAACCTGGTCTGGATGCACGCCTGCGCCTGCAGCACGGCCCCGCCGCCGTGGTGGTCGACCAGCGCAGCCAGCAGGCCGGTTACCCGTTGTCGCTGGCCATCGTCGGCCGCCGCCTGGCACAGGAGGGCTGAGTCATGTCGATCTTCATCATCCGCGGCCCGGAAGCCGCCGGCGCCCTGATCCGAACCGCGATGCCGCTGCCGGCACCGGTGCTGAAGTCACTGGTGCACCGCGCGATCGACGCCGGCACCAGCGTGGCGATCCGTGCCTGCGGTTCGGAGCAGGAACTGCTGGACGCGCTGCGCGTGGCCGACCACAGCCGCGGCGAGGTGACCCTGCTTGACCCGGGTGCGTGTGCCAACAGTCTGCGCCTGCAGCGGCTGCTGCCCTATCTGCACAACGCGTACGTAGAGGTGCATGACGACGGCGCAGTGGCCGAACCGTGCCTGCCGGCCGGTGTCGGCCAGCGCCTGGGCATCGCTGCTGGGTATGGCGCGCAGAGCTATGTGCTGGCGCTGGATATCGCGCTGGATCACCTGGGGTTGGCCGAACAGGCGAACCGCGTGCACGTGGGGACGTAACGCTGTGTGTAGAGCCGAGCCCATGCTCGGCTGCCTTTCCAGGAGCCATCAGCCGAGCGTGGGCTTGGCTCTACAGAAAGAGAAACGGCGGGGTTGCCCCCGCCGTTTTCTGTTTCTCACTTCAGCCCGCGGAACTTCAGCAGCGGTTCCACCGACGGGTCCTTGCCGCGGAAATCGCGGTACAGGGTCGACAGCTCCACACTGTTGCCGCGCGAGAGGATCTTGTCGCGGAACTCCTGGCCGTTGGCCGCCGTCAGCCCACCGTGTTCGGTGAACCACTGGTAGGCGTCATGGTCCAGCACTTCGGCCCAGAAGTAGGCGTAGTAACCGGCCGAGTAACCACCACCCCAGATATGGTCGAAGTAGGTGGTGCGGTAACGCGGCGGCACCTGTGGCAGGTCGACCTTGAACTTCTTCAGCGCGCTGGCCTCAAAGGCGCCGACATCCTGCAGCGGTGCGTCGGCCTTCTGCGTATGCCAGGCCAGATCCAGCAGCGCGGCCGACAGGTACTCGGTGGTCGCATAGCCCTGGTTGAAGCTGCGCGCCTTGAGGATCTTGTCGACCAGTTCCTGCGGCATCGCCTCGCCGGTCTTGTAGTGCTTGGCGTAGTTGGCGAACACCTTCGGGTCCAGCGCCCAGTGCTCGTTGAACTGCGACGGGAACTCGACGAAGTCACGCGAGGTGGCGGTGCCGGCGATCGACGGGTACTTCACGTTCGAGAACATGCCGTGCAGTGCATGGCCGAACTCATGGAACATCGTGGTGACGTCGTCGAAGCTGATCAGCGCCGGCTGGCCGGCAGCCGGCTTGGTGAAGTTGCAGACGTTGTAGACCACCGGCTTGGCACCGGTCAGGCCGTCCTGTTCGACGAACACGTCCATCCAGGCGCCGCCGGACTTGCTGTCACGCTTGAAGTAGTCGGTGTAGAACAGGGCCAGCGAGGTGCCGTCCTTGTCGAACACTTCGTACACCTTCATGTCCGGGTTGTAGGTCGGAATGTCGGTGCGCGGCTTGAAGGTGATGCCGTACAGCTGGGTGGCAGCGTAGAAGACGCCGTTCTGCAGCACGTTGTCCAGTTCGAAGTACGGCTTGATCTGCGACTCGTCCAGATCGTACTTGGCCTTGCGCACCTGCTCGGCGTAGAAGTCCCAGTCCGAAGCGGCGACCTGGAATCCGCCCTTCTGCGCGTCGATCACCTTCTGGATCTCACCGGCTTCGGCACGGGCCTTCGCGGTGGCGGCGGGAACGGTGTCGGTCAGCAGCTTGAGCGCGGCAGCCGGGGTCTTGGCCATCTGGTCGCCCAGCTGGTAGTCGGCGAAGGTGTCGAAGCCGAGCAGCTTGGCCTTCTGCGCACGCAGCTGGGCCAGGCGCTGCACGGTCTGCCGGGTGTCGTTGGCATCGCCGCGCTCGGCGCGGGTCTCCGAGGCCTTCAGCACGGCGGCGCGCTGGTCGCGATCGCTCAGCGAGCCGAGCACCGGCTGCTGGGTGGTGTTCTGCAGCGGCAGCAGGAACTTTCCGTCCAGCTTGCGTTCCTTGGCGGCGGCCGCGGCGTTGTTGATTGCGCCCTCGTCCAGGCCGGCCAGCTTGGCCTTGTCGTCGACGACGACGGCCGCAGCGGCGGTGGCGGCCACCAGGCGGGTATGGAACTGGGTGGAGAGGGTGGTCTCTTCCACGTTGAGCTTGCGCAGGGTCGCCTTGTCGGCGTCGGACAGCTGCGCACCGGCGCGCACCAGGCCATCGTAATAGTGCTCGACCAGGCGCTTCTGCACCGGGTCCAGCTCCAGCGTGTCACGCTGGTCGTACAGCGACTTCACGCGCGCGAACAGCTTCGGATCGAGGTTGATCTCATCCTGGTGCGCGGCCAGCTTCGGCGCCACTTCTTCCTGGATCTTCTGGCGCGCATCGTTGGTGTCAGCCTGGACCAGGCCGAAGAAGATGCGCGACACGCGGGTCAGGGTCTCGCCGCTGCGCTCCATCGCCACGATGGTGTTGTCGAAGGTGGCCGGCTCGCTGCTGTCGGCGATCTTGCGCACGTCGGCCAGGTGCTGGCGCATGCCTTCTTCGAACGCCGGCAGGTAGTCGCTGTCCTTGATCTTGTCGAACGGCGGGGCCTGGAACGGCAGCGTGCTGGCACTCAGCAGCGGATTGGTGGAGGCTTCGGCCGGCTGCTGGGCCGGGGTCTTCTGGGCATCGGACACGGGGGTGGACTCCTTGCCGGAACAGGCCGCCAGCGCCAGGCTGATGGCGGCGGCCAGGACTACGGTACGCGACATGTAAAACGCTCCTTGGGCAGACGGTATGGATACCAGCCCTCCACCCTACTCCTGTCGCGCTCGCCCGGCATGTGCCGGACGTGGCGTCTATGCGGCGGCCTGCGGCAGGCTCAGACCGTACCGCGGGTCTTGCCGATCCAGGGCCGGTAGAACTCGCGGATGGCAGCCATGTCGGCCACATCGTCGCCGCTCGGGGTGAACAGCGGACCGATGCCGATGGTCTTTTCCGGATAGTGGAAATACGCGGTCAGGATCGGCACGTCGGCCATCCGGGCGATCTTCAGGAAGCCGGCCTTCCAGTCCTTCACCGCCTTGCGGGTGCCCTCGGGGGTGATGGCGAACCACATCTTCTCGTTGTTGCGCAGCAGGTCCACCGCCTGGCCCACCGTGCCCTGTGGCGAGCTGCGATCGAGCGGAATCACGCCCAGCCGGTGCAGCAGCGGGCCCAGCGGCCACCAGAACAGCGACGCCTTGCCCAGCACCTTCACCTTCATGCCGAGCGCGATCTTCGCTGCCATGCCCCACAGCCCGTCCCAGTTGGACGAATGCGGGGCGATGATGAAGACCAGCCTGGGGATGTCAGGCAGGGTGCCGGTCACCTTCCAGCCCCCCATGCGCAGGGTGCAGCGCGCCAGCCAGCGCAGGAAGGCGTTGGGTTTGACCTGCGGCATCTGCGGCGGCACGGCCGGCAGCAACGAAGTCGGGTTGTTCAAGCAATCACTCCCAGTCACGTGATGAGCGCCCGCGCTTGATCTGCGCGCGCCCGCGTTTGGCGTCCAGACGACGCAGTTTCGACCCGAGGGTCGGCTTGGTGGCCTTGCGCGGTTTGGGCACGCTCAACCCGGCCTGGATGAAGGCCGCCAGCCGCTCGCGCGCATCCTCGCGATTGCGATCCTGGGTGCGGAAACGTTGCGCGTCGATGACCAGCACGCCTTCGCCGGTCATGCGCCGGTCACGCCGCGCCAGCAGCCGCGCGCGCAACGGTTCGGGCAACGAGGGCGAGTTGGCCACGTCGAAACGCAGTTCCACCGCGGTGGACACCTTGTTGACGTTCTGGCCGCCGGCGCCACTGGCGCGCACGAACCGCTCGACGATCTCGCCGTCGGGGATTTCAAGCTGCGCGCTGATGGTGACCGGTCCACTGCCCATCCGCGCATTGTAGCGGCAGGCACGTGGTGGAGTGCGCCATCGCGCCCCGTATGCCGCCGATCAGGCGCCGAACACGCCGCCTTCGCCTGGGCTGCGGGTATGCTGGCGGTCCCATGTACCGCAGGAAGCCCGCATGACCCGCTTCGCACCCGCCCTGCCGTCCCTGCTGCGCCGCGCCGCCCTGCTGCTGGCACTGGCCGCAGCCAGCGTCCCGGCCCTGGCCGCCCCGCCGACCGACGGCGACATCAACCGCCTGCTGTCGGCCTCGCGCGCGCAGAGCATGATCGACACCATGGTGCCGCAGATCGAAGCCATGCAGCAGCAGCAGTTCCAGCAGGTGGCCGCGCAGCGCCAGCTCACCGCCCAGCAGCAGGAACAGCTGAAGCGGATCCAGGCCCGGACCAGCCAGACCCTGCGCCAGGCGATGTCGTGGCAACAGCTGCGGCCGATGTACGTGGACCTGTACAAGAAGACCTTCAGCAAGGAAGACGTGCTGGCAATGGCCGAGTTCTACGAGAGCGCGGCCGGCCAGAGCCTGCTGGACAAGACCCCGGCGCTGATGCAGAACGTGATGGTGGCCATCCAGGCGCGCATGCAGCCGCTGTTTGCGGACCTGCAGAAAGACCTGGAAGCGATCGTCAACGAGCCGGAAAAGAAATGAGAATAAGGTAGTGCCGGCCGCTGGCCGGCTCCCCAGTACATCTGGAATCACGCAGCTGCCGGCCAGCGGCCGGCACTTCCGTCAAACGGTATCCACCTGCCAGCCGAACAGGTCCAGTGCCTTCTGGAATTCACGGTCCAGCGGCGCACTGACATCCACGGCGCCGCCGTCGGGATGCGGGAAGCGCAGGCGCTCGGCGTGCAGCAGCATGCGGTGCACGCCCTGCATGCGGAAGATGCGGTTGTGGCGCCCATCGCCGTGGCTGGTATCGCCGATCATGTGATGCGACAGGTGCTTGAGATGCCGGCGGATCTGCCGGAAGCGCCCGGTCTGCGGCTGGCAGCGCAGCAGCGCGTAGCGCGAGCTGCTGAATTCACCCACCGGCACCGACAGCTCGCCGGTGGCCAGGCGCTGGAAATCGGTGATCGCCGGCTTCTTCACCGGCTTGCCCGGCCCGCCGTCCAGGTCATGGTCCACCCGCCAGGACAGCTCGGCCGGCCAGCCCCGGCAGACCGTCAGGTAGTCCTTGGCCACTTCGCCACCCATCAGCGCCTTGCCCAGCGCACCGGCCGTCTCGCGGTCGAAGGCCAGCAGCAGGCAGCCGCTGGTCGCCCGGTCCAGGCGGTGCACGAGGAAGATCGGCCGCCCCAGCTGCTCACGCAGGCGGTCGGCCAGGAAATCATCTTCGCCACGGGCCAGCTTGCTGTCGTGGACCATCAGCCCGGCGGGCTTGTTGACCACGGCCAGGCGCTCATCCAGGTGCAGCAGCTGCAGGGGCGCGGTTTCAGTCTCGACCGCGGCGAGGGTGTCAGGTTCGGTGCTCACCGCGGGATTATCGGGGCTGGGCACTGAATGGGGTAGAGCCGGCCGCTGGCCGGCTGCCTCCGGGCAGTTGGATTGCGGCGGTTGCCGGCCAGCAGCCGGCACTACCGGATCACGCGCGGGCAGCACGGCAATCAGGCGTTGCGCACGGCCAGCAGTTCGCCGTTGCCCACCGGCACCACGCTGGTGCTGAAGTCCGGATCGGCATCCAGCAGCAGGCACAAGGGTTCCATCTCTTCCGCGTGCGAGGTGGCGTTGTCCACCACCAGCAGGCCCCCCGGCCGCAGCACGCGGCGCAGCTGCGGCCACCAGCCGGCGTACTGCCCGCGGTCCGAATCGAGGAACAGCAGGTCGATGCTGCCTTCGGCGGCCCCTGCCAACCACTGCCCGGCATCGCCATGCACCAGCGTGATGTGCGCGGCCAACCCGCTGCGCGCGAACGTGGATCGCGCCATCGCCACCTTGTCCTCGGCGAATTCCAGCGTGGTCACGTGGCCATCGATGGCGGCGGCGGCTTCGGCCAGCCACAGCGTGGAGTAGCCATTGGAGGTGCCGATTTCCAGTACCCGTCGCGCGGTGCCGAAACGCACCAGCACCGACAGGAATTCACCGGTATCCGGCGTGATGTTGAGCATGCGCCGAGCGCGCTCGGTTTCATGCGCGTCGTTTTCAGCACCGAAGTGCATCAGTTCGTTCTTCAATTCCGAAAGCCGCATCGTCATCGCTTCTTTCAATTGCCGCAGCAAGGGTGAGCATTGTGGCCTGTCCGGCCACATTTCGTATTCCTCCTAGCCCCGCGCCGCGTTCACGTTGCGATAGTTCCCGCCTTCTTCACGCGGGACGGTGCACCCGCCCGCTGCCCTCTTGGTTTCCGCAAGGACACGGCCATGGTTCTCGACATTCTGGCAATCGGCGCCCACCCCGACGACATCGAACTCGGTTGCGGCGGCAGCCTGGCCAAACTGGCCCGCGCCGGTGCACGCATCCATGCGCTGGTGCTCAGCCGTGGTGGCCGTGGCTGCCATGCCGGCATCGACCGCGGCGACGAATCGCACCGCGCGTTGCGGCGCCTGGGTGTGGCCGAGGTGATCCAGCGGGACTTCCCGGATACCCGCTTTCCTGCCTGCCGCAACGACATCGTCGCGGCGATCGAGCAGGCCTGCGCGCAGATCACACCGCATCGCGTCTACACGATGTGCGGCGAAGACCATCACCAGGACCATCGCACCGTCCACGAAGCGTCAATCATCGCCTGCCGCAGCATCCCGCAGATCCTCTGCTACGAGAGCCCCAGCACGTTGCCACAGTTCGCACCGCAGGTGTTCGAGGACATCAGCGCACAGCTGGACCTGAAGATCCATGCATTGCGCGAGCATGCCAGCCAGGGCGATCGCCACTACATGCAGGAGGATCACCTGCGCTGCCACGCGCAGTTCCGCGGCCAGCAGATCGGCATCGGCCCCAGTGAGGGCTTCGTGCCCTACCGGCTGGTGCTGTGATGAAAACGCTGCTGTTCCTGGCCATGTGTGCCTTCATCCTGGTGCGGGTGTGTGTGCAGGCCTTGCGCCGCCCCAGCACGCGCCTGTACAGCATCGATGCGATCGTACCGGCCTACAACGAAGCCCCCTGCCTGGAGCGCTCGTTGACCAGCCTGCTGCAGAACCCCTACGTGGCGCGGGTGATCTGCGTGAACGATGGTTCCACGGACAACACCGCGCAGGTGCTCGATGCGCTGCAGGCGCACTGGCCCGGGCGCCTGGTGGCGGTGCATCAGGCCAACACGGGCAAGGGCGGCGCGCTGATGCATGGCCTGCAGCACGCCACCGCCGAGCAGGTGTTCCTGACCGACGCCGACACCCATATCGATCCGCGCGGCCATGGCCTGGGCCACCTGCTGGACGAGATCGAGCGCGGTGCCGATGCGGTCGGTGGCGTGCCCTCGTCCAGCCTGCAGGGTGCCGGCTTCCTGCCGCATGTGCGGGCCAGCCTGAAGCTGCCGATGATCATCATCAAGCGCAGCTTCCAGCAGTGGCTGGGCGGCGCACCGTTCATTGTCTCCGGCTCGTGTGGCCTGTTCCGTACCTCGGTGCTGCGCAAGGTCGGCTTCTCCGACCGCACCCGCGTGGAAGACCTGGACATGTCCTGGTCGCTGGTCGCGCAGGGGTACCGCGTCCGCCAGAGCGTGCGCTGCGTGGTCTACCCGCAGGAATGCAACACGCTGGTCGAGGAATGGCGGCGCTGGCGGCGCTGGATCGTCGGCTATGCGGTGTGCATGCGCCTGCATCGTGGCCTGCTGCTGACCCGTTTCGGCCTGTTCAGCATCCTGCCGATGATGCTGCTTGCCCTTGCCGGCATCGTGCTGACCCTACAGGTCTGGTTCGGTGCGGCCCAGCTGCATGGGCCGGGTGGCCTCGCCCTGTCGGTGATGCCGTTGTTCTGGATTGGCATCGTCATGTTGCTGGCGGTGATCAGTGCGATCCACCACCGCCGGGCGTGGCTGGTACCCGCCGCCGCGTTCTCGATGTTGTACGTGCTGCTCGCCTACGCGATCTGGTTGATGCACGGCGTGGCCGGGCTGTTCACCGGACGCGAACCGCTGCGCGACAAGCCGACCAGGTATCCGCATGTGGTGGAATGACCTGGCCGCGATGGCCGCCGCGCTTTCGACGCTGCCACCGCACGTCGATTCCACTGCACAGGTTTCGCCGCGCGCGACGGTGCAGGGCAACGTGAGGATCGGCGCCGGCAGCCGTATCTGCGACGGCGCCCAGCTGCAAGGGCCGGTATCGATCGGCCGCGACTGCCTGATCGGCAACAACGCGCTGCTGCGCGGCCCACTGCGTATCGGCGACGGCGTGCGCATCGGCTTTGCAGGTGAACTGAAGAACGCACTGATCGGCGACGGCGCCTGCATCGGCCCGCAGTGCTTCATCGCCGACAGCCGCGTCGACGCCCGTGCCTACCTGGGTGCGCTGGTGCGCACCAGCAACCATCGCCTGGATGGCAAAACGGTCGCCGTCCATATCGATGGCACCGTCATCGACAGCCAGCGCGACAAGCTCGGTGCCTGGATCGGTGAGGGCGCCGCACTGGGCGTCGGCGTGATCATCCTGCCCGGTCGCATCGTCGCGCCGGGCAGCCAGTTCGGACCGCGCATCACCGTGGAACGAAACCTGCCGCCCGGTCGCTACCGGCTGCTGCAGTCGCTGCATTCCCAACCCCTGGAGTAACCCCATGCGATTGATCATCCGTGGCGCACTGCCGTGTGCCCTGCTGCTGGCTGTGTCCAGCGCCCACGCCGGCATCGACCGGGTCTCGGTGCAACTGGACCATGCCGACTACACCGACGGCTTCGGCAAGCGCGACGTACAGACTGTGGACGTGGCCGGCCGCAGCGGTGACAGCCGTTGGCATCTGGGCCTGGCCCATGGCGAACGCGACTACGGCAGCAAGCGCTTCGGCGGCAATCGCGTGCAGGGTTCGCTGCACCAGCGCTGGAGTCCTCGTGTCTCGACCCGCACTGCCTTCACAGCCTCCAACGATGACCCGGTATTCGTCAACCGCCAGGTCAACCAGGACCTGCAGTGGCACGTGGCACCGCAGACCGTACTGAGCGTGGGCGGCAAGTACGCCCAGTACCATGCAGGCGCGTACGTGAGTGGCTGGTCGGTGGGCGCAGCGCATTACTTCCCGCGCGTGACCGCCTCACTGCGCCACGAGCGGCATCGCCAGTCCAATGGGCCCGACGGCCATGGCACCACGCTGTCACTGCACCTGAAGGATGCGCAGGGCCGTGGGTCGACCCAGCTGTGGCTGGGCAGCGGTACTTCCGGCTACACCGCCGATTCCGATCCGCTGCTGCTGCGCGAACACGATGCACGACGTGCCTTCCTGCGCCGCAGCCAGCCGCTGGGCAAGCATCTGGTGCTGGACATGGGCATCGGCAAGACCTGGCACAGGACACGCCTGGACCGCTTCCAGAGCGTGCAGTCACACCTGTGCCTGGGCTATCACTGGTAGAGCCGTGGCCGGTCGGCGGCGTGTGACGCCGCCGACTGTGGATAAACAGGGATCAGCGCCACCACGCGCGCGCCAGCGCCGCCGCGCCAACGGCACCGGACACCCAGCTCCACATCGGCAGGTCGCCCCAGTACCAGCCCGGCGGCTGCAGCACGTACATCAGCGCGGCGATGGCCAGCAGGCCGACGCCGGTGATCGCGCCGACCGCGCGCTTCTGCAGGCGCTGCACGCTGGCATCCAGCGCGACCAGGTCGCGCGAGCGCATCGCCAGTTCGTGGCGCCCCTCCACCTGCTGGGTCAGCCAGGCGTGTACCAGGCGCGGCATGTCCGGCGCGTGGGTCATGATTTCCGGCAACCGCTTGCCGATCTCGCGCACGACCCGGCGTGGGCTGTAGCGCTCGCGCAGGATCTTCGCCAGCACCGGCTTGGCCACCGCCCAGATATCGATCTGCGGATCCAGCTGGCGGCCGACACCTTCGATGTTCAGCAGGGTCTTCTGCAGCAGGATCAGCTGCGGCTGCAGGGTCAGCTGGTAGCGCTGCGCCACGCGGAACAGCTTCATCAGCACTTCGGCCAGCGAGATCTGCGACAGCGGACGGGTGAAGTACGGCTCGCACACCGAACGCACAGCCGCTTCCAGATCATCGATGCGCACGTTGTCCGGCATCCAGCGCGCCTGCACATGCAGTTCGGCGATGCGGCGGTAGTCGCGGTTGAAGATGGCCATGAAATTCTCGGCCAGGTAGTACTGATCCTCCTGCGACAGCTGCCCCATGATGCCGAAGTCCAGCGCGATGAATCGCGGATCGGCGCGGCGGGCCGGATCGGTGTCGACCCAGATGTTGCCGGCGTGCGCATCGGCATGGAAGAAGTTGTCGCGGAACACCTGAGTGTAGAACACCCGCACGCCCTTGGCGGCCAGTGCCTTGCGGTCGATGCCCGCCTTGTCGAGCGCGGCGATGTCGTCGGACGGAATGCCCCACACGCGCTCCAGGGTCAGCGCGCGCTCGGCGGTATGGCTCCAGATCACTTCCGGCACGTACAGGTCGTCGCTGTTCTCCCAGAAGCGGCGCAGCACGCTGGCATTGGCGCCTTCGCGCTGCAGGTCCAGCTCGGCGGCCAGGGTGTTCTCGACTTCGGCCACCACTTCGCGCGGACGGATCTTGTCGGCGCGCGGATGGGTGCGCTCGACCAGCGCGGCCAGCGAGTTGAGCAGGGCGATATCGGCATCGATCTGCTTCTCGATGCCGGGGCGCAGCACCTTGACCACCACCTGGCGGCCATCGGCCAGCGTGGCCGCATGCACCTGCGCGATCGAAGCCGACGCCAGTGGTTCGGTATCGAAGCTGGCGAACGCCTCGCTGACAGGCAGGCCAAGCGCTTCCTCGACAATCCGGCGCGCGGTATCGCCGTCGAACGGCTTGACCCGGTCCTGCAGCAGGGTCAGCTCGTTGGCCACATCCGGCGGCACCAGGTCGCGGCGTGTGGATAGGATCTGGCCGAACTTGACGAAGATCGGGCCGAGATCCTGCAGCGCCAGCCGCAGGCGCGCACCGCGCGACTGTGCGGCGATGTCGGCCGAGGCACGCGGCACGAACGGCTTGGCCAGGCGCAGCCAACGCTCGGCCGGCGTGCCCTGCAGCAGGTCGTCAAGGCGGTAACGCAGGATCACCCGGCCGATGCGGCTCGCCCGCAGCACGGCCTTCATGCGGCACCCCGCAGGCGCTGCACGCGCGCGCCGAGACGCTCGACGTCATCACGCAGCACGTCCACGTCATCGTGGAAGGCATCCAGCTCGGCACGCGGCACCACGTCGCGCGACTCCTCGGTGATGAATTCGGCGGCGCTGTGGGCCAGGTCGATCGCACCCTGGCGCGCATGCTGCAGGGCGCTGCGCAGGGTGTTGGCAACCTGCACGCCCAGTACCTCGCCGAATACGCTGACGAAGGGCTGCTGCCAGTCCGGATCGAAGCCCTTGGCCAGTTGCTGGAGGCGTCGCGCCAGTTCGGCGTCACCGGCCACGCGTACACGGCCCTTGTTGTTGGACTCGCCGCGCCGTGCGTTGGCCAGCAGCGGCAGCTGCGCCAGCACGCCGGCCAGACTGCTGCGCACGGCCAGGTCGGCTTCCTGCGCATCCACCGGGCCGACCCGCAGCTGGTCGCCGTCGACGCTGATGCGCATCGCCAGCGACGGCGCTTCCAGGGTCAGGTCGATGTGCCGGCCATCGAGGCTGGCCAGGGCATGGCGGGTATCCGGATCCAGCGCCAGCGCGCGGTTCAGGGCGATCTGCAGGGCGCGGCCAGCGACCGGCTTGAGGGACTTGAGCAGGGAGAGAGCCATGTGCGCATTCTACCTGCGTGGGTGCGGGGCTTGGGCCGGGCTGCCGCCCGGCACCCGCGGTAGTGCCGGCCGCTGGCCGGCAAACCTCAACCCCAACAGCAACAGCGGGCATTCCGTGGGTTGGCGGGGTGGGTCCGGTTGCGGGGGACGCTGCAAGTACGTCCATGCAAGCTCGGTCGCGCCATCCATGGCGCTCACGCCCCCGCAACCGGACCCACCCCTCCTTCGACAGCTTGCTGCGATCTGTCGGGACCGCGTTCTGTGTTGCTGTTGGTGGGTGTCGACCTTGGTCGACACGGCAGATCCACGCCATGCGTGGATGGATATCCGGTTCATCTGTGCCTCACGCGGAGGGCCGATGAAGGTTCATGCTATGAGGCCACGCAACGCACAGGACATCGCATTCCCCATGGCACGGACCCGGGTCGGCATCATTTTCGGGGGCAAGTCTTCCGAGCACGAAGTTTCGCTGCAGTCGGCGAAGAACATCCTCGATGCGCTCGATCGCGAGCGCTTCGAGCCGGTGCTGGTCGGCATCGACAAGCAGGGGCAGTGGCACCTGAGCCAGCCGGAGACGTTCCTGATCAATGCCGAAGATCCCGCACGCATCGCGCTGCATCGGTCCGGCACGTCGCTGACGGTGCGCCCGGGCGCCGAGCAGGGGCAGCTGCAGCCGTGCGATGCGGCCAGCGTGCTCGGCCAGATCGATGTGGTGCTGCCGATCGTGCACGGACCGCTGGGCGAGGACGGTGCGCTGCAGGGGCTGCTGCGCATGGCCAACCTGCCCTTCGTCGGTTCGCCGGTACTGGGCTCGGCAGTGGCGATGGACAAGGACGTGACCAAGCGTCTGCTGCGCGACGCCGGGCTGCAGGTGGCGCCGTGGCTGTGCATCCGCCGCCACCAGGTGGCGGAAGTGGATGTCGATGCGGTGATCGCCCAGCTTGGCCTGCCGCTGTTCGTGAAGCCGGCCAACCAGGGCTCGTCGGTAGGCGTGAGCAAGGTCAAGGACGCGGCGGGCTTTGCCGAAGCGCTGGCAATGGCGCTGCGCTACGACCACAAGGTGCTGGTGGAATCGGCGGTGATCGGCCGCGAGATCGAGTGCGCGGTGTTGGGCAACGAACATCCGCAGGCCAGCCTGTGCGGCGAGGTGGTGGTGCACGACGAGTTCTACGCCTATGACACCAAGTACATCAACGAGGATGGTGCCGAGGTGGTGGTACCGGCCGATATCGATGCCGGCACCCAGGCACGTATCCAGCAGATCGCGCTGCAGGCCTACCAGGCGCTGGAGTGTGCCGGCATGGCGCGGGTGGATGTGTTCCTCACCGCAGGCGGAGAGATCATCATCAACGAGATCAATACCCTGCCCGGATTCACCCGCATCAGCATGTATCCGAAGCTGTGGGGCGCCAGCGGTGTCGACTACACGACCTTGATCACGCGCCTGATCGAACTGGCGCTGGAGCGCCATGAGGCCGATCGCGGGCTGCAGAGCGCTGTGTAACGTCGTGATCGCCCGCAGAGTCGAGCATGGCTCGACTCTGCGGAAAGCGATGCCGGCCAGCGGCCGGCACTACCGGCTAGCCGCGCTTGCGGAACATCGAGATCACCGCAAGGATCAGGAACACCACGAACAGGATCCAGGCGATGTTGGTTGCGGCGCCGGCAATTCCGGAGAAACCCAGAACGGCGGCGATGATGGCGATGACAAAGAAGATGATGGCGTAGTGCAGCATGGCGCTCCTCGCGGGTGGTCGAGCCTTGGATGGCGTGGGTCCATCCTCCCGATCCTGCGGTGTGCAACCAGTGATGGCGATCTATGCAGCAGATGAAGCCTTCAGCCTGCGCAGACCCTCTTCGATGCTGACCTGCGGCACGTAGCCGAAGTCACGGCGCGCCGGTTCCATGCTGTACCAGTGCGGCGTGCACAGCTGTTCGGCCAGGAAGCGGGTCAGCGGCGGCTCGCCACGCAGGCGCAGCAGCGGCCACAGCCGCTCGCAGATGGCGCCGATACGGTACGCGGTCTTGAAGCTGATCGCCTTGTCCACCGTCGGCGCGCCAACAGCGGCCAGCAGCCTGTTGACCAGCTCGCGCATCGGCAGCGGCTCGCCGTTGGAGATGAAGTAGGCCTTGCCCGCGCACGCAGCGCCCGGTGCCAACGCTTCGAAGGCGAGGAAGTGGGCGAGTGCGGCGTTGTCGATGTAGGTGGTGTCCACCTTGTTGTTGCCATCCCCCACCAGGCGCAGGCGGCCCTGCCGCGCACGCTCGGCCAGCCTTGGCACCAGCTGCTGGTCGCCCGGGCCCCAGATCAGGCGCGGACGCAGCGCGACCGTCGCCAGCGCGGCGTCATTGGCCGCCAGCACGCGCTGTTCGGCGATGGCCTTGGTAGCCGCATACGGCGCCTGGAAATCTTCGCCATACGGCACCTCGTCAGCCCCCAGGCCCTCCACCGGGTGCGTGGCACGATGGGTCACGCTGGGCGTGGAGGTGTAGACCAGCCGGTTGATGCCGTGCGCGCGGCATGCCGCAATGACATTGTCGGTGCCGACCACGTTGGCCTGGTGGTAGCTGTCATAGCTGCCCCAGGCGCCGGCCTTGGCGCCGTTGTGGAACACCGCATCGACGCCGGCCACCGCATGCAGCACCGCCTGCGCATCGGCCAGATCACCGCGGATCTGGCCCACGCCCATGGCCTGCAGCGCCGGGTAATGACTGCGGTTGAACGCCAGCACCTGGTGGCCACGCTCGACCAGGCCACGGCACAGCGCCTGGCCAAGGAAACCACCACCGCCAGTGACCAGGATCTTCATGCGCGCTTCTCCAGTTCGGCGCTGGCCCAGACGGCGAGCTTTTCGCGGCCGATCTTGGCGTTGTGACGGATATCGACGGGGAACGCCGGATGCACCAGGAAGTGCTGCAGGCCGGCCTCCGGCAAGCGGGCGGCGGCATGTGCACGCAGCGCTTCCTGCAGCGCCGGGCTGTCGGACTGGCCGCGCTGCAGTTCCACGCACAGCACCGGCACCTGCGCGCCGGCGGCGCCGACGCCGACCAGTGCCGTGCGCGCCACGCCGGCCACGGTGTTGAACACCGGCTCGACCTGCTCGGTGTACAGCGGCCCGCGCGCGGTTTCCACGCGCTGGGTCTTGCGCCCGCAGAACCACAGGCGGCCCTGCGCGTCGAAGTAGCCCACATCGCCCATGCGGTGGACGATGCGCGTGCTGCCGTCGTCCAGCGTCTCGCGGATCTTCGCCGCCGCCGTGGCCTGCGGGCGGTTGAAGTAGCTGTCGGTGGCGGTCGGCCCGGCCACGGTGATTT
Organism: Stenotrophomonas sp. YJH_SMC_122; assembly: GCF_059369535.1. NCBI lineage: Bacteria > Pseudomonadati > Pseudomonadota > Gammaproteobacteria > Lysobacterales > Lysobacteraceae > Stenotrophomonas > Stenotrophomonas sp. YJH_SMC_122. The sequence goes on along the minus strand of NZ_JCAFST010000002.1, from coordinate 254,839 downwards.
CCCCCACTTCACCCACCGCCAGCACGCGCGCCTGCGACCAGTCCGGCAGCGGTGCGTCGTCGATGGCGATGATGCGCACCTCGTTGGGGGCCACCACGCTGCCCACGCAGGTGCCGGCACCGGCCTCGGTCGCCGCGCGGGTGCGCTCCAGTTCGCGGCCTTCGACCACCGCCACCGGCAGGCACTCGGTGGCGCCATAGGGGGTCCAGAACTGCGCATCGGCCGGCAGCAGGCTGCGGATGGTGGCGACCACATCCGGCGGCACCGGTGCCCCGGCCGAGGTCACCCGGGTCACCGTCGGCAGTGGCCGCCCGTGCCGGGCCAGCACCCGCATCAGGGCTGGCGAGCCGAACAGCTGGGTCACCCCGAAGCGCTGGATGGCATCGTGCAGGCGTCCCGGGTCGGCCTGCGCCGGCCGCGTCGGGTCCATGTCCGGGATGACCGAGGTCAGGCCCAACGCCGGGTCGAACAGCGCGAACGGCGGGAAGGTCGGCAGGTCCACCCCACCCGCTTCCATGCCGAAGGCACTGCCCAGCAGCTGGATCTGGCCGACGAAGTGGCGGTGGCGGTAGACCACGCCCTTGGGCACGCCGGTGGAGCCACTGGTGAACAGGATCGCGGCCATGTCCTCGCCATCGGTGTCGGCCAGCATCGGCCCCCCCTTGGCACCGGCACGTTCCAGCGCGGCCAGGCTGGTACCGCCCCAGCCGAGGCGGCGGCCGACCGTCACCAGCCGGGTGGCCGACGGCGCCCAGCGCAGCACCAGCCGCGCCACATGCGCCAGCGGAATGCCGATGAAGGCTTGCGGCTGGGCTTCGTCCAGGCATTGCTTCAGCGCGCGCCGGTCGATGCCCGGATCGACCAGCACCGGCACTGCGCCCAGCTTGAACAGCGCGAACATCAGCAGGAAGAACTCCGGAGAAGGCCGCACCATCACCACCGTGCGCACGCCACGGCCGATCCCGTAGCCGGCCAGGCCGGCGGCCATGGCATCACTGCGGGCGTCCAGCTGGCGGTAATCGAGGGTGACATCGTAGGCGGCCATGCCGTTGCCGGCGCCGCGGCGGCCCGGGCAGCGGATGGCGATCTGATCGGGACGTTCACGCGCCAGTTCAGGCAGGCGCGCGGCAATGTTGCAGGGTCGGTTCATCCGTTCATTGTCGCCGCTTACGGAATTTCTTGCGCGGCGGCCCACTTCGTGGAAAATCCGCACCCTCGTTCCCGATTCCGACTGCCGCCCGAGGCGGCTTGCCCATGCAACATCCCTGCATGACCTGCGGCGCCTGCTGCACCCAATACCGCGTGGCCTTCCACTGGATGGAATCGGACGAGGTCACCCCCGGCGGCGTGCCGCACCAGCTCACCGAGGTGCTGGACCCACACCGCCTGTGCATGCGCGGCACCCACTCCAGGCCGGTGCGCTGCGTGGCGCTGGATGCGCAGATCGGCGTCTACTCGCGCTGCACCATCCACCCCAACCGGCCCAGCGTGTGCCGTGAGGTGGATGCATCGTGGGAGTACGGCAAGGCCAGCCCGCAGTGCGACAAGGCGCGCATCGCCTATGGCCTGGATCCGCTGACGCCGGCCGACTGGCGGTGGCGCGATGACGCCGACAACGACGACGATCACCCGGACGACAACGGCAACAGCCCGTCCTCGCCACCGCAGGCGCCGGTCGCGGCGTAGTGGTAGTGCCGGCCGCTGGCCGGCAAGCGCGCTATGCGCGCCGGGTTCATGAGGTTGCCGGCCAGCGGCCGGCACTACCGGAATCCGCCCCGGGAACCGATCAGATCGGGTTGGCGTCCAGGAACGCACGGATCTCCGGCACCAGCACTTCATGCTTGTCTTCCAGCACATAGTGGCCGGCGTCCTCGAAGGCATGCACCTGGGCCTGCGGCAGTGCGGCCTGGAAACCCTTCAGGAAATGATGGTCGAACACGAAGTCGCGCAGGCCCCAGCCGAGGAAGGCCGGGCGGTCGGCGAACGAGGGCAGTGCCTTGCCGGCACGCTCCAGCAGCGACCAGGCCTTGTCGGCCGGCGACAGCGGGATGTCCTGCATGAAGCGGATGGTGCTGATGCGGTTGGCCCAGCTGTTGTACGGCGACACATAGGCGCGGCGGACGTCGGCCGGCATCCTGCGCTCCACGCCCAGCCACGAGGCGCCGGACGAGAATGCGTTGAAGCTGCGGATGATCCACTCGCCGATCTTCCAGTGGCGACCCAGCGCGATCTGCCACGGCATTTTCTTCGCCGCCGGCATCGGGAAGGCAGCGGTGTTGAGCACGACCAGGCGCTTCACCTGGTCGTGGTGCGACAGCGCCCAGCCGAAGCCGATCATGCCGCCCCAGTCGTGCACGGCCAGCGTCACCGGGCCGGTGACGCCCAGATGCTTCAGCAGCGCATCAAGATCGTCCACGCGCGACTGCAGCGTGTACTCATAGCGGCTGTCATCGGGCTTGTCCGACAGGCCCATGCCGATGTGGTCCGGCACGATGCACCGGTACCTGTCCGACAGGCCGGCTACCAGCGTGCGCCAGTAGTAGCTCCACGACGGGTTGCCGTGCACCATCACCACCACCTCGCCATCGCGCGGGCCCTCGTCGAGATAGTTCATCGACAGGCCGGGGCGGACCTCGAAGCGCTGCGGGTGGGCGGGGTAACCGGGAAGATCGCGCATGCGGAGCACCTAAGGAGAGTCGCGGCGCAATGTAGAGCCGAGCCGTTGCTCGGCTGCTCTCCGGTCCGCTGCGGAAGAGCCGCGCTGCGCGCGTGAGCCGAGCAGGGCTCGGCTCTACAGGAGGTCGGGCAACGGGCTGCTTACCAGACCACTTCAGCCATCGAGCAGTTCAGGCCCGAGCCAATACCCAGAAGCGCGATGCGATCGCCCTTCTTCAGCTTGCCCAGCTGCTTGAGCTTGCTCAGCACGATCGGCACCGAGGCCGGGCCAATGTTGCCGTGCTCGCCGAAGATGGTCATGACCTTCTTCGGGTCGATGCCGAAGTTCTTGATGAACGCGGCGGTGTGCGGCTGGCTGACCTGGTGGATCACGAACTGGTCCAGCTCTTCCACGGCCCAGCCGAGTGCGATCTTGGCGGCGCTGAAGGTCTTCTGCGCCAGCTTGATGCCTTCGATCAGCAGCAGGCGGGTATCGGTGACCATGCGGTCCAGGTTGCCCAGGCACAGCTGGTTCCACTCGGTGGCCGAGCGGGTCACGCCGCCCTTGTAGCGCGGCGCGTCCGGCACCAGCTCCGCGCGCGCCATCACCATCGCCGCGGCGCCCGACCCGGTGGTCAGCGCGGCCAGCTCGTTGCGGAAATCATCGGCGGTGACGTCCGGGGCGGTCATGCGCTCCAGGGTCTTCTCGTACACCAGGTTGGCGGTCTCGCCGTCCACCACCAGCGCGTAGTCGATATCACCGCGCTCGATCATGCGCGCCGCGATGTCCATGCCATTGATGAAGGCCAGGCAGGCATTGGCGACGTCGAAGGTCATGCATTCGTCGCTGACACCGAGGTTGCCCGACACGATGGAGGCCGTGGACGGCTCCAGATAGTCGCGGCTGACCGAGGTGTTGACCAGCAGGCCGACCTGGGTCGCGGTGATGCCCGCGTCTTCCAGTGCCTTGCGGCCGGCCATGGTGGCGGCGTCCGACGCCAGCACGCCGTTGTCCCACAGGCGGCGGGCGTGGATGCCGGCGATGTCGCCAAGCACATCGGTACGGATACCCAGGCGATCCAGCGTCGGCTGCAGGCGTTCGTTGATTTCCTTGGTCGTCAGCGTATGCGGTGCGTCGACGTGTGCCAGGCCGGCGATCGAGACATTCTTGAAGAGCATCGAGGTTAGCGCCAAGGCTCAGGCAAAAGGGGGCGCTATTCTATAACCCCCGGGCTTTCACCGCATCTTTACGAATTCAGCCTCGGCCGTATGGTGAAGCGTTCAGCGCGGTGGGCACTGGAACGCGGCGAAGCGCTGGCTGCCATCGGCGGGGGCCGCAGCGGCCTGGACGGCATTGGCGCCGGCGCTCGGGGCCTCGTTGCGGGCCAGCGTTTCCAGCTCTTCCTGCACCCGCAGCGGGTTGCGGTTGTAGAAGCCGACCTTGCTCTTCACGGTGACCACCACCTCGCCCTTGGCGATGCAGCCGGCTGGAACCGGGCCCGCCGGCAGCACGCGGGTCGCCTTGCCGGCCGGTTCGATCGGCACCCAGGTACAGGCGGTGACGGTGAGCAGCAGGGAGGAAAGCAGCAGAACGCGCATGGGCAGATCCTGGAAGGGTATGGGGGGATTCTGCCTGAACAGCCTGAATCGGGGGTAGCCGGTGGGGAGCGGATCCCCCGCAGGGGGCTCTGACCCCTTCAGGGTTGCCGGCCAGCGGCCGGCACTTCGGGGGAGCCGGCCCGCCACAGGGCGGGCCGGGTCGTGCCTTATTTCTTGACCGGGTTGCCTTCGGCGTCGATCACCGTCACCTCGCCCAGGTTCAGCGCACGCACGGCCGCTTCGGTCTGCTTGAGGTCACCCACCACCACCCAGGTCAGGGCCTGCGGCTTGATCTCGGCGGCGGCCTGCTGCACCTGCGCCGGGGTCATCGCTTCGATCTCGGCCTTGCGCCGCAGCACGTAATCGTCCGGGCGCTTGAACTGCACGATCGAACCGATGGTCGACGCCACCGCACTGGCGGTCTCGTAGGCACCGGGCAGGCTCAGGGTCTGGATGTTGCGGATGCGGTTGACCTCGGCAGCGGTGGCCGGCTTGCTGCCATCGGCGAACGCGGCGATTTCCTTGCGCATTTCCGCCAGTGCCGGGCCGGTCTTGTCGATCTGCACCGGCGCGCTGGCCATCCACGGGCGCTGGCCCACCGAATTGACCGCGCTGCTGCGCGCACCGTACGACCAGTGCTTGTCCTCGCGCAGGTTCATGTTCAGGCGCGAGGTGAAGTCGCCACCGATCACGCCGTTGGCGATGTCGAAGCGGGTCGAGCTGGTGGCACTGGAAGGTGCCACCACCTGGCCGGCGAACAGGTTGGCCTGTACCGCGCCCGGCTGGTCGATCAGGAAGACGCGCGGGCCTTTCGGCAGCGCAACGTCGGTGGCCGCCTTCACCTGCGGGGCCTCGCCACTGGCCTTCCAGTCGCCCAGCTGCTTGTCCAGCAGCGGCACGATCTCGGCCAGGGTGGTGTCGCCGACGACGATCAAGGTGCCGTTCTGCGGGCGCAGCCAGTCCTGGTGGAAGTCGACCAGGTCCTCGCGGGTCAGGCCGTTGATCGCCGCCTCGTCACCGCTACCGGTAAACGGAATGGCATACGGGTGGCCCTTGCCGTACAGCAGCGGGGGCAGCACGCGCATCGCCACCGCACCCGGGTTGACCTTCTCCTGCTGGATGCCCGCGATCCAGCTCGCCTTGACCCGGTCGATCTCGCCCTGCTCGAAGCGCGGCTCGCGCAGCAGGTCGCGGTACAGCGCCAGCGACGGCACCAGGTTTTCCTTCAGCGCCGACAAGTCCACGCTCATCGAGTCCAGGCCGGCCGAGGCATCCAGGCTGGCGCCCAGCGCATCTGCGGCGTCGGCGAAGGCCAGCGAGCCCAGCTTGCCGGCGCCTTCGGTCATCAGGCTCATGGTGAAGTTGGCGGTGCCCGGCTTGCGGCCCTGGTCGGCGCTGAAGCCGCCCGGGAACTGGTAGCTGAACTGCACCACCGGAATCTCGTGGCGCTCGGCCAGGATCACCTCGGTGCCGTTCTTCAGCGTGGCGCGCTGCAGCGCCGGGAACTTCAGCTGCGGGAACTCGCGGGTCTGAGGCACGCCGGCCTTGCGGTCGACCTGCTCGGGCAGGGTGCTGTACTTCGGGTCCACCGCCGGCACAGTGAACGGCTTCGGCGCCTGGCTCGGGTCTTCCTTCAGCGCCACGCGCTCACCCGGTGCGATCACCAGGGTGTGGCTGCCCTTGTCCAGCCACTGCGCGCCCAGCCGGCTCAGATCAGCAGCACTGGCCTTCTCGATGTTGGCCAGCGAGGCGCGGAAGCAGCCCGGGTCGCCGGTGAACACCGCGCACTCGGCCAGTGCATCGGCCTTGCCGCCGAAGCCACCGATGCGCTCGATGCCGCGGATGAAACCGGCGCGGGCACCGGTCTTGGCGCGCTCCAGTTCGGCCGCGGTCGGGCCCTGCTTGATCAGCCGGTCCAGTTCCTCGTCGATGATCTTCTCGACCTTGGCCGGGTCCTGGCCCTGCTTGACCGTGGCCATGATCACGAAGTTCGAGCCCAGCTGCGAAGTCGACAGGCCCGACGCGATGCTGTCCACCAGCTTGTCCTGGTGCTGCAGGCGCTGGCTCAGGCGCGAAGACTTGGCACCGCCCAGCACCTGCGCGAACAACTGCAGCTGATCGACCTCGGTGGTGCCGACCTGCGGTACGTTCCATGCACGGTAGATGCGCGCCTGCGGCACCTTGTCGGTCATCGTCTCGCGCGTGTCGGCACTGCGCTTGGCCACGTTCACCGCCGGCTGCGCCATGGTCGGGCCGGCCGGGATGCTGCCGAAGTACTTGGCGACCTTTTCCTTGGCGGTGGCCAGGTCGATGTCGCCGGCCAGCACCAGCACCGCGTTGTTCGGGCCGTACCAGGTGCGGAACCAGGTCTTCACGTCATCCAGCGACGCCGCGTTCAGATCGTTCATCGACCCGATCACGCCGTGGTGGTATGGGTGGCCCACCGGGTACAGCGCCTTGTTGAGCTGGTCCCAGGCCTGGCCGTAGGGCTGGTTCTCGCCCTGGCGCTTCTCGTTCTGCACCACGCCACGCTGCTCGTCGAGCGCGGCCTGGTCGATCGCACCGACCAGATGGCCCATGCGGTCCGATTCCATCCACAGCGCCATGTCCAGCGCGGTGGTCGGCACGTTCTCGAAGTAATTGGTGCGATCGGTGTTGGTGGTGCCGTTCTGGTTGGTGGCACCGACCTGCTTGAACGGTTCGAAGAATTCGCCGTCGTGGTTTTCGCTGCCCTGGAACATCAGGTGTTCGAACAGGTGCGCGAAGCCGGTACGACCAGCCGGCTCGTCCTTGCTGCCCACGTGGTACCAGACGTTGACCGCGACGATCGGCGCCTTGCGATCGGTATGCACGATCACGCGCAGGCCGTTGGGCAGGGTGAACTGCTCGTACGGGATATCGACCTTGGCCGGTGCCGCGGGCCTGGCGGCAAGCGCGGAGGTAGGAGCAAGCGTGCCCAGGGCGGTGCTGAGGGCGACGGCCAGCAATGCGGTGCGCGGGCGAAGGGCGAGAGACATATCCGGATCCTTGGTCACATAGGTGAACCCCGATCCTAGCCTGCGCACGCGGCGGCAGGAATCGGTCGCCAGTCACTGGGGGTGTTTGCCCAGATGGCCATCGAGCCCGACGCCCACGGGCGCTCTTGAAACGTCACAGACGCCGGCTGAAGGCGTCCGGACAGTGTCCGCGGCTTATCGAATGGACAGGTGTCCGCCCAGCGGACACTTTCGGGACCACACAAAAGCCTTGCAAATCAATAACTAAAAGTTGGCACGCGGATTGCTTGGTACTTCCTGCGCCAGGAAGGGCTTCAGACAAAAGCTGACTGAAGACTGAACAAATGCAGGAAATCGAAAATTTCTCTTGCATGTCCAGAACTGGTGTACTACCTTACTACCACACCACTGCTCACCAACACTAAACAGGCCCCGTCATGAACGCCAAGACCATTGCCATCGCCATCGCCCTGATCGCCGGCACCGCGGTTGTTTCGTCGGTGCAGGCCTCCGAATCCATCAAGACCCTGTCCACCGTGCAGGTTCGCCCGGCCGCCGACCAGCTGGCCCAGCAGGCCTGGGAACAGGCCAGCGGCATCCCGACCCTGGCCACCGTGGAAGTGCGCCCGAGCGCCGACCAGCTGGCCGAGCGCAACGGCTACGTCGCCGCCCCGGTTGCCGCCGCGCTGCCGATCACCACGCTGGCCTCGGTGGAAGTGCGCCCAAGCCTGGAACAGCGCGTCGCCCTGGCCGCCGAACTGGAAGCCCAGCGCTACGCCGCCACTCTGGCTGCGGCCGCGACCAACGTCGCCCACTCGGTCATCGTCAACCTGCCGGCCCTGCAGGTGCGTCCGAGCGCCGCCGATCTGCAGGCCCTGGCCACCGAAACCGCCCAGGTCCTGCTGCGCCCGTAACCGGTGCCGCCCTGCCCCGAGCAGGGCGTGCGCCGTAAAGGCGGCGGTCGTCGCAGGTACACTGCGCCGATGAATGCCGCGCCCCCGTTCCACGTGATCCTGTTCCAACCGGAAATCCCGCCCAACACGGGCAATGTGATCCGGCTCTGCGCCAACACCGGCGCGCAACTGCACCTGGTCGAGCCGCTCGGCTTCGCACTGGAAGACAAGCAGCTCAAGCGCGCCGGCCTGGACTACCACGAGTACTCGCGCCTGCAGGTGCACCCCGACCTGGACACCGCACTGGCGCGGATCGCACCGATCCGGTTGTTCGCACTCAGTACGCGCGCCAGCGTGCGCTACGACAGCGTGGCCTTTGAAGAGGGCGATGCGTTCCTGTTCGGCCCGGAAAGCCGCGGCCTGCCGCAGGAGGTGCTCGATGCCCTGCCCGACGGCCGCCGCCTGCGCCTGCCGATGCGGCCGGGCAACCGCAGCCTCAATCTTTCCAACACCGTTGCCGTGGTGATGTACGAGGCGTGGCGGCAGCATGGGTTTGCCGGCGGCGCGTAGCGCCACGCGCCTCTCTTCTGCCTGATTGTTGCTGTGGCGGGCGCATGCGTTCATGGGCGTTACTTTTCTTTCCGCGCGGAAAGAAAAGTAACCAAAAGAAACGCGCCGCCGTCTGCGAGCTGGTGCTGCGCACCGGTACCCTGCGCTCCTCGGCCCGCCGGGGGACGGCGCGGAACTCGCTGCGCTCAGACACCCGCGCCTCTTCGCCCCCGCCGGACCTGCGGTGCTCGGCTCGCTTCAAGGCGGACCCAACAGCCGCGCGGTACAGGCTGTCCTTGAATCCATCGCGGTCCGGTGCGCGGTTCGGTACACCGATCGCTCGCCTGCGAATACGCTGCTGGGCAATGCCGGCCAGCGGCCGGCACTACCACTTCGCGCTGGCCAGCGGCCGGCACTACCGGTGCACTCAGAACGCGTTGATGCCGGTCAGTTCGCGGCCGATCACCAGCTGGTGCACGGTCTCGGTGCCTTCATAGGTGATCACCGATTCCAGGTTCAGCGCGTGCCGGATCGCCACGTGTTCGGTGGTGATGCCAGCCCCACCGAGCAGATCGCGACACTCGCGGGCGATGTCGATGGCCATGCGGCAGTTGTTCCACTTGGCCAGGCTGACCTGCTGCGGCTGCAGCTGGCCGGCTTCCTTCAGCCGGCCCAGCTGCAGGGCCAACAGCTGGGCGGTGGTGATGCGGCGGGCCATTTCCGCCAGCTTGATCTGCGCGCTCTGGGTGGCCGCCAGCGGGCGGCCGAACAGCACGCGCTCCTTGGCGTAGCCCAGCGCTTCATCCAGGCAGGCGATGGCCGCGCCGATCGGGCCCCAGCTGATGCCATAGCGGGCCTGGGTCAGGCAGCCCAGCGGCCCCTTCAGGCCCTTCACGTTCGGCAGGCGGTGGCTGTCGGGCACGCGCACGTCATCGAAGAACAGCGCACCGGTCAGCGATGCGCGCAGGCTCATCTTGTGCTTGATTTCCTGCGTGGTGAAGCCAGCCATGCCCTTCTCCAGCACGAAGCCCTGGATGCCGTCCTCGGTCTGTGCCCAGACGATGGCCAGGTCGGCCACCGGGCCGCTGGTGATCCACATCTTGCTGCCGCTGATGCGCCAGTCGCTGCCGTCGCGCACCGCGCGGGTCTTCATGCTGGCCGGGTCGGACCCACCGTGCGCCTCGGTCAGGCCGAAGCAGCCGATCAGTTCGCCGCGTGCCATCGCCGGCAACCACTGCTGGCGCTGTTCTTCGCTGCCGTACGCGTAGATGGGATACATGCACAGCGAGCTCTGCACCGAGACGAAGCTGCGCAGGCCCGAATCGCCGCGCTCCAGCTCCTGGCAGATCAGGCCATAGCTGACCGCGCCGAGGCCACCGCCGCCGTACTGGGTCGGCAGGGTCGCGCCCAGCAGGCCCAACGAAGCGATCTCAGGCACCAGTTCGTCGGGGAAGCGGGCCTGGTCGAAGGCATCGCCGATGATCGGCAGCACGCGCTCGTTGGTGAAGCGGGCGACGCTCTCCTGCACTGCGCGCTCTTCCTCGTTGAGCAGGGAACGGACATCGAACAGATCGTACGGATGCAAAGCCATGGCACTCACGCGCAGTCAGGACCCGGCCATTGTCGGTCATCCGCACGCATCGCGTCTGGTAGATGTGGACCTTGGTCCACACGGATGCAGGTCCGGGCGGTGAAGCAATGTGCCAACCCGAGGTTGGCACCTACCCGGCCACGATCATTACGCTGCACTGCAGCAATCATGAGGTGAACATCGTCGATCTAGCTCGATCACGCGCGGCCCGGTACCCTGACACATTCAAACAACCGTTTCGCCCGTGGCCGCACGCGCGATTCCCAGGCACCGCCGGTGGCCCCGATGCCGGCCCTACCCACGAGTCATGCAATCGATGAGCGCTGAAGCCAACGCCCTGCCCCCGCGTGAAGTAATGGAGTTCGACGTGGTGATCGTCGGCGCCGGCCCCGCCGGCCTGGCCACCGCGATCCGCCTGCGCCAGCGCGCGCTCGAAGCCGGCCGCGAGCTGTCGGTATGCGTGCTGGAGAAGGGCTCCGAACCGGGCGCGCACGTGCTGTCCGGCGCCGTGATGGATCCGCGCGCGCTGGCCGAACTGTTCCCGGACTGGGCCGAACGCGGCGCACCGCTGAAGCAGAAGGTCACCCGCGACGAGTTCCTGTTCCTGAGCGAGACCGGGTCGCGCAGCACGCCCAATGCGCTGCTGCCGGAGTGCTTCCACAACGAAGGCAACTACATCATCAGCCTGGGCGAAGTGACCCGCTGGCTGGCGCAGCAGGCCGAGGCGCTGGAGGTTGCGATCTTCCCTGGCTTCGCCGCTGCAGAAGTGTTGTACGGCGACAACGGCGAGGTGATCGGCGTGGCCACCGGCGACATGGGCATCGAGAAGGACGGCAGCATCGGCCCGGCCTTCGAGCGTGGGATGGCGCTGCACGCCAGGTACACGGTCTTCGCCGAAGGTGCTCGCGGCCACCTCGGCCGCCAGCTGATCGCCCGCTACAAACTGGACGAAGGCAAGGACCCGCAGGCCTACGGCATCGGCATCAAGGAGCTGTGGCAGATCGACCCGGCCAGGCACGAGCCGGGCCTGGTGGTGCATGCGGCTGGCTGGCCGCTGGACAGCGACACCTATGGCGGCGCGTTCCTCTACCACGCCGACGGTGGCAAGGTCGCCATCGGCTACGTGGTCGGCCTGGACTACAAGAACCCCTGGCTGAGCCCGTTCGAGGAATTCCAGCGCTTCAAGACCCATCCGGATATCCGCAAGCACCTGGAAGGCGGTACCCGCATCGGCTACGGCGCGCGTGCGATCACCGCCGGCGGCCTGCTGTCGCTGCCGAAGACGGTGTTCCCCGGTGGCGCGCTGGTCGGCTGCGAGGCCGGCTACCTCAACGCCAGCCGCATCAAGGGCAGCCATGCCGCGATCAAGACCGGCATGCTGTGCGCCGACGCTGCGTTCGACGCGCTGGCTGCCGACCGCCAGCACGATGAACTGAGCGCCTACCCGAAGGCGTTCGAATCGAGCTGGCTGTTCAACGAACTGCAGCAGGCCAAGAACTTCAAGCAGTGGTTCAAGAAGGGCCAGACCGTTGCCACGCTGATGACCGGCGTGGAGCAGTGGCTGCTGCCGAAGCTGGGCGTGCGCAACCCGCCGTGGACCCTGCACCGCACCCAGCCGGACCACGCCTGCCTGGAGCCGGCGTCCCAGCACACCCGCATCGCCTACCCCAAGCCCGATGGCGTGCTGACCTTCGATCGTCTCAGCTCGGTGTTCCTGAGCAGCACCAACCACGACGAGAACCAGCCCAGCCACCTGACGCTGAAGGATCCGAGCATTCCGGTGAAGGTGAACCTGGCCGAGTACGCCGGTCCCGAAGCACGTTACTGCCCGGCCGGCGTGTACGAGTTCGTCGGCGACGCCGACAACGCGCGCCTGCAGATCAACGCGCAGAACTGCGTGCACTGCAAGACCTGCGACATCAAGGACCCGACCCAGAACATCGTCTGGGTGACCCCGCAGGGCGGCGGCGGCCCGAACTACTCGGGCATGTGATCGCCCCGGGCTGCGACCGCGTGTCGCAGCCCGGCCGCTCCACCGCACCGCTATCCTGCCCGCCCATGCGTGCCTCCTGCCTGCTCACCACCGTTGCCGTGGCCCTGCTCGCCACGGCGTGCCAGCGCCCGCCTGCGGCGCCGGCCACGCCCGAACAGGCCCGGCAGCAGGCCATGCAGCGCGCGTTCGAACTGTGCGCCGGCTGCCACACCGTGCAGCCCGACGGCATCCACCGCTTCGGGCCGAACCTGCACGGCGTGATCGGCCGCCGCGCCGGCAGCCTGCCCGACTACGGCTATTCCGAGGGCATGCGCCGCGCCGACATCACCTGGAGCGCGCAGACCCTGGATGCGTTCCTGCAGTCGCCCACCCACGTGGTGCCCGGCACACGCATGTACAACGCCTTTCCCAGCGCCGAACGCCGCGCGCTGGTGATCGCTTACCTGCAACAGCAGTCGGCTCAGTGAGCCAGTCGCTGCAGCTGGTGCTGCAGCCGTGCCACGAACGCCGTTACAGCGGCGAACACCGGTGCCGGATCGGCCTCGGTCGCATCCTGCAGCCGCTCGACCAGCGCGTTGGCCTGCCCCGCCAGTGCGCTTGCCCCGATTGCCCCCAGACCACCCGCCTGGCGATGCAGGTGGAGCGCCGCAGTCTCGCGGTCACCGGCCCGCACGGCGCGCTGTACCGCCGCCAGATCACTTTCACTGGCCTGCAACAGGCTGTCACGCAGCTGCTCGGCCACGGCGCGCGAGCCATAGCGCTGCTGCAGGGTGGCCAGATCAGGCAGTACTTCGGCGTCGTCGGCGACAGTCTCCTGCACTGGCGACTCGAACGACTGGCCCTGTGCCTGCGGCAGCCAGCGCAGCAGCGCGGTGCGCAGCGTGGCCAGCGACAGCGGCTTGGCCAGCACCTCGTCCATGCCGGCCTCGCGGCAGCGGCGCGCATCGTCGTCCAGCACGCTGGCGGTCAATGCCAGCACCGTCAGTCGCGGCTGCCCGGTACGACCCTCGCGTTCGCGCAGCAGGCGGGTGAATCCAAACCCGTCGAGTACCGGCATGCGGCAGTCGGTAATGACCAGGTCGAAGGACTCCGATGACAGGCGGTCCAGCGCCTGCTGGCCGTCGCCCAGCAGCACATGGGGCACGCCCAGTTGCTGCAGCCGCCACGCCATCATCGCCTGGTTGGTCGGGTGATCCTCGATCACCAGCACCCGCGCCTGGCGCAACGCGGCGGGCAGCAGCGCGGTCTGCTCCTGCTCGGCCAGCAGCGCCGCCGCGTCCTCGCTGCCGGCCTCGACCAGCGAGACCCGCACTTCGGCGCGCGTGCCTTCGCCCAGCGTGCTGTGCAGGGTCAGTTCGCCCTGCATCATCTGCACCAGGCGCTGGCAGATGCTCAGGCCCAGGCCGGTGCCGCCGTGGTCACGCTGGATGTAGGCGCCGGCCTGGGTGAATGGCGCGAACAGGTGCTGCAGTTGTTCCGGTGCGATGCCCACGCCGGTGTCGGTCACGCTCAGGCACAGCGGCTGCACACCGTCCTCGCTGGTCGGCCCCAGCACCTCAAGCTGCAGGCGCACCTCGCCCTGGCTGGTGAACTTGATGGCATTGCTGAGCAGGTTGAACACGATCTGGCGCAGCCGTACGCCGTCCACTTCGTGGGCCGGCGCCAGCTGGGGATCGATCTGCACGTGCAGCGCCAGGCCACGCGCGCTGGCCTGCGGGGACAGCAGGCGGCACACGCTTTCCAGCAGGGGCCGCAGCGGTTGCGGCACCGGCTCCAGGCGCAGTGCACCTGCTTCCAGCCGCGAGTAATCGAGGATGTCGTCGAGGATCTGCCGCAGCATCTGCGCCGAATCCTCGATCACGCCGAGGATGCGCTGCTGCTCGCTGTCCAGCGGTGAGTGCGCCAGCACCTCCAGCATGCCCAGCACGCCGCTCATCGGCGTACGGATCTCGTGGCTCATCGTGGCCAGGAAACGCGATTTGGCCTCAGCGGCCTGCTCGGCGTCCGCCTTCGCCGCCGCCAGTGCGTCGGCCTGCATCCGGGCTTCGCTTACATCCACCCAGTACCCGCTCCAGATCACCGCGCCTTCTTCGGCGGCGTAGGGATGGGCCTGGCTGCGCACCCAGCGCACGCCTTCCCCGTCGCTGCGCAGGCGGAACTCCAGGATCAACGGCGCGAACTGGTGCGCGGCCTGCTCGATGGAATGCAGGATGCGCGCGCGGTCCTCCTGCTCGACGCGTTCCAGCAACACCCTCGCATCCTGTTCGGCCTGCTGCCGGGTGATGCCGAACAATGCAGGCAGGTCGCCGGCGATGAACGGGAAGCTCAGCGTGCCATCGGCATCGCGACGGGCCTGGTAGACCACCGCCGGCAGGTTGTCGGTCACCTCGGCCAGTCGCTGCTCCAGCTGGCGGCGTCCTGCCACCTCACGGCGCAGCCGCCAATGGCCCACGCCATGCACCAGCAGCGCGGTCAACAGCACCATCAGCACCGGCACGCCCCACCGCAGCAGATTGCTCCAGTCGACCCCATTGCGGTACTCCACCGCCAGCCAATCGCTGCGCAGCGCCTCGCGCTTGCGTGGGGTCATCTGCAGCAGCAGGCGATCGAAGGTCGTGGCCAGGGCCGCATGGCGGCGATCCACTGCCAGCGCCAGCTGGTCGTTGAAACCGGCCGGAGCCGCTACCTGCATCCGCCCCGGGAAACGGCTGCGCAGCAGGTGATCGACCACGGCAAGGTTGCCGACATAGGCATCGGCTTCACCCTCGAGCAGGCGCTGCAGCGCCTGCTCGGCACTCCGCGCAGCAATGATCCGGGCCTGCGGCGCCTGCTGCTGCACATAGCCACGCACGCGCTCCGGGTCGGACAGCAGCACGCGCTTGCCCTGCAGGTCGGCCAGGCCCAGCAGCGACTCACCATCGCTCCTGACCACAATCACGTTCGGCACGCTGATGAAGGGCTGGCTGAACACCCAGTCCGGGCCCAGGTAGCGCGAATCAACGGGTATGCCCATCACCGCCTGCAGTTCACCGCGGCGGGCCTTCTCACGCACCTCGTACCAGTCATGGCTGTTCTCGACCTTCAGGTTGGCGCCGGCCTGCATCAGGCGCTGCAGGTACTCGCTGGCCAGGCCACTGGGCCGGCCATCCTCGCCGGTGAACGACAGGGGCGCGGCATTCGGCGCGAAACCGATCATCAGCGGCTTCTCCAGCACACGCTTCTCGGCCTGGCTCAGCGCCAGCTGCGCCGATGCCGACCAGTGCGGCGGTGACAACCAGCGTTGTGCGAGGGCATCGCGCTGGGCCTGGCTGGTCGCGGCCAGCGCCAGGTCCAGGGCTTCGGCCAGCGGTTGCTTGCTGTTGGGAATGCCGAAGTGCAGCCGCTCAGGGGGCAGGTCGCTCGGCCGCAGCAGCGCCACGCCCTGCAGGCGCCGGCTGGCAATCAGCTCGGTGGCGACAAAGGCATTGCCGATGTAGACGTCGGCCTTGTCGTCTATGACCATCTGCAATGCGCTCAACGTGTCGTTTGCGACAAGCTGGCGGGCACGCGGGAATCGGGCGCGCACCTGCGGACCGGTCAGGAAATCCTGCTCGATCACGACCCTCAGGCCATCCAGGTCCGGCATGTCGGAGGCACGCAGGTCATCGGGCCGGCCCACCAGTGCGAGGGGCGCCTCACTGTAGGCCGCGGTATAGACCATGCAGCGGGTGCGGTCGGCACTGAGGCCAACATTCATCACCACGTCGATCTCGCCACGACATGCCGCATCCAGCACGGATGTCCAGTCCGGATAGCGGCGCGCCTCGACCTTCACATCGAGCTGGCGAGCAAGATGCGACAGGTAGTCCGGTCCCAGCCCGACCTGCTCGCCATCACGGAGGGACTCGAAGGGCGGCCAGCCACTGTCATACTGCCCGACAACGATGGTCGGATGCGCCACCAGGTATTCGCGCTGCAACGGGCTGAGCGGCAGCAGGCCAGGGGCCGGCTGTGCCTGGGCCACGGGCAGCGCCAGCACCGCCAGCAGCAGGAGCAGCCCGCGAACAGCCCACCTACGCATCTGCGTCGATCTCCTAGAATCCTGCCAGGGACCGCGATCGTCGCGGTCCGGCGTGCCCGATGGCCATACTAGAGCATGAGCTTGCGCATCATCATCGCAGACGATCACCCGGTGGTCCGCATCGGTACCCGCGCCGTCATCGAGTCCAGTGGCGTGGGCCGCGTGGTCGGCGAGGCCGACAGCGCGCAGGCACTGATGACCCTGCTCGCCAACCAGCCCTGTGACCTGCTGGTCACCGACTACTCCATGCCGGGCAGCCCGCAGGCCGATGGCTTCGCCATGATCGGCATGATCCGGCGCCGCCACCCGGACCTGCCGGTGCTGATGCTCAGCGTTTCCAGCAACCTGGCGATCCTGCGCATGGTGCTCGACAGTGGTGTGCTCGGCCTGGTCGACAAGAGTTCGTCGATGGACGAGCTGCCGCAGGCGATCCAGGCGGTCTACCGCGGCCAGCCCTACATCAGCCGCAGCCTGCGCGAGCGGGTCGAGGCAGCCGGCAGCTGGCGCATGCGCGAGGGTGACGGCAAGCCGCTGTCCCCGCGCGAGGTGGAGGTGCTGCGCCTGCTCGGCACCGGCATGACAGTGAAGGAGATCTCGCTGCTGCTGCACAAGAGCGTCAGCACCATCAGCCGGCAGAAGGGCGACGCGATGCTCAAGCTGGGGTTGAAGGGCGATGCCGAATTGTTCGACTACCTGCGTGACGGCAAAATCTGAGACGCGATTCACATAATCGCCCCGGCAACGGCGGCCGCCTTGCTGGTCTGCGGATCTGTACCAGGATGAACGGGCGTGGGTTCTCAATTCGAGGTCGAAGGAATCGACCCGGCTCATGTCCGGCCGCCAGCCGCGTCACCGTGGAGACGCGGGCCGCCAGCGAGCGACGGGCGTCTGACATGCCAACGCCTTGGCAGAGAAGGGAGGGCCCACGCCCGCGTGGCCTTTTCCCTTTCTGCCAGCTGAGCGGCCGAGGCCGCTTTCAGCCTTGCTTCATGCCACCTGCCGCTAGATGAATGCGCAAGCCGCTCGATACGCCAGGCAATGTTCCGGCAATGTTGGAACGCCAGCGTGGACATCACGGCAGCCGGGGCGCCCCGCGCCCTCCCTGCCCAGCGTGGCATGCACCTCACAGGAGAACGAATCATGCTCAGTACTTCCACACTCAGCTTCCGTGGTCTGGCGATGGCGCTGGCACTGGTGGCCGGTGTCGCCGTGGTCAGCGATGCCAGCGCGATGTCGAGGAAGGACAAGCGCACCCTGGTCGGCGCCGTGGTCGGTGGCGTGGCCGGCAACCTGCTCTCCAACGGTGATCCTGCCGCCACCGTCGGTGGTGCCGTGGCCGGCGGCGCGATCGGCAATCTGACCACCTCCGACCGCCGCGACCGTCGTTATTACGACAATCGTTACTATGACAACCGCTACGACCGCCGCTACGATCGTGGCTACTACCGCAGCGGTTACTACGACCGTGGCGACGACCGCCGCTGGCAGCGCGAGCGTTACTACGACAACCGCTACTACCACGACCGCGGTCGCCATCGCGGCTGGTAAACGGCACGGCGGCGGTACCCCTGCCGATGGCAGAGACGGGCGGGTCGATGACCCGCCCGTTTGCGTTGGCCGCGCGCATGGCGTTGAATGCGCAGCCTTGGATGTGACTTTCCCCTCTCGGGCCGCGGCATGACGTCTTCCTCCCACCGTGTGCAGGGCCTCAACAACGACGAGGTGGCTGCCGACTGGCCACCGATCAGCGCGGCGGACATCGCATGGCTGCGCCAGCGCTACTCGCAGCTGGACAGCGGCAGCCAGCCACGCTGGCACAGCCCGCGGCCACTGTCGGCTGCCGCCATCGTCGATGGCACGCGCGGCGCAGTGTTCATCAAGCGCCATCACCACAGCGTGCGCAACGCGGCCTGCCTGGAGGAAGAGCACCGCTTCATCGCCCATCTCGCCGCTGCCGGCGTGCCGGTGGTGCAGGTGCTGGCGGCAACCGATGGCCACACCGCGGTCGAGCACGGCGAATGGACGTTTGAACTGCACGACGTCGGCGTAGGCGACGACCTGTACCGCGACGCGGTGTCGTGGTCGCTGCTGACCGATGTCGCGCAGGCCCGCGAAGCCGGACGCGCACTCGCACAGCTGCACCGCGCCGCCGCCAGCTACCACGCGCCCCAGCGCAGCACCCATCTGCTGGTGGCGCGCGACGACCTGATCCGCGCCGACGATCCGATTGCCGCAATCAAGGCAGGGCTGCACGAGCGCCCCGGCCTGGCCCGCTATCTCGCGCGCATTCCGTGGGAAACGCAGCTGCGGCGTGACGTGCTGCCGTGGCACACGGGACTGGCCGAGCGCCTGCACGACGAACCACGGCTGTGGGCGCACAACGACTGGCATGTCTCCAACCTGCTGTGGCGCGACGGGCAGGTCAGCACCGTGCTGGATTTCGGCCTGACCTCGCCCACCAGCGCACTGTTCGACCTCGCCACCGCAATCGAGCGCAACGCCGTGGCATGGCTGGAACTGGCGCGCGGCATGGAGGCAGTGCGCATCGATATCGCGCTGGCGCTGCTCGATGGCTACCGCCAGGTGCTGCCGCTGTCGGCGGCACGCGTGCACCTGCTGGCCGACCTGCTGCCGATGGTGCATTTCGACTTCGCACTGTCCGAAGTGGAGTATTTCGAGGGCGTCACCGGCTCGACCGCCAATGCCGATGTGGCGTGGCAACCCTTCATGCTGGGGCATCCGGCGTGGTTCCACAGCGCGCCAGGGCAGGCACTGCTCAACGCGCTGCACGCGGCAGCCTGAAGGGCACCGGCTCGCAAATCCGTACCATTTGTAGTGAAATGGTCACCTGAAGCGGGGGTGCCTGGATCTGCCAGGCTGAGAGAGTCCCTTGGAACCTGATCCGGTTTGCACCGGCGTAGGGAGCTTTGAGCCGCAGCCACACCCCCATCCTGGGCCGGTGCACCTGCGCGCCGTCGCTTCGTCTCCCTTGTTGGCCGAAGACGAACCGAATGAACCGCTGCCTGCGCCCCACCGTGCTCTCCCTCGCCCTCTGTGCCGCGCTCCCGCTACATGCCAGCGAGGCCGAGGCCACCACCGATGCGGCCGCCATCGGCGCCGAACGCTCACCGACCGAACTGGCAGCGGTGCGCGTGCAGGCCGGCAAACCGAAGGCCGATACCTCGCGCGTGAACGCCTTCGGTGGCGGTTCGTGGAAGGACACGCCGGCTTCGGTGAATGTGCTCGAGCGCGACTATCTCGACCGCCGCCAGCTACGTTCGCTGTCCGAGCTGGCCAGCAATGATGCCTCGCTGGGTGATGCCTACGCGCCGGTGGGCTACTACCAGAACGTCGCCATCCGCGGCTTCGCCCTGGACGCCGCCACCGGCTACCGCTTCAATGGGCTGTCCATCGCCGGCGAGCAACGCCTGGCGCTGGAGAACGTGCAGTCGGTGGAGATCCTCAAGGGTGAAGCCGGCCTGGCGGCAGGCGTGATGGCGCCGGGCGGAATCATCAACTACATCGGCAAGCGCCCGGCCGAAGTGCGCACCGCCACGCTCGGTACCGATTCGGAAGGCTCGCGCTACGTCGCCGTCGATGTCGGCCACTGGATCACCCCGCGCTTCGGCCTGCGCCTGAATGCCGCATGGGACTCCAGCAATTCCTATGTCGAGCATGCCGATGGCCGCCGCAACTTCTACTCGCTGGCCGCCGACTGGCTGATCGGCGAACGCGGCAAGCTGGAGGTGGACGCCAATTACCAGACCAGTTCGCAACGTTCGGTGTCCGGCTACCAGCTGCTGGGCGCACGTGACCTGCCGCGCGGCGTCGACCGCGAGCACCTGCTCGGCTACCAGCCGTGGCAGCGGCCGGTGGATATCGCCAGCACCAACATCACCGCGCTGCATACCTACGACTTCAACGACGCTTGGCAATCACGTGTATCGGTGGGCCACAGCCGTTCGGTGATCGATGACAACGTCGCCTTCGCCTACGGCTGCTACTACGCCGCGCAATGTGCCGACGGCAGCGTGCCGGGCAACTACTTCGCGCCGAACGGCGACTATGACATCTACGACTACCGCAGTCCGGACGACACGCGCCGCAACCAGCAGGCTCGTGCCGAACTGCGTGGCCGCTTCGAGACCGGCAGCGTCGGCCACCAGCTGACCATCGGGGCCGACTACTTCCGCCGCACCGTGGACAGGCGCCCGAGCGTCAACGAGTACGTTGGCACCACCAACATCCACGACGCACCGGTGCCGGTGTTCGCGCCGTCGCCGAAGATGCCGGGCCCGTCCGCACGTCGCCTGGACAGCCGCCAGACCGCGTTCTTCGTGCTGGACCGGATCAGCTTCGGTGACGACTGGCAGTGGCTGGCCGGTGGCCGCTTCGTCCGCCTGGATGAGCGCGCCTATGACAAGCGCGGCACCCCGCAGCGGCACAGCCGCCTGTCGCGCTTCCTGCCACAGACCGCGGTGGTGTGGAAAGCCACCGACCAGCTCAACGCCTACGCCAGTTACGTGCGCGGCATTTCGCTGGGCCAGGAAGCGCCGTTCTGGACCAGCAACGCCGACACCTTCCTGCCGTCGGTACAGTCGCGGCAGCTGGAAGTGGGCCTGAAGTACGTGCCGGTCGAAGCGCTGACCCTGGGCGCGGCGGTGTTCCGCATTTCGCAGCCGTACCAGTACGCCAAGCCGGACAGCAGCGACGTGGGTTACACCTTCGTCGAGGAAGGCACCCAGACCCACACCGGCCTGGAGTTGACCGCCAACGGCCAGCTGACGGATGCACTGCAGATCGTCGCCAGTGCCAGCGTGCTGCAGGCGCGCGCGCGCGACACCGGCACGCCGGCCTATGAGGGTCATCAGCTGGTGAACGTGCCGAAGGTGCGTGCCAGCGTGCACGTGGCCTATGCGCTGCCGTTCGTGCAGGGCCTGGATGTCACTGGCGGGTGGCGCTATGCCGGTGCCAACGTGGCACGCGCCGACGGCGCCGTACGCGCGCCGGACTACTCGGTGTTCGATGCCGGCCTGCGTTTCCAGCACCGGCTGCACGAGCGCGCCGTGACCTGGAACCTGTCGGTGGACAACGTGTTCAACCGTTTCTACTGGCGCGATACCGGCAGCAGCGGCGGTGACTACTACCTGTTCCCCGGCGCACCGCGACAGGCGCGCCTGTCGGTGACGTTCGCGCTGTGAACGGCGTCGTGCTCGAGTGGACCGCCGCGCTGTGCAGCGTCCTCGGCGTCTGGCTGATGGCCCGCCGCCGGCTGTCTGCATGGCCGGTGGGCCTGCTGTCGGTCATGCTGTATGGCCTGGTGTTCGCCGAGGCCAAGCTGTACTCGGACACCCTGCTGCAGGTTGCCTTCGGTGGTTTCCTGATCTACGGCTGGCTCAACTGGCGCCAGCACGCCGCCGATGAGGGCAGCATCCGCATCGTGCCGCTGGCGCGAGGCAAGCTCTTGCGTGACCTGGCCATCGGCCTGTGCGGCGGCGTGACGCTGGGCGCCGGCATGCACAGCTTCACCGATGCCGCGCTGCCGTGGCTGGACGCGATGCTGACCGCGCTGAGCCTGGTCGGCCAGTGGTGGCAGGCACGCCGCCACGTCGCCTGCTGGTGGGTATGGATCGCCGTGGACGTGGTCTACGTGGGCGCCTACCTGTTCAAGTCGCTGCACGTGACCGCCGCGCTGTACGTGTTCTTCCTCGGTCTGGCCGTGTTCGGCCTGCGCGCATGGAGCGCGGCCGCGCGTGAACCGCAGGTGGCAACGCGGTAGAGCCGCGCCATGCGTGGCTGTTGCTGACAATCGGCGCGCCATCCACGCATGGCGTGGATCTACGGGGTCAGGGCCAAACCCAGCCGCAGCGGCTGGCGCATGTCCGCCGGCGGTCCCGCCTGCAGCGGGCCGGCCTGCAGCGTCGCGCGCAGGTCGGCGTCGACCTGGGCGTCACCCAGGCTGTCGAATTCCAGTTTCGAAATACGGCCATCCGCCGCGATCCACACGCTCACCGGCAGCGGCGTCGGCGTGTCCGGGTGGGCCTGCAGCCACTGCAGCACGCGCTGCGCCTGCGGGTCCTGCTCCTGCTGCAGGCGCTGCTGCAGCTGGCCACCCACGGCGGCGGCGTAGGCCATCCAGTGCGCAGGGGCTTCCTGCGCGGACGCCGCGGCACTCCCCAGTGCCAGTGCGCCGAACACTGCAGCCAGACGCCGCCACCAGCGGCGTAGGCCTGTCCTGTTCCCTGCCATGACCATCGCCTGCCTCCTGCGCGCCCATCCAGCGCGCCATGGTCGGCGTCATAGATGACAGGCAGATGGCGGTCGGCCCGGCGCGATCACTCGCCCAGGTCGGCCAGCACCTTGCGCGAGGGCGCGAAGAAGGTCACGCCGGTGGTGGCGGTGGAGAAATCGAGGATGCGGTCGTGCAGCGGCGCGGGATTGCCGATGAACATGCGCTCGAGCATCTTCTCGATCACCCACAGGCGGCGCGTGTAGCCGATGAAGTAGGTGCCGTACTCGCCACGGCCCGGGTTGGCGAACGGCATGTTGTCACGCAGGATCTCGTGCTCGCCGTCAGCGTCTTCGATGGTGCACAGCGTCTTGTGCGATTTCTGCGCATCGGCCGGCGCATCATCCAGCTCGATGTTGTCGTGCTTGGTGCGGCCGATGATCGCCTCCTGCGCCTCGGTCTTCTGCGCGCGCCAGGCATCGAGGTTGTGCAGGTACTTCTGCACCACCACGTAGCTGCCACCGGCATGCTCCGGGTCTTCATCGCCAACAATGGTGGCTTCCGGCAGCGACAGTCCTTCCGGGTTGGCGGTGCCATCGACGAAGTCGAGCAGGTCGCGGCCATCGAAGTAGCGGAAGCCGGCCACGTCATCGACCGCTTCGACCGCATCACCGAAGGCCATCAGCAGGTTGCGCTCGAACGCCACGATCAGGTCCATGGTACGTGCGCGGATGTGGTACAGCAGGTCACCCGGCGTGGACACAGCGGTGTGGGTCGCGCCCTTGATCTCGCGGAACGGCTTCAGCTCGCGTGGCGGCGTGGACCCTACCAGCGGCTGCCACACGCGATGGCCGATGGCCACGTTGCAGGTGAAGGTGCGCTCGATCTCGCGGATGGCGGTGTTCTTGATCAGATCGTCGGTACTGGCCAGCACCTCGCGCGCCTTGGCGATCGACGCCTCGTCGTCCTTCACCTTCAGCACCAGGAACGCCGCCGAATGGGTGAGCGGCGCGGTGATCTGCTGCGGCTCGTTGTCGAGCGTGTGGTTGAGGGCGGTGATCTGGACGGGCTGGGTGTTCACGGTATTCCTGCGGGCTTGAGGCGGGCGCTTCGCGTGCGGCGATGTGGGGGCGATCATAGCCGAAGCTCCTGATCGGCGACGGAGCGGTTCTCAGGTTGCGGCGGATACCGCGTGCGTTTGAGACGGCGCCATGACGCTGCTAGCCTGCGCCATGAGGCCGGCAGCACGTGGCCATCCCTGCACTTCACGGAGGAAGACGCTGATGTCCCATACATCGATGCAGTGGCTGCGCGCATCCGCCACAACCGTGGCCCTCGCTCTGGCGCTGGGCACACCGCTTGGCGCGCACGCCGCTGCCGAGGATCCCTTCTTCACCGCCCTCGATCGCTACGGCGCCGATGACTTCAGCGCATGCGCGCGGCTGCTCGGCGAGCTGTTGCAGCGTGGTGGCCGCTTCCCCGACGGCGGCGAGCTGCTGCTGGTGGAATGCACGGCCGCTGCCGGCGACCGCAGCCAGGCAATGGACTACGTGAACCAACTGCTGCCCCGCGGGCGCCTGTCATTCGATGATCTGCTGCACAAGGATCGGCCGGGCCTGAACGCCCTGCGCGCCGATCCGGCGTGGCCGGACATGCAGCGGCGCGTGGAAGCCGCCGAGCAGCAACGCCTCGCGCAACTGGACGCCCCGTTGCGCAAAGAGCTGCTGGAGCGCGCCGCACGTGACCAGGCCGCCCAGCATGTGGCCATCGACGCGGGGGGTGGCAATGCGTTCAAGGGCGTAGCACCGGTGGCCCAGGCCAATGCCGATTGGTTGAAGACCATGATTGCCGACAAGGGCTGGCCGACCTATTCGCGGGTCGGCCATGACGGGGCCAAGGCGGCCTGGCTGATCGTCCAGCACGCCGATCACGATCCCGCGTTCCAGGCACAGGTGCTGCCGCTGATCGAACATGCGGCGAAGGCCGGCGAGGCCGATCTTCCCGATCTGGCGTTGCTGACCGATCGCGTACTGCTCGCGCAGGGCAAGCCGCAGCGTTACGGCAGCCAGTTCACCACCGCCGGCGACGGCACGATGGAGCTGCGGCCCACCGAAGACATGGACGGGCTGGACGCACGGCGCCAGGCCATGGGGCTGCAACCGCTGGCGCAGTACAAGGCCACGCTGTCGGAGGCGTATCGCAAGCCAGTCCGCTAGGGCCGTATCAGCCTGGACGCATCACGGGTCGATGCAGACAACGTACTGCCGTGGGTCGGTCCAGGCGATGCGCAGATACGGACCTTCGAGCAGACCGCGGTCGCGAAGCCAGGCAAACACCTCGGCCGGGCTCCATTCGCGACCGGCCAAGAACGCTACGCCCCGGTCACGCAGGGCAGCGAACAAGCGGGCTTTGCCGATGTCGTCGCCCACTTCGGCGCACAATGTCGCCGCCTGCCCCGCCACGCCGAGTGCCTGCAACGCCGCACGCGCGTCTGCGTCCAGCACCACCACCTGCACGGTATTGCCGTCGGCCTGCTGCACATACGCGGAAATGGGGATCAGCATGCATACTCCTGGCTCGGCCCAGTATGCATGCTCCGCGGCGGGTATCAGCAGGTTCAGGTCGCGTCACTCCAGACCGCCAGCTCGTAGCCATCCAGATCGCGGAACTGGAAGCGGCGGCCACCGGGGAAGGCGAACACCGCCAGCACCACCTCGCCACCGGCAGTGATCACGCGTTGCTGTGCATCGGCCAGGTCCGCGCAGTAGAGGATCACCAGCGGCCCCCCGTGGGCACGCACCGGCGCGTCGGCCACGAAGCCACCTTTCAGACGGCCGTCGTCGAACTCGGTGTAGGCCGCGCCGTAGTCGGTGAAATGCCAGCCGAACACCTCGCCGTAGAAGCGTTTGCTGCGGGCAATGTCGGCGACGTTGAATTCGATGTTGTCGATGCGGCGTTCGGCATCGTGAGTAGCGGCATGGCTCATGGCATAGCTCCTGGGTGGGAGCCCAGCTTCAATCAGCGCGGCACCGCGGTCTTGAACGAAACGGCCATCATTGGCCCCATTCGAGGCGCAGTTCGCGTGCGGTCATGCTGGCAAGCTCGCGCGCCTCGCGGCTGAGGTGGGCCTGGTCGGCATAGCCGGCCTCTGCGGCCAGCATCGCCAGCGAGTGCTGCGGCAGCGCACGGCTGTGGCGCAGAAAGCGTTGCAGGCGCAGGATCCGCTCCAGCGTCTTGGCGCCGTAGCCGAACTGCAACTGGCTGAAACGTCGCAGGCTGCGCGGGCTCAGGCTCAAGTGCGCCGCCAGCATATCCAGCGTGGCGTCACCCGCGGCGAGCGACCGGAACAGAACATGTGCACGCTGCGCCGAAGTATCGAGCGCGGACGCACCCATATGCTGCTGCAGGCAGTGCGCCATCCGCTGCAGGCGCAGCGCAGGCGCGGTGTCGCCGATGGAGGCCGCAGCCTTCTTCGCCCACATGCCCTTCAGATCAGCCAGTGGCACGGCCTGGCCGATGATCCCGGCCAGGGGAAGGCCCAGCGCGGCCAATGCCTGGCCGGGACGGAAGCGTGCGCCCAGCACCTGTGCACCGGGTGCCAGCGCCGGGTGCGCGGCCACGCGGTCCGGGCCGACGACGAACAGCGCACCGTCGCGCCAGAGGATGTCCACGCAGCCATCGGGCAATACGGTGATGTGCCCGTCGGCATCGGCAGGAAGCTGGCTCTGCCACAACTGGCCAAAGTGGCCACGCAGCGGCGCAGGCGCCAGATGCTCCTGGTAGGCCGTGCCGGTACCTGCGAGAGAGGAAGGGTCGCCCATGCCGCATTGTGGCGCCACAGGGCCCATAAAAGTGAAGCCCGGCGCGAGGCCGGGCTTCGGTTGGCGTGTGGGAGAGAGAGAGAGTCACACGCCAGCACAACACGCTCTAACGACGGGCGTTTGTTACCAGGTGAAGCGCGGGCCCACGAACCACTCGCGGTCGCCGGCCTTGGCCAGCTTCACTTCGCCACTCAGGCCCCAGTTCTGGTTGAACTTGGCGGTGGCGCCGACGCGGCCGTAGAACTCGCCGTCCGGGTTGATGCCGTGCTTCTTGGCGTAGTCCTCGTAGCCGGCCATCACGTAGCCTTCCACGTACGGGTTGAACGCGGTGCGCACGCCGACCTCGGTCGAGTAGCCGTTGAAGTCCAGGCCGTGCTTCATGTCGAACTTCTGGTACGCGACGCGGGCCACCAGGTCGGTGTTCGGTGCGATACCGTAGTTGTAGCCGGCACCGATGCGCCACTGGTCGACGTCATTCTTGAACGTGTCGGTCTCCTGCGCGCTGTAGTCGCCGAAGATGTGGAAGTTCGGGTGCACCGCCACGGAACCCTTCACCTTCCAACCATCGGCGTCGCCGCCCTTGGCATCGGTGTTCACGTAGCCGCCTTCAACGTAGTTGTACGACAGGCCATCGGTTGCCGATGCAGCGAACGGCAGAGCAGCCAGAAGGCCCAGGGCGAGCAGCGAATTCTTGTTCATCGGGACACACCTTTAATTATTTTGGTTTCGTCGGCCGCCTCCCGGGAGGGGGAGAGAGAGGAGGCGGTCGACAGGTGTGAATTATCCGTTAGGGGGTCTAATCGGCCCTGAATATTGAACTGACTGGTGTATAAATAAGGCTGGCGTTCAGGGAACTCCTCATGCCGCACGTAGCCATCCCGTCACTGCTGTTTCCGCTGCATGCCCGACGCACAGCGCGGGCGTTGCTGCTCTTCGCCCTGCCGATGATGCTGCAGGTAGCCAACGCAGCCGAGCGAACCCGCCCTTCCGGGCGCATCGTGATTCAGACCGACGATGTCACGCGCTTCTTCAACGTGCTGGATGCAAGCGGAGGCAAGCCGAGTGCCGACGATCTGCAGCGTGGCTATCTGCATGCGGGTACGGATGCACTACGCAGCTTCACTGACAGCCGTATCGGCTCGATGGATCGTCTTGCAGATGCGATCCAGCACAAACCTGCGCTGTTTGCCAAAGCACGTACCTGTGCGACGGCGCTGCCGGAGATCCGCGAGCGGGTTGCCAAGGCGCTCGATCGGTTGGGCACCCTGCTTCCCTCCGCACGTTTTCCGCCGGTCACCGTGCTGGTGGGTCGGGGCAACAGCGGCGGTGTCACCACGCCCGACGGCGTGGTGATCGGACTGGAAGCACTGTGCAACGCCGACTGGATGCAGGCCGATGTGAGCGACCGTTTCGTGCACCTGATCGCCCATGAGTATGTACACATCCAGCAGCCGGGCGCAGCCGCGGACGTTGCGCAACCGACCCTGCTCTATCAGACGCTGCTGGAAGGAGGCGCCGAGTACGTGACCGAGCTGATCTCCGGGCAACCGGCCAACGCGCATCTGCGTCGTTGGACGCAGGGCCGCGAATGCGCCCTGGAACGCCAGTTCGCCCGGGACAGCGCCGGTACTGATCTGTCGCAATGGCTCTACAACGGAGCGGGCGACGAAACGCGCCGCGGCGATCTTGGCTACTGGATCGGCTACCGCATTGCCGCTGACTACGTTGCCCGCGCCGATGACAAAGCCGGTGCCGTCGCCACGCTGCTGGAGGTGCGCCCGGAAAGTGCGCCGGCATTGTTCGCCGCAAGTGAATGGCGCCCGGCGTGTGGGCCAGTGGAAAACGGCCAGGAATGAGGCCGTCTTCAGGCTGATGAATTGGGCGATTCGAGCAACCGCAAGGCCGTCGCCTCTGTGCACATCAGCTCGCCTGATCTCACTCGTTAAGCTTCGCTGACGAACATATTTCACAACCCTTCCACGTCTTCCAACTTCAGCTGAAAGCGCTTGTCAGCGTGGGGAACAAACGCCGCTATATTCCAGCTTCCCCAGACGAAGGAGGGAGTGCAATGAACCTGAACCCGCAACACATGAAGACGGCCCGCGCACTTGCTGTAGCGCTCATCGCCACCGTGAGCCTTGGCGCTTGTGCCACCTACAAGGACGAGTTCGCAACCATCAACTCGCGCCTCGATCAGCTCGATGTAAAGGTGCAGGGCGCTGCACAGAGTGCCGAGTCCGCCAACCAGTCGGCACAGCAGGCCAATCAGCGCCTGGACCAGATCGAAGGCCGCGTGCAGCAGCTTGAAAGGGCTCCCGTCGGACGCAAGCCGCGCGGCTGATCGTTCCCTCACCGTTTGAATTGATCCACCTCTGTATCGGGAACCAGTGGCCCTCACCGGCCACTGGCGTCCTTCCACCAAGATTGCATTGCCAGGAGCCGTCCCATTCGTACCTCCTCCTCCCCTGCACGCCGCGCCCTCCATGCCGCACTGGCCATGGCACTGGCCGTTGCATGCAGCGGCGTAGCCAACGCCAGGGACAAGGACGCACCCGCACCACCGTCGGCCGCCGTTGATGAACTTCCGCCCGACCAGAGCGTCTCCGAAACGGTGATCGAGCTGGCCGGCTGGGTGGTCGCCAGCAAGGACAACCAGGGCTATCCGTTCGCGATCATGGACAAGGCTGCCGCGCAGGTCCTGGTCTTCGGCGGCGACGGCAAGCTGCGCGGCGCCGCGCCAGCGCTGTTCGGTTCGGCCATCGGCGATCATTCCGCACCCGGCGTCGCCAAGCTTGCCCTGAGCGCGATTCCCGGCCACGACCGCACCACGCCTGCAGGCCGCTTCATTGGTGCCTATGGCCCCTCCGACGATGCCGGGCGCGTGCTGTGGGTGGACTACGATTCCGCCGTGTCGATGCATCCGCTGCCGCCGGGCAGCCCGAAGGAAAAGCGTGCCGAACGACTGGCAACGCCGACGCCGGACGACAATCGCGTCACCCACGGCTGCATCAACGTCTCGCCGGCGTTCTACGAGCAGATCGTGCACTCCACGTTCGAGAAGGGCGGCGTGTTCTACATCCTGCCGGACAAGGATTCGATCGCGAAGACGTTCCCGGCGTTCGCGCAGAGCCGTGCCGCCGCGGATGGCGACGAAAAGAAGACCGCACAGCACGCTGGCGAGTAGTGCGTTTGTGCGTCCGCTCTGGGCGTTGTGGGCACATGCCTGGGCCATGCCCGGCCGCCGGGGCGGCTGCGATGCACAGTCTGCTCGTGGAAAGCCGCCTGCCTATGAGACCGGGTGCCCCCCGAGGCGCGGCGCGCTGGCATACTGCGCCCGTTGATGATCCTGCGAGGCAATGCCTGCCTCGTCCAAGAGGCCGCCGGTGGACCCACTCTTCCAGTTTCTGCTGAGCACGATGGGTGGCGTATTCGTCTTCCTGTTCTTCGTGGCGCGCGAGTACCTGCGTGGCCTGGGATGGCTGCTCGGTTCCTGGGATCCGAACATGGGGCACGCGACCGAAGATGAGCTCATTTCGAAGGCCAATCGCAGCGCCTTGCTGATTGCGGCGGTGCTTCTGGCGTGGGCCTTCATGGGCCCTTCTCCCTACCGCCGCAACTGGGAAATCGAAGTAATGGGCATCGGCACCGGCATGTTGCTGGCTTATGTGGTGATCATCCGCCTTGCAGCTTCAAGGGTGAAGAGGCTGCTTGGGTGAGCGTGCCTCACATCGGCACCAATGAGGATCAGGAAGCCGTAGCCTCTGCAGCCCGCGCCAATGCCGCGGCGTGCGCGTCGCCCTTCCGCTCGCTGTAGCGGTCTACCAGGTAGTCCGACCGGCCCCGCGTCAGCAGCGTGAACTTCACCAGCTCTTCCATCACGTCCACCACCCGATCGTAGTACGGCGAGGGCTTCATCCGGCCGTCGTCATCGAATTCCTGCCAGGCCTTGGCCACCGACGACTGGTTGGGGATGGTCAGCATGCGCATCCAGCGGCCGAGCAAGCGCAACGTGTTGACCGTATTGAACGACTGCGAGCCGCCACTCACCTGCATCACCGCCAGCGTCCTGCCCTGCGTGGGCCGCACGCTGCCATCTTCCAGCGGCAACCAATCGATCTGGTTCTTGAACACGCCGGTGACCGTGCCATGCCGCTCGGGGCTGACCCAGACCTGCCCTTCCGACCACTGCGACCAGGCGCGCAGCCGCTGCACTTCGGGATGACTCGAATCCACGCTGTCCAGCATCGGCAGCGCATGCGGATCGAACACCCGGGTTTCGCACCCCAGGTGGCGCAGCAGCCGCTCGGCTTCCAGCACCAGCTTGCGGCTGAACGACTGGGGCCGCAGCGAGCCGTAGAGCAGGAGAATGCGTGGCGGCCCCAGATCTGCCGCGGCGAGCTGGTGATGATCGGGCTGGGGCAATGACGATTCCGCCAGGTTGGGCAGGTCCGGGCTTGTGATTGGCACATTCATTCGACTATTCTAGAAATATGGAAACGTCGAATGCAATCACCGCCCTGATCGCCCTCGGCCATGCCACCCGCCTGGCTGCCTTCCGCCTGCTGGTGGAGGCGGGCCCGGCAGGGCGCATGGCGGGCGACATCGCCACGGCCCTGCAGGTGCCTCCAGCCACGCTCAGCTTCCACCTGAAGGAGCTGGTGCAGGCTGGGCTGGTGGCGAGCGAAAGCCAAGGTCGCCACGTCTGCTACCGCGCCAACTTCGATGCGATGAACGGCTTGATCCAGTACCTGACGCACAACTGCTGCGCGGGCTCCCCGGATGCGCGGTGCGCGGTGAGCGAACCGGCATGCAGGTGCTGAGATGAAACCCGACCCGGTGATTCGTGCAGGCACGCGCGACGACGTGTGCTCCATCCGCGACCTTCTGCAGCAGGCGCAGTTGCCCGTGGCCGATCTGGAAAGCAGCGAGGTGGCGTTTCTCGTCGCAGACCTCGACGGCGTTCCGGTGGGTGCCGTTGGATTGCAGATCTTCGGCGCGTCGGCCCTGCTTCGCTCCCTGGTGGTGTCCGATGACCGACGCAATACCGGCCTTGGGCGCGCGTTGCTGGCAGCGGCCGAAGAGATGGCCCACCGTATGCAGGTCTGGGAACTGGTGTTGCTGACAACGTCGGCAGGCCCGTGGTTCGCGCGGCACGGCTATGCCGGATGCGATCGCGCGCAGATAGCCGAGGCGATCCGCAGCTCTGCCGAGTTCACTTGTCTCTGCCCGGCCAGCGCGCTTTGCATGTCCAAGCCACTCACTGACCACGGAAGCCACATGACCCGCAATGTCCTGTTCCTCTGCACCGGCAACAGCGCGCGCAGCGTGCTGGCTGAAGCCACCCTGCGCGCCTGGGGCGGCGATCGCTTCAGGGCTTTCAGTGCGGGCAGCCAGCCCACTGGCCAGATCAATCCCTTCGCGCTCGCCCAGTTGCACGCCGAAGGAATGCCCATTGAGAGTCTGCGCAGCAAGTCGTGGGATGAGTTCGTGGATGCAGCCCCGATGGACCTGGTGATCACCGTGTGTGACGCGGCCGCTGCCGAAGCCTGCCCTGTGGTGTTCGGTGACTTCATCCGCAGCCACTGGGGCCTGCCCGATCCGGCCGCCGTGGAAGGCACCGGTGCCGACAAGGCCGCAGCCTTCGCACTGGCCCATGCCATCGTGAAAACGCGCCTGCGTGCGCTGCTCGCACTGCCCGACTCGGTGTGGTCCGAACGCGAAGCGCTGCAGCACGCGCTGGACCGGATCGGCCAGCTGCTGCCGACCGACAGCGCGCAGTGACGGTGCCACTGCCATGAGTCTGTTCGAGCGCCACCTGACGCTGTGGGTTGTGCTGTGCATTGCGATGGGCACGCTGCTGGGCCACGTCCTGCCCGGTGCTTTCGCGGCGCTGGCCTCCGCCGAAGTGGCCAAGGTCAACCTGCCGGTTGCCGCGCTGATCTGGCTGATGATCATCCCGATGCTGCTGAAGGTCGACTTCACTGCGATGCGCCAGTTGCAGCAGCACTGGAAGGGTATCGGGGTGACGCTGTTCATCAACTGGGCCGTGAAGCCGTTCTCGATGGCGCTGCTGGGCTGGCTGTTCCTGCGCCATGCTTTCGCCGTCTGGTTGCCCGCAGCACAGATCGACAGCTACATCGCCGGGCTGATCCTGCTGGCAGCCGCGCCCTGCACCGCCATGGTGTTCGTGTGGAGCAACCTGTGCCGTGGCGATGCGAATTTCACCCTGAGCCAGGTGGCGTTGAACGACGCGATCATGGTGGTCGCTTACGCACCGGTGGTTGCACTGCTGCTCGGCCTGTCGGCGATCACCGTGCCGTGGGACACCCTGCTGTTGTCGGTTGGCCTCTACATCGTGGTGCCGGTGCTGGTGGCCGCGTTGCTGCGGCGCTGGATCCTTTCGCGTGGCGGCGAGGCGAGGCTGCAGCGTGCGCTTCGACGGCTGGGCCCGCTGTCGCTGTCCGCCCTGCTGCTGACGCTGGTGCTGCTGTTCGGGTTCCAGGGCCAGCAGATCGTGAAGCAACCGCTGGTGATCGCGCTGATTGCCGTGCCGATCCTGATCCAGGTCTATTTCACTTCGGGCCTGGCCTACCTGCTCAACCGCCGCCTGGGCGTGGCACATTGCGTGGCCGGCCCGTCAGCACTGATTGGCGCCAGCAACTTCTTCGAACTGGCGGTGGCGACTGCGGTGGGACTGTTCGGCGTGCATTCGGGGGCTGCGCTGGCGACGGTGGTGGGCGTGCTGATCGAGGTGCCGGTCATGCTGTCCGTGGTGCGGATCGTGAACCGTACTCAGGCCTGGTACGAAAGACCCGAAGAGCGCTGACAGCCAGAGTGGGCGAGTTCGATCTACGTTCTTCGCTCCGCACTGTCGTCATCAGCTTGGTGGGGTACCCATATCCCTGTCATCAAGTTCGAACCATGTCGCATATTCCCCATGCTGCTACGGACGTTGCGGCACCTGCGTCAGCGACGGCTTAACAGCATGCAAGAATGCTGAAAGCGTCTTCGATCAGACGCTGTTTACAACTTGTCTGATTGGCGTTGCGCAGCGACAGCGGTACAGATGGCCGGCCACCGGAAAATCGGTGGCCGGGCCTCGAAAACCCGTTAGATCACGAACGTTGTTTGCGCTTGCCAGCCGGCGTCACCCCGCGTGGCGCCGGCTGGCATTCCGTCTGCCGGCTATGGCGGGCGGAGCGTGGAGGCCTTGCGCCTGCCGGTCTTGTTCGTGATCTCCCGGTTTTCGAGCCACGTCTCCGCCCGCCACCTTTACGTGGCGGCTGCCGTCTGTCCTGCACGGAGCACTGCCATGACATCACCGGACTTCCCCCGCCTGCATCCGCATCGCACATCCGCCACTGACGGTGAGCCATCAGAGCACGCGCCTGCGACCGATCCGAATGCCTTCATCGCCACGCTTCGTCGCATCGGCAAAGGCGCGGCCGCCGATGGCCAACCCTGGCCGGAGCGTCACCAGATGCCGGGCCGTTGCATGGCGCTGGCCGATGCGGACTGTGCGCTGGCCGGCCAACGCGTGACGCTGGAGCTGCTGCTGGCGGCCGAGCGCGTGCGTCAGAACGGCACGGAGGCCGAGTACGTGGGCGACCGGGTGATGGAAGGGCTGATCCTGGCGTGCCTGACCATGAACGCACAGGCCAGCGCGCGCATGCAGCCGGAAGGATGACGCGGGCGCCACATCACTCGCAGAGTGCGCTGTCTTCCTTCAACGCGGCATCCTGCAGTGGCTGGCGTTGTTCGATCTGCGCACGCTGTTCCGCCGTCGGCTCACCCAGCCACCACACACGACAACGCGCGGTCAGACGGCCGACCATCTTCGCCTCCGTCGGCGAATACAGCATCGCCAAGGCGGTGCCGTGGCAGTCGTGGGCCTGGCAGGCGGTATAGAACCAACCAAGGTTGGCAGCTACCAGAAGCGGGCTCCGTCGTAGATCCACGCCATGTGTGGATGGCACGCGCACAAAAAAAACCCCGGCACGTGGCCGGGGTTTTTCGATTCACTTGAACAGCGTGTCCGGATACTCCGGTTTCTGTTCCCGCGCCAGCAGTGCGCGCAGGCCTTCTTCCGGGGTCTGCTCGCCATGCAGCACGGCACGCACACCGTCGGAGATCGGCAGGTCGATGCCATGGCGGCGCGCCTGTCGCATCACTTCGTCGGCGGTCTGCACCGACTCGACCACCTGGCCGATTTCGCGCACCGCATCCTGCAGCGTCTGGCCACGGCCCAGGGCCAGGCCCAGGCGGCGGTTGCGCGACAGGTCGCCGGTACAGGTCAGCACCAGATCGCCCAGGCCGGCCAGGCCCATCAACGTTTCCGGCTTGGCGCCGATCGCAGCGGCCAAGCGCAGCATCTCGTTGAGGCCACGGGTGATCAGGCCGGCACGGGCGTTGAGGCCCAGCTGCATGCCATCGGCCACGCCGGTGGCCACGGCCAGCACGTTCTTCATCGCGCCGCCCAGCTCGGCACCGACCATGTCGTCGCCGGTGTAGGCGCGGAACGCCGGGCCATGCATCGCCTCGGCCACCGTCTGCGCGAACTCGGGTACGTCGCCATGCACGGTGATCGCGGTCGGCAGGCCCTGGGTGACTTCCTTGGCGAACGACGGCCCGGTGACAACGGCCAGCGGCACATCCTCACCCAGCACTTCGCGCGCCACTTCATGCAGGAAACGGCCCGAACCGGGTTCGAAGCCCTTGGTGGCCCAGGCCACGCCGGCACCGGCCGGCCGCAGCGGCGCCAACGCACGCACGGTCTCACCGAACGCGTGCGACGGCGTCACCACCAGGATCCAGGCCGCGCCCTGCACCGCCGACGCCAGGTCGGTGGTAGCCCGCAGACTGTCCGGCAGCGGGATGCCCGGCAGGTAACGCGGGTTCTCGTGGCGCTGGTCGATGGCGTCGACCACGGCAGCATCGCGCCCCCACAGCACGGTCGGGTGACCGTGCCGTGCGAGCAGGCTGGCCAGCGCGGTTCCCCAGGAGCCGGCGCCCAGCACGGCGATCTTGTCAGCGGGAGTGCTCATCCGTGACGTCGCGGCAGGAATCAGGCGTTGCCGGCCGGCTCGGAGTCAGCCAGCGACGGTGCGTCGCCCTGCTCCTGGCGCTGGCGCAGGGTTTCTGCGTACAGGCCTTCGAAGTTGATCGGCTGCAGGAAGAACGGCGGGAAGCCGCCGGCCTGGATCAGGTCGCTGATCAGCTGGCGCACGTACGGGAACAGGATGTTCGGGCACTGGGTGCCGAGCAGCACGTCGATCGACTGCGGGTCCAGGCCGACCAGGCCGAACACGCCGGCCTGCTTCACTTCGGCCACGTAGGCGGTGCGCTCACCGGCCTGGCAGGTCAGGGTCACGGCCAGCACGACTTCGAAGGCGTTCTCACCCAGGCGCTGCACCTGCTGGTTCAGGTTCAGCTGCAGCTCCGGCTGCACCTGGTCATTGAAGATGGTCGGCGCGTTCGGCGACTCGAAGGAGACGTCCTTGACGTAGATCTTCTCGACGGTGAAAGCGGGGCCGGTAGCGGCATCGACCGGCGCAGCGGCGCCGTTGGTGATCTCTTCGGACATTTCCAGTAACTCCAGGTGAATGCAATGAAAACGATGGTCGAACTACTGCGATGGGGGCGGGACCAGGCCCAGACAAGGCCGGATCCGCCACCTGCGACAATCAGTTGCGGCCCTTGACCAGCGGCAGTTCGGCCTGCTGCCAGGCGGGAATGCCGCCATCGAGCACGTAGACCTTTTCGAAGCCGGCCTTCTTCAGCGCCTTGGCGGCGGTTTCCGAAGCGTTGCCGCTGCGGCACACCAGCACCACCGGCGACTGCTTGGCATTGGCCACCAGCTTGTTTTCCGGGCCGAAGGCACTGGCCTGGGCATTGCGGCTGCCGGCAATGTGGCCCTTTTCGAAGTCACCGCTGGCCGACAGGTCGACCACCACCGTGCCGCCCGCGTTGATCAGCTGGGTCAGTTCGGCGGGCTTGATGCCCTTGAAGCCCCGGAACAGGCGGCGGATCTCGGTGACGATGATGGCCACGGTCAGGCCGACCAGGGCCGCGGACAGCATCGGGTTTCGGCCTGCAAAGGCCAGCAACTCTTCGTAATTCACTCAGGTCACGGGTCGATTAAGCGGGCGCCGATTGTCGCACAAGCCGGACGCGGCCCGTCACTGCCCCTTCCACAGGTCCGGCAGGCCGGCGGTCTGCCACCAGCGCTTGGCCTCCGGGTCCCAGCGCCAGCGCTCGACCACGACCACCGTGCGCTCGGCCTGGGTGTTCTGGTTGATCACCCCGATTTCAACCCGGCGCTCGACCAGTCCCCCGTCCAGTGAGGCACTGCTGCGCTCGCGATAGGACGACACGCGCAGCTGCGCGTAACGGTTGAGCTCGAACTCGGTCGGCGGCTTTTCCTTGCGCAGCTTGGGGTCGAGATAGCCGATGGCATCGTCCATGCTGCCCCAGCGGATGGTCGCGCCGTAGGCGATCTGGGTCTCTTCCAGCAGCTTGCGCTGCTTGCGGCTGAGGTCGTCGGCCGAGGCCACGGCACTGGCCAGCAGCAGGGAACACATCAGGAACTGGATGAGGCGGCGCATCGGTGGTTTCCCCAGGACGTCAGCCTGCCATCCTACCCTTTGGCGAAGGCAACAAAGCGACCGCTGAACTCGGCGGCAGGCCGGCCATCGGCGCCGGGCTGGGTGGCGATGATGCTGATGCGGGCCTTGCGGCGCTGCCGGAAGGTGTTCAGGAAGGCGTCCCAGCCGGTGGCCTCGGCCGCTTCGGCGTGGGCGTGCAGGTCTTCGTAGACCGGGGCCAGGTAGCGCAGGTTGCTGTCGGCCACGTAGACCTCGGCATCGTGGCCGGCCAGGCGCAGGCGCAGGCTGACCAAGGCCCAGCCGGACAGGGTCAGCACCGAGGCCAGGCTGCCGCCGAAGGCGTTGCCCTTGTCGTTGACGTTGGCAGCGAGCGGCGCGGTGATGCGCAGCACGCCATCGGCATAGCCATCCAGGCGGATCTGCATGGCGCGCACTGCCGGCATGCAGTCCAGCACGTCCTGCAGGGCGGCCAACGAGGAAGTCAGGGCATCAACGGACATCGGAGCAGCGACCACGACAACGAAGGGCCCGCATAATGCAGGCAATGGTCGACCATACGATACCCACTGGCGCCACCCGTTCCGGCCCGCGCTGGACCCTGATCTCGCTGCGCCCGCGCGGCCAGAACGTGGCGCTGCGCCGCGCCGTTGCCGGGCTGGGCGGGAATGTCCTGGCCCTGGCGCCCTGGCGCCTGCAGCGCCTGCATGGCACGGCTGTGGTGCGCCAGCTGCAACGCGCGCTGAACTGCGACCGGGTGGTGTTCACCAGCCCGGCCGCTGTCGCCGCAGCGGCATCGCTGCTGCCGTTGGCCGAAGCGCAGTGCAGCCCGTGGCTGACCGTGGGCGACGGCACTGCGCGTGCCCTGCAGGCACTGGGCGTCGACGAGGTGCATGCGCCGCAGCGGATGGACAGCGAGGGGCTGCTGGCGATGCCGGTGCTGGCCGACGTACGCGGCCTGCGCATCGGCCTGGTGACCGCCCCCGGCGGGCGAGGCCTGATCGCTGCGCAGCTGCACGCAGCCGGCGCCACGATCGAACGTGCCGACGTCTACCAGCGTCGCCTGCTGCGACTGCCCCCGCGAACGCTGGCTCGATTGGCGCATTCAGCGCAGCCGTGGGTGCTGGCCGTGAGCAGTGGCGAAGCGCTGCAGCATTTCTGGCAACAGCTTCCGCCGGCCGGGCAGCAGCGCCTGCGGGCGTCTGCCCGCGTGGTGGTTGCCAGTGACCGCCTCGGCGAACAGGCGCAGGCGCTCGGCCTGCAGCGCATCACACGCAGCGCCGGCCCCACCGCTGCGCAGCTGGTGGCCGCTGCACACGCGACGCTCACCGTCCCGGCAGCGACCTGAACAGGGACGTGGATCACGCTTGCCGCTGCCGTCGGCAACGGTGATGCTGTGCACAACGCGGCCTGCCGGACTTCCACCGGCGACGCTGCCGACAAGGAAGCCCGATGAACGATACTCCGCCCGCAACCCCACCCCATCGACCCGTGCGCTGGCTGCTGCCGCTGGCCGCCGTGGTCGTGCTCGGCGCGGGCGGTTATGCCGGCTGGTACGTCTGGCAGCAGCAACAGCGCGAACAGCAAGCGCAGGCACAGACCACGGCCGTACAGCTGAAGGGCCTGGAGGCCACGCTGGATGCGCTGCGCCGTGACCAGCGTGCGACCAGCCAGCGCCTGCAGGACGCGGCGACCACCAACCGCGTGCTGCGCGACGAGATGCTGGGGCTCTCGCAGCGCAGCGCTTTGCTGGAAGAGAACCTGGCCAAGCTGGCCGACAGCGCCAACCAGGGTCGCCAGGCGGTGCAGCGCGACGAGGCCGAGCTGCTGCTGACCCAGGCCGCACAGCGCCTGAACTACGCCGACGACGTGGACGGCGCACGCCGCCTGTATGCACAGGCCGCCACCGCGCTGGCCGAACTGCCCGACACTGAGGGACTGAACCTGCGCCAGGCGCTGGTGCAGGAGCGCGAGGCACTGGATGCGCTCGGCAGCGGCCCGCGCGTGCAGTCGCTGCAGCGCCTGGATGCTGTGGCCCGGGCGCTGCAGGGCCTGCCCTCGCAGATCACCGGCACGACCGGCAGCAGCACCGCCAAGCCCTGGTGGCAGGCCACGCTGGCACCGTTCGTGGACATCACCCCGAGCCGCCAGAACGGCCCACTGACTGCCGCCGAACAGCGCAACGCCGACGATGCGCTGCAGCTGGAACTGACCTTGGCGCGCGCCGCGATCGAGCGCGGCGACCGCGCGGGCCGCAACACCGCATTGGACCGCGTGGAACAGTGGGCACAGCGGCGCTGGCCGGATTCACCGGCCCTGCGCGCACAACGTGCTGAACTGAAGGCCCTGCGTGAACTTCCGCTGCAGGCCAGCGACGCTGTTCTTGGCAGCACCCTGCAACAACTGCGCACCCAGACCGACCGGAGGTAAGCCCGCATGAAACCCCTGCAATCCCTGGTCGTGCTGTTGCTGGCCGTGGCCATCGGCGTAGTCGCCGCGCAATGGCTCGGCGCCGATGACCTTAACCGCTTCGGCGAGGTGACCCTGCGCTACGGCGGCTACGACTATCACAGCAACCTGCCGAAGGTAGCGCTGCTGGCGGTGATCACGGTGCTGGTGCTGTGGCTGCTGTGGAGCCTGATCGCTGCACCGTTCCGTGCCTGGGGCCGCTACCGCCGCAAGCAGGGCCGGGTGCGCCTGATCGACGGCCTGCAGGCCTACGAGCATGGCCAGTGGCAGCGCGCGGAAAAACTGCTGGACGGCGCCGCCAGGGACCCGGAAGTGAGCGCGGTGGCACTGGCCACCGCCGTGCGCAGCGCGCAGGCACGGGCCGACGGCCCCGCCGGAGAGGCGCTGCTGCAGCGCCTGGGCGAAAGTGACGCCACCCTGCAGGCGCTGCTGCGCGCCGAACAGCTGCTGGCGCGCGATCTGCCAGTCGATGCGATCAACGCGCTGGACGTAGCGGCGATCCAGCCGCTGCCGCCACGCGGCCTGTGGCTGCGTACGGAGGCGCTGGCACAGGCCGGCCGCGCCCACGAAGCGTATGGCCAGCTGGGTGCGCTGCGCCAGAGCAAGGTGCTGCCGGCCGACGCGAACAGCGAACTGGAAGCACGACTGGCCGCACAGGCGCTGCTGGAAGCGGCCGACGTCAATGCACTGGCCGCGCAATGGGAAGCCACGCCGAAGGCGCTGCGCCCGACCCCGGACGTGGTGGGCGCCTATGCCAGCCGCGCCGTGGCGCTGGACTGGGACGAGCCGGCGCTGCTGGCGCTGGAACAGGCCCTGGACCAGCGCTGGGATGACGAACTGGTGGCGCTGTATGGCCGCCTGCCGGCCGAGCGCCTGGCCACCCGCCAGGCCAACCTCGCTCGCTGGCGCAACGTGCATGACGGCTCGGCCGCGCTGCGCCTGGCGCAGGGCCGCGTGGCCCTGGCCCAGCAGCAGTGGGAGGCCGCCGATGCGTTCCTGCACGAGGCCATCGCCGCGGGTGCCGGTGCACCAGCGTGGGAAGCGCTGGGTGAACTGTTCGCCCAGCGTGGCGAACACGCGCTGGCCGCACAGTGCCTGGCCAATGCGCTGCGCCTGCAGCGCGGCGAGGACAGCGTGGCGCTGGTGCGCGGCAGCGAAGCGCCGCTGCGTGCCACGGTGGAAGAGCAGCCGATCGCGGTGCAGCCGCTGGTGTATGACGCCAACGAAGAGCGCGACGAATTCGGCAATCCGCGGTTGCCGTGAAGCGTGCCGACCAACGGTCGGCACCCACCGATGCAAAAAAAAACGCCGCCCATTGGGCGGCGTTTTCGTACCAGCGCTGCCGGCCAGCGGCCGGCACTACCGTGATGCTCAGCGTTCGACGATCGCCACCACGCCCATGCCGCCGGCGGTGCAGATCGACACCAGTGCGCGGCCACCGCCGCGTTCGGCCAGCTGCTTGGCTGCCGTGGCGATCACGCGGGCGCCGGTAGCAGCGAACGGATGGCCAGTGGCCAGCGACGAGCCCAGCAGGTTGATCTTGTCCGGGTCGATGCGGCCCAGCGGCGCGTCCAGGCCCAGGCGGTTGCGGCAGTAATCCTCGCTCTCCCACGCACGCAGGGTGCACAACACCTGCGCGGCAAAGGCTTCGTGGATCTCGTAGATGTCGAAGTCCTGCAGGGTCAGGCCGTTGCGCTTGAGCATTTCCGGCACCGCGATGGTCGGTGCCATCAGCAGGCCTTCGCCATGCACGAAGTCCACCGCGGCCACGTGCGCGTCACGCAGGTAAGCCTGGGGTTCATGGCCATGCGCGCGTGCCCACTCTTCGCTGGCCAGCAGTACCGCAGCGGCACCGTCGGTCAGCGGGGTGGAGTTGGCGGCGGTGAGCGTGCCACGCCCGGAAACCTTGTCGAAGGCCGGCTTCAGCGTCGCCAGCTTTTCCAGCGAGGTATCCGGGCGCAGGATGTTGTCGCGCTCGACGCCACGGAACGGTGCGATCAGGTCGTTGAAGAAGCCACGCTCGTAGGCGGCGGCCAGCTTCTTGTGCGACGACACCGCCCACTCGTCCTGCGAGTCGCGCGAGATGTTCCACTCCTTGGCCATGTCCTCGCAGTGGTCGCCCATGCTCTTGCCGGTGCGCGGCTCGGCCACGCCCGGGAACTCGGGCTTGAGCTCGGAGAGCTTGAAGCCAGCGGTGAGCGCGCGGATCTTGTCGCCGGTGCTCTTGGCGCGGTTGGCCGCCAGCAGGCGTGCACGCAGCTTCTTGCCGTAAACGATCGGCACGTCGGAGGTGGTGTCCGAACCACCGCCGATGCCCGATTCGATCTGCCCCAGTGCGATCTTGTTGGCAACGGTGATGATGCTGTCCAGCGAGGTGCCGCAGGCACGCTGCAGGGTGATGCCCGGGGTCAGCGGCGACAGGCCGGACGACAGCGTCGCTTCGCGGCCCAGGTTCCAGTCGCTGGAATGCTTGATCACCGCGCCCATCGCCACTTCACCCAGTTGCTGGCCATGCAGGCCGAACCGTTCGACCAGCGCGCCCAGCGTACGGACCGACATGCCGAGGTTGCCGACATCCGAATACGCGGTGTTCTGGCGGCAGAACGGAATGCGGACGCCACCGAGGATGGCGACGGGACGAGCGTTGGGCATGGAGATACCTGGCATGGATGAGGGTGTCTGCAACATGGCCTGCACGACGGAGCAGGCATAATGGAGCCAAGTGTAGCTGCCGCCCTGTGATGGGCCAACCGTGGAACCATGAGCAAACCCGACCCCGCGATGAATGCCCTTGGCGTGCTGGCCCTGGAACTGGCCGGCGGCGAAATCCCCCGCCAGGCGGTGCTCAGCGCTGAACAGGCCGGTGAACTGGCCGAACGCGTCGGCCGTGACCTGGCCAAGCTGGTGCCGCAGGTCGCCGAGCTGGACCTGGTGTTCGCCGCCGCGCATTTCGACCCGGCCGAAGTGCTGCGTCCGGGCTGGCCGATCCATCGCCGCCTGGAAGAGCTGCAGATGCGTGCCCCGGGCCGCAACCAGGGCCCGCGCCTGCTGGCCTTCGGTACCGATGCCGAGGGTGACGTGCCACTGCCGTTCCAGGCCGATGCCACGCTGGTGGGCGGTGGCCTGCGCGTGGTGCCGTTCCTGCTGACCGGCAGCGATGTAGCCACCACCAACGCGGTCGCCGATGCGCTGGAAGAAACCTTGCTGGCCAACGGCATGGCGCATGCCGACACCGCGCTGATGGCGCAGAACACCTTCGGTGCCCGCATCGAGCACGCGCGCTATTTCACCGTGAACGACCTGGCCGCGATGATGTCGATGCAGTACGACAACCAGGGCCTGGCCGCACTGTGGCCGCTGATCGAGACCGCGATCATGGCGCCGGGCGAGGACGAGTGGCTCAATGCCGCGCCCGAGCCGCTGCTGCGCTATACGCATGGCGAAGCACGCATGGCGCTGTTCGACCCGGCCGGGTGGTGCGCGCACTACAGCCACAGCAAGAACGACTGCGATCGCCTGCAGGGCATCTACGAGCAGTTCCTGATGCGCCAGCGACAGATGGCTGCGGTGCTGGAAGCACACGGCGTGCCGGTACTGTTCGTGCACTGCGAGGCCGGGCAGGACGCGCGCGAACTGCTGGCGCGCTGATCCGGGTGATCTGTGGGTAGTGCCGGCCGCTGGCCGGCACCCTCCGGATCTGTGATTGCCGGCCAGCGGCCGGCACTACCTATCAGGAAAAACGCCGGCTTGCGCCGGCGTTCTTTGTTTCTTACGGGGCCTTCTGGATCACCGCACAGGCCAGGCGCGCGCCGGCGTTGCCGGTTGGCTGGGTCTTGTAGTCGTCCGCGTCGGCGTGGACGATCAGGCCGCGGCCGATGATGTCGAAGTCATCACCCTTGCCGATGTTGACGTTGCTCGACACCGGG
Source organism: Stenotrophomonas sp. YJH_SMC_122 (assembly GCF_059369535.1). Classification (NCBI taxonomy): domain Bacteria; kingdom Pseudomonadati; phylum Pseudomonadota; class Gammaproteobacteria; order Lysobacterales; family Lysobacteraceae; genus Stenotrophomonas; species Stenotrophomonas sp. YJH_SMC_122. The sequence continues at coordinate 211,457 of NZ_JCAFST010000002.1, read as the reverse complement.
CCGTCGATGGTGGCCACGCCCTTGTCGTCGGCCTTGATGTTGGGCATGTCGCCGCCATGGTGCGGATCGGTGGCGACGTTGCCGTGATCCTGCTTGCCGGGATTGAAGTGACCGCCGGCGCTCATGCCGTCCGGCGCGCTGCAGTCGCCCTTCTCGTGGATGTGGAAGCCGTGCTCGCTGCCCGGCTTCAGACCGGTGATCTGGCCGGTCACGTGGACCTTGCCATCAACCACCTTGAAGGTGACGCTGCCCTTGGCTTCGTTGCCCTGGGTCGGTGCCAGCTCGGCGGTGGCCGAAGCATCGGCCGCCGGTGCGGCAGCCGGCTGCGGGGTTGCAGCGGGTTCGGTGGTGGCGCCGTCGGCCGGCGTGGCCGGCGGGGTTTCCGCCTGCGGCGCGGCCGGTTGCGGGTTGCAGGCCGCCAGGCCCAGTGCGGCGATGGCCGCAAACAGCGAAGTGTGGATCAGACGCATTGGAATCTCTCCCTCGATGATGCCTGCGGTGAAGTGATCAGCGGACGACCCGGATCACGCCACAGGCGATGCGGACGCCGGCATTGCCGGCGGGCTGGCTGCGATAGTCGTCGGCGTTGGCATGCACGACCAGTGCGCGTCCGGCGATATCGGTGGCGGCGCCTCCGCCAAGGGTAACCCCCTTGAGGTGGATATCGACGTTGGCGCGGCCCTGGGCATCGGCACGCAGATTGTCCATGTCGCCCAGGTGGTGCTTGCCGGTGCCGACGCGGCCATGCGCAGCGCCACCGGGATTGAAGTGATTGCCGGCACTGCTGGCATCCACCGCACTGCAGTCGCCGCGCTCATGGATGTGGAAGCCGGCCTGCTGCATCGGCTGCAGGCCACCGACCAGGCCGGTGATGTGGATGCCACCGGGCTCCACCATCAGCGCGATGCGGCCACTGACGATGCTGGCCGAGGCCGGCGCGAGATTGGCCTCGCCCTGCTTCGCAGCACTGACCACGGTCGGCGGCGGCGGCGTGGGCTCAGCCTTCTTCGGCGCACTGCCACAGGCAGACAGCAGCACGGCGGCGGACAACGGGAGGATGGCAAAGGACAGACGCATCGAAGACTCCTTGCAGGTGACACTAAGCATTGCATCGTCCATGAACGATCAACGGTTCGGCAAGCGGGCGCGAGGATCGCGTGCAGGGACCGTTCAATGGCCCCCGCGGCGGCGCCCGGCGCCCAGCTTGCGGGTAAGCGTATTGCGGCCCAGGCCCAGGCGCGCAGCGGCTTCGGCGCGGCGGCCATGGGTAATCTGAAGCGCCGCTTCCAGCAGCGCATGGTCGACCCGCTCGCGCACCTGCGCATGCAGCCCTTCCATGCCTTCGGCCAGCTGCCGGCGCGCCCATTCGGCCAGCAGCGCTTCCCACTGGCCTGGATCGGCAGCGCGGGTGCTGCCGCGACGGCCCCGTGTACGGTTCAGCGCGGTATCGACGTCGGCCACGCCGATGGTGTCAGCGGCGGCCAGCGCGGCCATCCGCCAGCACACGTTTTCCAGTTCGCGCACGTTGCCGGGCCAGTCGTGTTCGCGCAGCGCCTGCAGGGCCGCGGCGGTGAGGCGCTTCGGTGGCGTGTCCAGCCTGCGTGCGGCGGCGGCCAGGAAGGTGCTGGCCAGCTGCGCGATGTCCTCGCGGCGCTCGCGCAGCGGCGGCAGCTGCAGGCGCACCACGTCCAGGCGATGCAGCAGGTCGGCACGGAACTTCCCCTGTGCGACCAGCCCTTCCAGGTCCTGATGGGTGGCGGCGACCACGCGCACATCGACGCGGATCAGTTCGCGGCCGCCGACGCGGAAGAACTCGCCCTGCGCCAGCACGCGCAGCAACCGGGTCTGCAACGGCAGCGGCATGTCGCCGATCTCATCAAGGAACAGCGTGCCCCCGTCGGCCTGCTCGAAGCGGCCGATATGGCGGCGCTGCGCACCGGTGAAGGCACCGGCCTCGTGGCCGAACAACTCGCTTTCCAGCAGCTCGGATGGGATTGCAGCGGTGTTGAGCGCGACGAACGGACCCTGCGCGCGCGGCGATTCGCGATGCAACGCATTGGCCACCAGCTCCTTGCCGGTGCCGGTCTCGCCGGTGATCAGCACCGCCAGCGGTGCCTGCGCCAGGCGACCAATGGCGCGGAACAGCGCGCGCATCGGCGGTGTATCACCGACCAGCTGCGGCGGCTGGTCGCTGCCGGTTTCGAGCGCAGGGGTGGGCGCTGCCATGGCCGGTGCAACCGCCGGCAGCACGCGCTGCGCCAACGCCACCGCATCGTCCAGATCGAACGGCTTGGACAGGAATTCATGCGCGCCGCCGCGGAACGCGCCGGCCGTGCTGGCGACATCCGTGTAGGCCGACATCACCACCACCGGCAGCTGCGGCAGCGCGGCCTTGAGCTTGTCCAGCAGCACCAGGCCATCGTCGCCGGGCATGCGCACATCGGTGAACAACAGGGCCGGCGGCGGGCCCTCGCTCAACGCCTGCAGGGCCGGGGCGGCGCTGTCGAAATCGACGACCTGGTAACCCGCCTCGCGCAGCGCGGTGCACAGCACGAAGCGCACGGCACGGTCATCGTCGACCACCCAGATGCGCTGCGCGGTGGTGGGGGACTCAGACATCGCGCGGGGCCTCCTCGGCCGGAGCGGCGCCGTTGCCGATCGGCAACAGCAGGGTGAACACGGTATGGCCCGGACGCGAGCGGTAGGTCAGCGTGCCGCGATGCTCGCGTGCCACCTGCTGGGCCAATGCCAGGCCGAGTCCAGTGCCTTCGGCACGGCCACTGACCAGCGGCAGGAACAGGTGTTCGGCCAGTTCCTCGGGCACGCCACGGCCGTCGTCAGCGATTTCCAGGCGCAAGGCCAACGTGTGCAGGTGTTCGGCGATGCGCACGCCATGCTCCACGCGGGTGCGCAGGGTGATGCTGCCGGCACCGGCCTGGATCGCGTTGCGCACCAGGTTCCACACCGCCTGGGTGAGGCGGTCGACGTCGCCATGGAACTCGGGAATGCTGGGGTCGTAGTCGCGCTGCAGGCGTACCGCCCAGCCGGCCTCGTTCTCGGCCAGGCGCAGCACGCGCTCGAGCGCGGCATGGATGTTCAGTTCGGCGTGGGGTGCGGCCGGGGCCGGCGACAGCAGCTGGTCGAGCAGGCCGTTGAGACGTTCGATCTCCGAGCCGATCAGCTCGATCAGTTCGCGTTCGCTGGCATCGCGCTGTGCGGCCCGGCGGGCCAGCAGCTGGGCCGCGCCCTTCAACCCGGCCAGCGGGTTGCGCAGCTCATGGGCCAGCCCCTTCAGCGCTGCACTGAGCGCGCTGGGCAGGGCCTGGGTCGGGTCGAGCCCGGGGAATTCATCGACCGGATGCGCCTCCAGCAGCCAGCCGCCATCGTCGCGGCGGCTCATCCAGCCCTCGGCGAAGCGCGGCGCCTCGCCGGGCACCGCCAGCGCCAGCCGGTTCAGGCGCAGACTGTCGCGCTCATCGCGTGCCAGGAAGTGGGCCAGGGCTTCGCCCTGCACTTCCAGTGCGGCCAGTGGCTGGCCCAGCAGGCGGCGACCGCTGACGCCCAGCCAGCGCCCGAAGGCCGGGTTGCAGCCGATGATGCGGCCATCGGCCCCGGCCCAGGCCAGCGGCGTGCCCAGGGCATCGAGGGACGGCGGGGGGGCGGGGTCGGACATTGCACCAATGTAGTGCAAAACGCGGGGTTCGGGGCCAAAGCCCATTCCTGGCGGAAAGGGCTCTGACCCCTGCTGCAGGTCGAGCAAGCTCGACCACTACCAGATGCGTGGCCGGTTACAGCTTCATGTTGAGGCCGACGAACACGCTGCGACCCGGGGCCGGCGAGAACATCGGGCGGGCGCTGTCCCAGAAGAAGCTGTCGTACCAGGCGTAGGCGTACTCGCGGCCGGTAACGTTCTTCAGTTGCAGGTCCACGCTGAAACGCGGGGTGAGCTGGTAGGCCGCGCTGAGGTCGAGCACGGCGAAGCCTCCGAACTTGCCGGCCACGTTGCGCTCTTCCAGGTAGTAATCGCCCTGTGCACGCGCCTGCAGGCCCAGCCGCAGCGCATCCGTGGCGCGGTAGTCCACGCCCAGATTGCTGATGTGGCGCGGGGTGGCGGCCACTTCCCGGCCCTGCAGGGAAATGCTGGCATCGCGGTCGTCGCGGGTGATCTTCGCTTCCTGGTAGGCGTGCGACGCCCATACCGTCCAGTCGTCGCCCAGCTGCAGGCTCAGCTGCGCATCCACGCCGCGCCGGCGGGTCTTGCCCAGGGTGACCGTGGTGCCGGTGGCCGGCATGTTGGACACCTCGTTTTCCGCGTCCTGCTGCCACACCGCGAGGCGTGCCTGGCTGCCGGCAAACGGCTGGAATTTCAGGCCCAGCTCCATGCCGGTGTTGGTGGACGGCTGCATCGGTGCCTGTCCCGGGGTGAGGTAGGCCGGTGCGGTAGACCCGGTCAGCACCTGGAAGGTGCGGCCCCAGTTCGCGTAGACGTGAGTGGTCTGGCCCAGGCTGTGGATGATGCTCAGCTTGGGCTGGCCGATGCTGCCGTAACCCTGCAGCCGAGCGGTGATGCCGTTCATCAGGTGCGTGCGGCCACTGAAACGGTCGACGCGGTAGGCCGGCACGATCTTCCAGGCCTCGACCGGCTGGTAGATGGCCTGTACGTAGCCACCCCAGTTGTCGAAGCTGTGGCGATCGTTGTTCTGCACCCGCGCCGGGGGCTGGCCGAAATCAGTGGGTTCGGCGTAGGCGTAGCGCTCGCGGAGGTAGCCGTTGTCCTGCTGCTCGTAGTTCAGGCCGCCCTCGACAGTAAGCGTGGGGCTGGCCTGCCAGGTCAGCGTGCTGAGCAGGCCATGCTGCCGCTCGTCCCACACGCGGCGCTGGCGCGGCAGGTTGCCGGTGGGCAGGTCGCTGAAGGTCACGCGGCGGTCGTCTTCATAGCGGTTGTAGTACAGCCGCGTGCCGAAGGTGAGCGCGTCGGACAGCTTCAGGTCGAGGTGCACGGCGATCTGGCGCATGTCGCGGTCATCGCCATCGTTGCCGTTGCGCAGGTCGCTGCCACGGCGATGCGTGCGCAGCTCGTCGGCGGTCATGAAGCCGGGTTCGTCGGCTTCGTGGTGGTACGCGCGCGCGGTCAGTCCCACGCGCAGGCCGTCGTCCAGCGAGCCGTAGAACCACTTGCCGCCCAGCGAATATTTCTTCGAGGTGTCGTGGTCGCGGTAGCCGTCGCTGGCCTGGGTGCCGACGAAATAGTTCTGCGCGAAGCCATTGGCTTCACGGCCGACTGCCAGCTGCGCATCGCGGGTGTTATAGCTGCCGTAGGCCAGCCGCGCATCGGTGTAGCTGCCGCCCTGGCGCGTGCCGAAGTTCACGTTGCCGCCGATGTTGTGCAGGCCGTAGCGCGGGTCGTTGGTACCACGCACCACTTCGATGTAGCTGATGTCCAGCGGAAACAGCATGTCGATGAAGCGCTGGTTGCCGCTGTTGACGTTGCTGGGGATGCCGTCGATCAGCGTCTTGATGGCGTTGAGGTAGCCCTCGCCGTTGAAGGCGCGGAAGCTGACCTTGCCCGATTCGGCGCCCTGCCGGGTTTCGGTGAGCTGGATGCCGGGCATCTGCCCGAGCAGTTCCCAGCTGTGCGAGACGTTGCGGCTTTCGATCTGGTCTGCACCCAGCACGTCCACCGAGGTCAACACCTGGTGCGCGCTGAGCTGGCCTTCGCCGTGCTGATGTACCTGCACCTTGCCGAGGGTGAGCGCGGCGTCGGCAGACTGTGCGAGTGCTTCAGGGGCGAACGGTGCGGCCGCGAGGGCGGCCACCAGGGTGGGAGTCTTCATGGGAAGGGGCGGTTACGGTGAAATGTAATCATATAACATTTCACACGCCCGCTTTTGCAGCGTCGAGCAAGGCTCGGCGCTGCAAGGGCGGGTGCCGGGGGGATTACACCGGGTAACCGGTGGCTTCCCGGGCCTTCTTCCAGGCGCTTTCGAATTCGCGCGCGGAGATTTCGTCGTCCTCGTCGAAATCCAGGAACGACACCGGCTGGTCGGCCAGCAGGAAGCGGTCGTCGCTGTGGGCATGCTCGTCGGCCCAGACCATCTTGGTGCCGTAGATTTCCACCTGCCGCACGATCTTCTCGCCGCGCGCTTCCATCAGCACGTTGCCCTTGCCCAGGCCCGATTCGGCCCAGTGCTTGTAGTACTTCTTTGCGGCGGATTTCGCGCCGGATCTTGCGTTGTGCTTTGCGTAGGTCATTGCAGGAGCCCTGGCCGCAGGCGCGGCCGGAAAGTACGGAATGGCGCCATTATCAGGCATCCGGGGTCAGAGCCCTTCCCTTTGGAAAGGGATCCGACCCCTGCTGCTTCAGTTCGGCAGGGGCACGCCCTTCGGCCACAGCATCCAGATGTTGCCCTTCTGCTTCATGTCGCCAGCCAGCTTGCCGGCGGCATCGCCGCTGCCCCAGTACAGGTCGGCGCGCACTTCGCCGGCAATGGCGCCGCCGGTGTCCTGCGCGGCCACCGGGCGCACCACCGGGCTGCCGTCCGGGCGCGTGGTGGACAGCCACAGCAGGCTGCCCAGTGGCACCACGGTACGATCAACCGCCACGCTGTAGCCGGCGGTGAGCGGCACGTTCAGCGAACCGCGCGGGCCCTCCAGGCTGTCCGGGTTGCGCACGAAGAACACGTAGCTGGGGTTGCTGCGCAGCAGCTCAGGCACCCGCGCGGGATTGGCCCGGGCCCAGCTGCGGATCGCGTCCATGGTGACGTCTTCCTTCTTCAGCTGGCCCTGGTCGACCAGCCAGCGACCGATGGCGCGGTAGGGGTGTCCGTTCTGCTCTGCGTAGGCCAGCCGAATCTGCGTGCCGTCGCCCAGGCGCACGCGGCCGGACCCCTGGATCTGCAGCAGCTGCAGGTCCATCGGGTCGGTCAGCCAGGCCAGTACCGGCGCCTTGGCGCCCTTGCTGGCGATGGTGCCGGCATCGTCATAGGGCTTGAGCACCTTGCCTTCGACGCGCCCGCGCAGGCGCTTGCCCTTCAGTTCCGGGTAGAGGCTGTCCAGCTGCACCACGATCAGATCATCGGGCGTGCCGTACACCGGTACCGTCGCCTTGTCGGTGCGGGTCAGGCTGCCGGGGTAGATCGGCTCGTAGTAGCCGGTAATCAACCCGTCGGCCTGATGGCCACCGGCACGCAGCGCGTAGGCATCGAGGTCGCGCTGCAGGAACTGGCGGATCGCGGCCGGGTCCTTGTCTGATACCGCGGCGGCGGTGGCGCAGGGTTTGGCCCAGACCGCGTCGTTTCTCAGGCGGGCGCAGCTGCTGCGCCAAGCCACGAAGCCGGCCTGCAGATCGCTGTCGGAGACCGCTGGCAGGGCTTTCCAGTCGACCTTGGCGTAGGTGGCCGCCGGCGGCGAGGTCGGCGTCGGCGCTTCGGAGCCCGTGCGGGGAGCGGTGGTGGCGCAACCGGCGAGCACCGCCGCTGCCAACAGGGTCCAGTGCTTGCGCTTGAAGAAGGTAGCGGAATCGATCATGCCGCCATGGTGGAGTGCCGGCCGCTGGGCGGCAACCCAGCGCGGGGTCAAGCGTTCATGCGCGGGGTCACGGTATCTGCAGCAGCAACGAATGCAGGATGCGCGCGTCCTCGGCATCCAGTGTCTTCGACAGGTCGTCGCGGCCACGGAAGCGGCGATGGAACGCGGCGACGGTGGCCTCGCGGTTGTCGAGCGGGTAACCGAAGCGCGCCAGCGCATTCCACGCGTCGAAACCCTCCGGTGCCGCGCCGTCGGCCGCGCGCGGCCAGACGCCGAAGCCGGCCTCGGCCAACTGCTGCCAGGGGAAGAAGCGGCTCGGATCCTGCTTGCGCGTCGGCGCCAGATCGGCGTGGCCAATCACCTGGCGCGGTGGGATGTTCAGGCGGGTGGTGAGGTCGCGCAGCAGCAGGATCAGTGATTCGATCTGCGCCGCACTGAACGGGCTGCGGCCATCGTTGTCCAGCTCGATGCCGATCGAGGTTGAGTTGAGATCGGTGATGGTGCCCCAGCGCCCGGCGCCTGCATGCCAGGCGCGGCGCTCGTCGGCCACCAGCTGGTAGCGATGGCCATCGCTACCGATCAGGTAATGCGCACTGACCGGTCCACCGCTGTTGGCGGTGCGCAGCGTATGCAGGCTCTGCTGCACCGATTTCTGCTCGGTGTGGTGGATGACGATGATGACCGGCGTGCGCGCGTTCTGGTTGGGTGACGGCACCCACGTGGCGAGCGGGTTGTGGGTCTCTCGTGGCGTGAAAGCGCAGGCGGCCAGCAGCAGGCAGGCCGAGAGCATCACAGTGGTGCGGATCGGTTGCATGGCCTGATTGTGCGCGATTGCGCTTGATGATGCATACCAGGGTGCCGACCAACGGTCGGCACCGACCACGTCAGTACGCCGCTACCTCAGGCCTCGTAGGCAGACTCGCCGTGCGAAGTCACATCCAGGCCGGTGCGTTCGGCCTCTTCGGTCACGCGCAGGCCGACCACGACCTTGACCACCAGCAGGATGACCGCGGTCACCACCGCCGACCACAGTACGGTCAGGCCGACGCTGACCACCTGCACCCACACCTGGTGGGCAATATCCAGATCGGCCTTGGTACCGCCCAGCGACTGTGCACTGAACACGCCGGTGAGGATCGCGCCGACGATGCCGCCGACACCATGCACACCGAACACGTCGGCAGTGTCGTCCACTTTCAGCAGGCGCTTGAGACCGGTCACGCCCCACACGCAGACCACGCCGGCGACGAAGCCGATCACGATCGCGCCAAGCGGCCCGACGGTGCCACAGGCCGGGGTGATGCCGACCAGGCCGGCCACCGCACCCGACGCCGCACCCAGTGCCGACGGCTTGCCCTTGCCGATCGCTTCCACCAGGGTCCAGCCGAGCACGGCGGCGGCGGTGGCCAGCACGGTATTGAGGAAGGCCAGCGAGGCCACCGTATCGGCCGCAGCGGCGGAACCGGCATTGAAGCCGAACCAGCCCACCCACAGCAGCATGGCGCCGATGTAGGTAAACGGTACGTTGTGCGGCTTCAGCGCGGTCTGGCCGTAGCCCAGGCGCTTGCCGACGAACCACGCGCCAACCAGGCCGGCCACGCCCGCGTTGATGTGGACCACGGTGCCACCGGCGAAGTCGATCGCGCCCAGTTCACCCAGGTAGCCGCCGCCCCAGACGATGTGTGCCATCGGGATGTAGCTGAGGGTGAACCACAGCGCCGAGAACAGCAGCACCGCGCGGAACTTGATGCGCTCGGCGAAAGCGCCGACGATCAGCGCGGTGGTGATGCCGGCGAAGGTCGACTGGAAGGCGACGAACAGGTAGTCCGGCAGGCCCTTGATCGGCGTGTTGCCCACCGAGTCGGGCGTGAAGCCCTTGAGGAAGGCGAATTCGGTGAACGAACCGAAGAATGGATTGCCCGCGCTGAACACCGCGCTGTAGCCGTAGGACACCCACAGCAGCAGCACCAGCGAGAACACCACCAGGATCTGGCTGAGCACCGACAGCACATTCTTCGAACGCACCAGTCCGCCGTAGAACAGGGCCAGGCCCGGCACCACCATCAGCAGCACCAGCAACGTGGAGGTGAGCATCCAGGCGACGTCGCCACGATCATAGGCGGCGGCCGCTTCGGCCACGGCCGGCGCAGCGGCGCTGGCGGCCGGATCGTGCAGCGGCTCGACCGCAACGGTTTCGCTCGGCAGCGGCGACACCTGTGCCTGGGCATGGGCGCTGCCCGGCCACGCACCTGCGGCCAGCGCGCTGAGCAGCATCAACAGGCACACCAGGTGGAACCGGGCCTGCCACCCGGTGAGAAGGCGCATCTTCATTGGGGAATCTCCGGAAGGGGGTTACAGCGCGTCGGCACCGATTTCGCCGGTGCGGATGCGGATGACCTGTTCGACGGCGGTGACGAAGATCTTGCCGTCACCGATCTTGCCGGTGCCTGCCGACGACTGGATCGCTTCGATCACCGCGTCGGCACGCTCGTCGGTGACCACCGTTTCGATCTTGATCTTGGGCAGGAAATCGACGACGTACTCGGCGCCGCGATACAGCTCGGTGTGGCCCTTCTGGCGACCGAAACCTTTCACTTCGGTCACGGTGATGCCCGACACGCCTGCATCGGACAGGGCCTCGCGGACCTCGTCGAGCTTGAACGGTCGGATGATGGCGGAGATCAGTTTCATGCGCATGTCCCGATGGTGGATGGGGCCAGCGCGCCAGCGCGCGTTGGCATCAGGCAACCACAGGTCATCAGGGTGATGACCGTGGCTGTTGCACCGGACACGTACAGGGCCGGGACGGCCGTGCCTCTCTCCTTGCACGACCGACGCGGGAGGGAGGGCGGCCCTGGTCGCGTATCCGGTCTCTCTCTTGCCCCTGGGGTGGGGTCAGAGCCCTTTCGCGGCGCGAAACGGATCTGACCCCCTACAACCGCGGCTCCCCAGCCGCGAAAACGGAAGCGATGGCGGCGGGTGGGAGGGGGAACCCACCGCCATCGCGTCCGGTCAGCTGGCGTAGTACAGCTGGTATTCCAGCGGGTGGGTGGCCGCGCGGAACTTGGTCACTTCCTGCATCTTCAGCGCGATGTAGCCGTCGATGAAGTCATCGCTCATCACGCCGCCGGCCTTCAGGAACTCGCGGTCCTTGTCCAGCGCTTCCAGCGCCTGGTCCAGCGAGGAGCAGACCTGCGGGATCAGCTTCTCTTCTTCCGGCGGCAGGTCGTACAGGTCCTTGTCGCTCGGTGCACCCGGGTCGATCTGGTTCTTGATGCCGTCCAGGCCGGCCATCATCAGCGCGGTGAAGGTCAGGTAGCCGGACTGGATCGGATCCGGGAAGCGCATTTCGATGCGGCGCGCCTTCGGGTTGGAGACCCACGGAATACGGCACGACGCCGAACGATTGCGGGCCGAATAGGCCAGCATCACCGGCGCCTCGAAGCCCGGCACCAGGCGCTTGTAGCTGTTGGTGCCCGAGTTGGCGAAGGCATTGATGGCCTTGGCATGCTTGAAGATGCCGCCGATGTACCACAGCGCCAGCTGGCTCAGGCCACCGTAGCCGTCACCGGAGAACAGGTTGGTGCCGCCCTTGGACAGCGACTGGTGCACATGCATGCCGCTGCCGTTGTCGCCGACGATCGGCTTGGGCATGAAGGTGACGGTCTTGCCGTTGCGGTGCGCGACGTTCTTGATGACGTACTTCATGCGCAGCAGCTCGTCGGCCTTCTGCACCAGGGTGCTGAACTTGGTGCCGATCTCGCACTGGCCGGCGGTGGCCACTTCGTGGTGCTGCACTTCCACTTCGATGCCGACCTGTTCCAGGGTCTTGCACATCTCGGCGCGCAGGTCGTGCAGGGTGTCGGTCGGCGGAACCGGGAAGTAGCCGCCCTTCACGCCGGGACGGTAGCCGCTGTTGGCGCCGTCATACTTGGCGCCGCTGTTCCATGCCGCTTCTTCCGAGTCGACCTTGAAGAAGGTGTTGCCCATTTCGTTGGCGAAACGGACCGAGTCGAAGATGAAGAATTCCGGCTCCGGGCCGAAGAACGCGGTTTCGGCGATGCCGGAGGACTTCAGGTAGGCCTCGGCACGCTTGGCGATGCCGCGCGGGCAGCGGCCATAGGCCTGCATGGTGGCCGGATCGAGGATGTCACAGCTGATCACCAGGGTCGGATCGGCGTAGAACGGATCAACGTAGGCGCTGGACGGGTCCGGCAGCAGCACCATGTCCGATTCGTTGATGCCCTTCCAGCCGGCGATCGAGCTGCCGTCGAACATCTTGCCTTCTTCGAACAGCGACGGTTCGACGATGCTGACCGGGAAGGTGACGTGCTGCTCGACGCCACGCATGTCCACGAAACGCAGATCGACGAACTCGATCTGGTTGTCCTTGATCAGCTTCTCAACGTTTTCCACGGACATCGGTACGACCTCGGATGGGGATGAATGCCTGCTGAGGTACAGCAATGACCGTGCCAACTTTTCGAAGGCCGCAAGTCATTGATTTTTGGCCGAGCGCCCCGTACCGGTGCATTGCCCCGCGCACCAAACGGGTGCACTTGCCAACAGACGCACCCGTTTGGTGCAGCAGGGATCGTCTATCCTCTCGACCTTCTTCCTTCCTGCCGCGCGTGCCCGCACCGTCCATGTCCGACCTGCTCTCCGCCCTGCTGCTGGGCATCCTCGAAGGCTTGACCGAATTCCTGCCGATCTCCAGCACCGGCCACCTGCTCATCGCCCAACACTGGCTGGGTGCCCGCTCGGACTTCTTCAACATCGTCATCCAGGCCGGCGCGATCGTGGCCGTGGTGCTGGTGTTCCGCCAGCGCCTGCTGCAGCTGGCCACCGGCTTCAACCAGCGCGAGAACCGTGAGTACGTGTTCAAGCTGGGCGCTGCGTTCCTGGTTACCGCCGTGGTTGGCCTGGTGGTGCGCAAGGCCGGCTGGTCGCTGCCGGAGACGGTCAGCCCGGTGGCCTGGGCACTGATCATCGGTGGCGTCTGGATGCTGCTGGTGGAGGCCTACACCGCGCGGCTGCCCGATCGCGACCAGGTGACCTGGACAGTGGCGATCGGCGTGGGCCTGGCACAGGTCGTGGCCGGCGTGTTCCCCGGAACCTCGCGCTCGGCCTCGGCGATCTTCCTGGCCATGCTGCTGGGCCTGAGCCGTCGCGCCGCTGCCGCCGAGTTCGTGTTCCTGGTCGGCATTCCCACCATGTTCGCCGCCAGCGCCTACACCTTCCTGGAACTGGCCAGGGACGGGCAGCTGGGCAGCGAGAACTGGACCGAGGTGGGCGTGGCCTTCCTTGCCGCGGCCATCACCGGCTTCGTCGTAGTGAAGTGGCTGATGGGCTACATCAAGTCGCACAGGTTCACGGCCTTCGCCCTCTACCGCATCGCGCTGGGCGCGGCGCTGCTGCTGTGGCTGCCCTCCGGCAGCTGAACAGCACTGGGGCACGGTAACCCCATGGCCGGCCCCACCCCGTTTCCCCCACGGTTCCCCAAGGAGAATCACCATGAACCGCAAGCTCACCCTGCTCCTCCCGCTGGCCCTGATGGCCGCCTGCAGCCAGACCCCGGCCCCGGCCGGCACCGGCGGCGACGACGTGGCCCCGGCCGCAGCCAAGGCAGCAGATCAGCAGACGCTGGCGCACCTGGATGCGCAGCGCCTGCAGAGCCAGCACTGGCTGCTGCAGCAGGCCACCGGCGCCGACGGCAAGCGCATCGATGCGCTGTTCGCCCGCGAAGGCAAGCCGGTCACCCTGGACTTCGCTGACGGCCGCCTGTCGGTCAGCAACACCTGCAACCGCATGGGCGGCGGCTACACCCTGGCCTACGGCAAGCTGACGGTCAGTGCGATGGCCTCGACCATGATGGCCTGCACCGACAAGGCGCTGATGGCGCTGGACGAAGCCGTGTCGAGCCGCCTGCAGGGCGAACTGAAGGCCGAGCAGGATGCCGATGGCAAGCTGACCCTGACCAACGCCAAGGGCGACGTGCTGGTGTTCAACCCGGAACCGACCGCTGAAACCCGCTACGGCGGCGCCGGCGAAACCGTGTTCCTGGAAGTGGCCGCGAAGACCGAGAAGTGCTCGCACCCGCTGATTCCGGACTACCAGTGCCTGCAGGTGCGCGAAGTAAAGTTCGACGACAAGGGCCTGAAGCAGGGTGAGCCGGGCAAGTTCGAGAACTTCTACGGCAACATCGAGGGCTACACCCATGAAGACGGCGTGCGCAACGTGGTGCGCGTGAAGCGCTACGAAGTGAAGAATCCGCCGGCCGATGCGCCGTCGCAGGCGTATGTGCTGGACATGGTGGTCGAGTCGGCCATCGAGAAGTGATGCAGAGCCGACTGTCAGTCGGCTGATGGGTGGAGGGCGGCCGCAAGGCCGCCCTTCTTCGTTGTGGGTAGAGCCGGCCGCTGGCCGGCTGCCATGCGCGGATCCGGCAGCACACAGGCGTTGCCGGCCAGTGGCCGGCACGACCCGTTATGCCGCCTCAGCCCAGCGCCGGATTCAACGTGTAGGTGCCGTGCAGTGCCGCCTCGGCCAGCACGTGGCCGTGCATGGCGCGGTAGGCGTCGGCGGCGGTGAAGCGTGCCGGCAGCTGCAGCGACGCCACGTCCAGCGCGAACACGCGGAAGAAGTAGCGGTGCACGCGCTCGTCGTTGAACGGCGGGTAGGGGCCGTCGTAGCCCAGGTAGTCACCGGCCATGTCCGGGTTGCCGGCGAACCAGCCGGTGAAGTCGTTCAGGCCCTGGCGGCTGCCGGCCGGCCCGGCCGGCGTGGTCTTGCCCTTCACCACGAAGCCGTCGCTGCAGCTGCCTGCGGCGATCTCCTGCACCGAGGCCGGGATATCGGCCATCACCCAGTGCACGAAATCGCAGCGTGGCTGGTCGCGTGGCACGCTCATGTCGGTGCGGCCGACCGTCTCCGGCACGGTCGGCACGTCCGGATCGACGCATACCAGCAGGAACGAACGGGTGCCCTCCGGCACATCGCTCCAGGCCAAGTGCGGATTGCGGTCCGGTGCGAAGCCCGCGGCATCGCCGGCGGCGAATTCGCGGTCGATCGGTGCACCGTTGGTCAGGCTGTGGCTGCTCAGTTGCATCGGCGTGTCCTCACTCTTCCGGGTAACCCAGGCGCACCGCGATCGGGGTGAGCTTGGCGAAGGCGGCGCTCATCACGTCGCGGTAGTTGCGCCAGTGGCCCGGCGGGAAGCGCGGCGCGCCCAGCTGCGCGGCCGGCGGCATCGGCCGCTCGAACAGGCGGCCCAGCAGATCGGCCATCGCCTGCGGATCGTTGCCGATCTGGTCGATGCGCAGCAGCACCTGCGGGTACAGATCATCCTCGTGCAAAGCGGCGACCTGGGCCAGTGCGCGCGCCAGCCATTCGCTGGCTTCGGCCAGCGAGGTCATCGCCAGCGGCGCGGCCGCACCGTAGGCCACCCAGTCCAGCAGCATGTCGCGCGGGTCGCGCAGCACCACCAGCAGGCGGCCCTGCGGCAACTGCGGGCGCAGCGCCCACAGCAGCGCGTTGTCCCACCACAGCAGCCAGTCGATGATCGCGTCGTCCTGCACGCCGCGCGACGGCAGCTGTTCGCGCCAGCGCTGCACCAGCCGCTCCGGCGTCAGCACGCCCGAAGCGAGGTCCTGCAGCGTGTGGTAGTTCTGGAACGCGTCGTCGGGTGCGTTGGAGGTATAGCGGTCGCTGCGCAGCACCGGGCTGGCCGCGGCCAGGCCGGTCGCCACGCGCTCCACGCCCGACCCCGGCGCCCCCCACAGGAAGATCGGCGCGGAAGTGGCATCACCGTCGATCTCGCCCTTGTCCGGCCAGCTCGGCGGTGCCTTGGCCTGCGGCGGCAGCGGCAGGCGCTGCGGGGCCTGGTCGGCCTGCAGGGCCAGCCAGGTCTGCAGCGCGTCTTCGTGCTGCCCGGCGCGATCCTGGATCTCGCCCAGCCAGGTGCGCAGGTCGGCGCGGTGGCCTTCCGGCGCCATGCCGATCAGCGCCTGCACGCGGGCGATGGCGGCCGCCGGATCGCGCTGCAGCAGGCCTTCGACCAGGCGGGTCTCGCCGCTGACGCGGCCCGGCTCGAGGCTGACGATACGCTCGGCGATCGCTTCGGCCTGCGCGTGTTCGCCCACCATGTCGTGCAGCCGCAGGCGCGCTTCCAGCGCCGGCAGGTGGCCCGGCATCGCGTCCATCCAGCGCTCGACCGTAGCGGCGGCGGTGGCACTGCCGACCTCCTCCACCGCCAGGCGCGCCAGCCACAGGTCGTGCAGCTGCGGGTGCTGCTCCAGGGCGGCATCCAGGCGTGCGCGTGCTTCGTCTTCGCGGCCCAGGCGCTGCCAGGACATCAGCAGCAGCTGCAGCACCTCGCGGTCGCCGGGCGCCGATTCCAGCAACGGCAGCAGGTGCTCCAGCGCCTGCAGCGGCTGGCCGCTGCGCAGCGCCAGTTCGCCAGCCAGGCGGCGCATCGACGGCGTATCCATGCCCTGCTGCTGCAGTGCGACCTGCATGGCTTCGGCGGCGGCTTCCAGGTTGCCCTGGCGCATGGCCAGCTGCACCACCAGGCCATGCAGCGAGGAGATCGCCGGGTTCAGCTCCAGCACGCGGCGGAATGCCTGTTCGGCGAAGGCCAGCATGTTCTTGCCCAGGTAGGCGAAGCCCAGTGCGTAGAGCACGCGGGGGTCGTTGGGCTGGGCCTGGTTGGCGGCCGACAGCAGCCTCAGCGCGCGATCGGGGTCATCGCGGCGCAGCGCGATCATGCCGTCGATGGTCAGCAGTTCCGGGTGGTCCGGTTCGACGCGCGAAGCCAGGGTGGACAGTCGCTGTGCTTCGTCGAAATCATTGCGGCCGATCGCCAGGTGGGCCTGCATCAGGTACGCGGCAAACGCGTTCGGGTCCAGCCCGGTGGTGCGGGTCAGTGCCTCGCCGGCGCCGTCGAACTGGCGCAGGGCCAGCAGCAGGCCGGCGTGCTGCAGGTGCAGCTGGGCATCGTCCGGGGCCAGCTGCAGCGCCTGCTGCAGGGCGTCCATCGCGTCCTCGGCCCTGCCCTGCTGCTGCAGCGCAAGCGCCAGCCAGCGGTGGGCCGCGGCCTGGCCGGGTTCATCGTGGGTCCATGCCTGGGCCAGCTGCACGGCCTGGTCGGCCTCGTTCTGGCGCAACGCTTGGATGATCTGGTCTTGCATGGCGGTCCGGTTCAAGGGCAAACCCGCATTGTAGCGGCCTGCGCGCCCGTGCCGGTTCAGCCTTGCAGCACGCGCTGCAGGCGCTGCGCCACCCAGCGCTCGGAGAAGCCATCACCGCGCCAGTTTTCCAGGAAGCCACAGTGTCCGCCCCAGCTGGCGGTTTCCAGGTGCGCCTGGTGCGGCAGCTGCCAGTCGCTGAAGGTCGCGTAGGGGATCACCGGGTCGTCCTGCGCCATCAGGATGTCGGCCGGCACCTGCAATGTGGACAGCCGATCGCCGGCAATCGAGTAGCCATCGAAATAGGCCTGCAACGAACCGAAACTGGTGTGGCGCTCGACCAGCCAGGCGGTCAGCGCGCGGATGTCCAGTTTCAGTACGCGATCGTCGCAGTCGCTCAGTTCGGGGAACAGGTCGCGCTTGCGCCGCAGCGAACCGGCCCACTTGCGGCGGAAGTACCAGTCGTACATCGCCGGACCGTTCTCGATGTTCTCCATGGTCAAGCCTGGGTCCAGCACCGGGCATACCGACGCCACGCGCAGCAGCGGCACGCCGGCCGCCGGCGCGCGCAGGGCCAGGCGCAGCACGAAGTTGCCGCCCAGCGAGTAACCGGCGGCCACCAGCGGCAACTGCGGCCAGCGCTGGGCGATATCGCCCGCGGCATGCACCACTTCGTCGATCAGGTTGGAGTGGAAGATGCCGGGGTTGAGATGATGGGTATTGCCGTGGTCGCGGAAGTTCAGCCGCACCACGTCGAAGCCCTGTTCGAGCATGCGCGCGGCCGCCATGCGCATGTAGCTGGATTCGGCGCTGCCTTCCCAGCCGTGCAGCAGCAGGGCCATGCCCTTGGGTTCGCGGCCTTCGATGTGGCTGTGCCAGCCTTGCAGGCGCACGCCATCACCGCCGTCGAGGATCAGTTCTTCGCTGATCGCGCCGGTCGCGGCCAGCAGCAGCAGGCCGCGCTGCAGGCGCATGCGGCTGGAGCTGAGCATCGACTGCAGGTGCGGGTTGCGCAGCCAGCGCGGCGGCTGGTAGTCAGCCGCGTGCAGCGTCGGCGTGCCGGCGTCCAGGACGGGTGGCGGGATCAGGGCCACCGCACCCTCACCCGGTGCTCATGGCCGCCACGATGCGCGCGCGCGACGTCTCCGCGATGCGCCGACGGCCTTCCAGGTCCTGCGCACCGATCGGTGCCAGGAAGTGCACTTCTGCACGCCGCGCCGGCTCACCGAGCAGGCGCAGGAAATTGGCGAAGAAGCTCTCACCGGGGCCGAACGCGACAATGGTCTGCGCATCGCCCTTGAGCCCGTACACCAGCGCCACCGGCTGCACCGGCACGCCGGTTTCAACCGCGGCCTGGAAGATGCGGGCATGGAACGGGCCTACTTCGTGGCCGCCGCGGGTGCGCCCTTCCGGGAACACGCCCACCGCCTTGCCTTCGCGCAGGCGGTCAGCCATCACCTGCATCACGCCACCGAGCGATTCGGTGTTGCCGCGCTGGTGGAAGATGGTCTGGCCACGCGCGGCCAGCCAGCCGACCAGCGGCCAGCTGGCGATCTCGCGCTTGGCGACAAAGCCCATCATGCGCTGGCTGTGCAGGATGCAGATGTCGACCCAGCTGACGTGGTTGGCGACGAACAGCACGGCGCCGGGCAGCGGCGTGCCGATCTGCACCAGGCGGAAGCCGAAGATCCACATCAGCCCGCCCTGCCACCAGTTGACCACTTTGGCCCCCAGGGTCGCCTCGCCCACGCGCAGTTCGCCCCACGGCCGAAGCATGCCGATCAGGATGAGCGGCAGGAACACGATGATGTGGACCAACAGCAGCGGTACGCGGTACAGGTAACGGCACACACGCGCCACGCCGCCGCGGGGGGCCGGAGTGGGGGAAGTCATCCGCGCACGATACCGGAGGGCCGTCATCGCTGCCAGCCGATTTAGGCCATAACACCCATCGACCGGGGCAATCGGCGGGGAACGCTGGGTTCCGCTGCCGTCACCGGCCGTCCGGGGCTCAGCCGTGGCCGGCCGCCACCACCGCCAGGGTCAGCCGCGAGATGCACACCAGGCGGCCCTGCTCGTCCTCGATGCGGATCTCCCACAGCTGGGTGCTGCGGCCGACGTGCAGTGCGCGTGCGGTGCCGGTCACGGTGCCCGAGCGCACGGCGCGTACATGGTTGGCGTTGATCTCCAGCCCTACGCAGATCTGTTTGGCAGTATCCACGCACAGGTTGCCGGCGCTGCTGCCCAGGGTCTCGGCCAGCACCACCGACGCGCCGCCATGCAGGATGCCGTAGGGCTGGCGGGTGCGCTCGTCCACCGGCATGGTGGCCTGCAGCCAGTCATCACCAGCCGCGCTGAAGACGATGCCCAGCGACTCGATCGCGGTGTTGCGGCTGAGCGTGTTGAGCTGCTCGAGGGAAACGGCTTCGCGGAACACCAGGGTCATGCGGGCACCTTCAGAGGATGGGAACGAGGCCGGCGCCGAATGCGGTCAGCATGCGTACCAGCAGCCATTTCGGGCCGACATTGACCTCGGGGAAATCGCCCACGGCGACATAGCAGCGGTGGAAGTCCGGGTCCTGCCGGGGCAGCGGCCGCGGGCAGTCCGGGCCGGGCTTGAACTCGTAGTCGGTGGCATAGCGCCACGGCCAGAAGTCGAGGATCGGCAGTGCTTCGGAGGCCTTGCCGACGCTGTAGTTGAGCCCGGACAGCACCGGCGGCTTGGCCCGCGGCGCCACCGTCCACGAATTCTGCGGGTGGGTGTCGCGCAGGATGCTCTCGGCCAGCTGCTCGGCGAAGGCCGGGTCATCGATGATCACCGCACCTTCGGTGTTGTAGTTCTCGCTGCGCGGATCGAAGTTGTGGGTGCCGACCACGCCGATGCGGCGATCGACCACCAGCGACTTGGCATGCAGGCCCATGCGCGCGCCCTTGCGGGTGACCGGCAACGGCTTGTTGACCGCCTTGCTGCCCAGGAAGGAGGGCCGGGTCTCGGTGCGCAGCAGGCGGGTCTCGACCTCGCTGCCGGCCGCGCGGCGGCGCTCGCGTGCGTTCTGGTAGGCACTGCCGGTGCGCGGGTGGTTCACCGCCCCCTGCTTGCCGGCGGGTGCCGGGTGCTCATCGCGATCGCGGCTGTCGCCGGCATTGCTGCCCGCGGCGCTGCCGCCGATCAGCGGATTGCGCCCGCCGTCGTCGTCACCCCCGGGCGCGGCGATCGGATCAGGCAACAGGTTGCGGTAGTCGACCGGTGCATCCAGCGGGAACGGCTTGTACTCGAAGATGTTGAAGCCCAGTTCGCGCATGTTGCGCCGCTTGTACTTGTACGACAGCGCATACACGATCGGGTTGTCGGTGGCCGCCAGGCTGTTGCTGGACACCACTACCCGCGGCGGCTGCGGGCGCTTGCGCAGCTCGCGGAACAGCTTCTGCGCCGGCTTGGACAGCACCAGGTACGGGGTCTGCAGGATCACTTCCTCCTGCGCGCCGGCGATCAGCGCATCCAGCTGCGGCTCGGTCACGTGCTGGCCCGCCAGTGGCGCATCGGCCTTCTCGCGCCGGTGCTTGCGCGGCAGGTCGGCGACATAGCGCACCGAGGCCACCGGCAAGGCGGTATCGACGAAGGAACGGCTGACGAAGTCGATGTCATTGGCTTCGGCGCTGACCCGCTGCACCCGCTCGGGGCGGCGGAAGCTGGCCGGCGGCAGGGTCGGCACGCCCTCGCGCAGCAGGGTGCGGCCGACATCGTTCAGGCGCTCGGCCGGCACGCTGCGCCTGGCATGCCAGAAGGCATCGAAGTTGGCGGCCATCGCCCGCGCCTCCGGGCCGGCGATCAGCACGTCGCGGTCGCGGAAGTTGTACTCGCGGTCCCAGTCGTAATAGTCGTCCTGGTAGTTGCGGCCACCGACCACGCCGATCGCATCGTCGATCACCAGCAGCTTGTTGTGCATGCGCTGGTTGAAGCGGCGGAAGCAGCACAGCACGCTGCCGGCATAGTCGAAGTAGTTCAGCCGGGCCTTGCCGAAGGTCGGGTTGTAGACCCGCAGCTGGAAGTTCTGGTGCGCGCCGGACAGCGCGCCGAGGATCTGCAGGTCGGAGATCGCCGAGAGCTGGTCGATCAGCACGCGCACCTTCACCCCGCGCCGCGATGCAGCCAGCAGCTCGTCGATGACCAGCCGGGCGCTGTCGTCCTTGTCGAAGATGTAGGTCTGCAGGTCGATGCTGCGGGTAGCGCTGCGCAGCAGGTTCAGGCGCGCCACCAGCGCACCTTCGCCCTCGTCGAGCAGGGTGGCGTAGTGGCGCGGCTGTTCGGGGGTGGATTCGGTGAACGCCCGGCCGGCCAGCGCTCGCAGCGGTGAGTCCTGCGCGCAGCGGTCGGCGCGCTGGCAGCCGACCACGGTCGAGCGCGCCTGCACGGCGATCGCTTCGGCACGATCGCGCTCGGCATGCGAAAGCGATGCACAACCGCTGCCCAGCAACACCGTTGCCAGCGCCAGTAAACGCAGCAGGAGGTTCACGGTTTCGGCGCCTCGCTCAGGCGCGCACGTAATACGAAGGTCACTCGGTCACTCAGGGCTAGCTGCCAGCTGTCCATTCCATACCGGCCTCGCTGCACGGTACCGCGGCTGACGACATCGCAATCATAGCCGGGTCGGGCGCACTCCGCCTTCTCGACCCGCAGCGACTCGGGGTGGCTGACGCCGCGCAGGGTCAGCCGGCCGTTGATGTCGCCGCCCTGTTCCACCGTCTCCGGCCAGTACGGCAGCGAGTCGAACTCGACCACCGGATGGCGCCCGGCATCGAAGAACTCTTCGCCGCGCATCCAGCCGGTGTAGCGCGCCTTGCCAGGGATCTCCACCGAACGGGTGAACATCTTCAGGTGCACCTGGTGGCGCCCGTCGGACAGGATCTCGATGCGCCCCTCGAAGTGCGGGAACACGCCTTCGATGCGCTGGCCGAAACGGGTCCGCACCTCGAAACCGATCCGCGAGCGCTGGGTATCCAGGCGCAGTACCCGCGGCGCTTCGGCGGACACCGGCGGCAACGGGGTTGGTGGGGGCACAGCGGCCCAGGCCGGGCCAAGCGCCAGCAACGCGGGCAGCAGAAAGCGGCTGCGCCGCGCCTGGCTCATCGGATCACGGCCACCAGAACGCGTTCAGGCTGGCCACGCCCGGTTCGATCGAGACCTCGCGCGGGAAGCCGAGGACCGCCACGCCGCCCGGCGGCATGCCACGGTAGTCGCTGCTGGTGCCGTCGGTCATCAGGGCCACCAGCTGCTCCAGGCCCGGGTTGTGGCCCACGATCAGCACCCGGTCCAGGTCGCGACGCTCGTCCACCAGCGCCGCCAGGGTGCCCGGGGTGGCTTCGTAGATCCGGTCTTCCAGGCGCTTCTCAACATAGCCGATGGCCGTCATCACCGCTTCCAGGGTCTCACGGGTACGTCGCGACGGCGAGCACAGCACGCAGTCCGGCAACAGGTTGTTTTCCTTCAACCACTTGCCGGCGGCTTCAGCTTCGGCCAGCCCTACCGGCGACAGCGGCCGGTCGAGGTCGGCCTGACCGGAAACGGCGGGTTCGGCATGGGCATGGCGCAGCAGGATCAGTTCACGCATCGCGGGTTTCCATGGAGAAGAGGATGCAGCAGGAGAAGTGACGCAGGCATCAAAGCTTGAGCCAGGACAGCAGCGGTTCCCAGTCGGCCTGGTGTTCGCGCACCTGCGCGGAGCGATAGTCGAACAGGCTGCGGCCCAGGCCGGTCATGACCACGTAGCTCTGGCTGTCACGCAGCTGCGCGACCACCGGGTACGGCCATTCGGCCAGCATCTGCAATGCCTGCTGCGAGGTCTGCGTCCAGGGTTTGGTGCGGTTGAGGACCAGCCCCACCGGCAGCTTGCGGCTGTGCACGCGCGGGTTCTGGGCCAGGCTGTTGAGGAAGCCGACGATGGCTTCGATATCCAGCGCCGAGGGCAATACCGGCACCACCACGGCATCGGCCGCGTCCAGGAAA
Organism: Stenotrophomonas sp. YJH_SMC_122; assembly: GCF_059369535.1. Lineage (NCBI taxonomy): Bacteria > Pseudomonadati > Pseudomonadota > Gammaproteobacteria > Lysobacterales > Lysobacteraceae > Stenotrophomonas > Stenotrophomonas sp. YJH_SMC_122. The sequence continues at coordinate 188,741 of NZ_JCAFST010000002.1, read as the reverse complement.
TGGGGGATATCGTCGGCCAGCGCACCGGCTGGTGCATCGATGATGACGGTATCGGTACCGTCGGGCAGCTTCTGCGCCCACTGCTTCTTCCGATACACATCGATGGGGAGCACCGCGCTTTCCAGCCCGGCACGCCGTTGTGCCCAGCGGGTGCTGGAGCCCTGCGGGTCGGCATCGGCGATCACCGTGGCCTTGCCCTGCAATGCCGCGTACGCGGCCAGGTGGGTGGCGACGGTGGTCTTGCCCACCCCGCCCTTGGAACCGGCCACCAGGATCGTCTTCATGCCAGCCTCGCTTCCGGGTACGTGCCCCGAGCGTACACCGGCGGTGGTGACGGGAGGTAGCGCCGTGCTGAACCAGTGGCCATCGCCTTTGCTATCGTGGCGCCCCCGAAGGATCGAACCGGCATGAGCGAACTGCAGGACCTGAGCGCACTGATCCGCGCCAATACCCCCCTGATCGTGATCGAGACCCAGGATGAGGGGCGCATCGTCGAACTGTTCCGGCAGACGCTGATGCACGTGTGGCGGGCCCTGCACCGCTGGTCCATCACCGAGGGCCTGCGCCGCATTGACCTGGACCGCGAGGATCCTCCTGTCGGCCCGCCCGATGCCAGCGCCGCGCTGCAGATGATCCGCCAGGCCGACCAGCGCGGTGTCTACCTGCTGCTCGATTTCCACCCCTACCTGGGCTATGCCAGCCACCAGCGCGCACTGCGCGACCTGATCCAGCGCCGCCACAGCGAACCGCACGTGCTGGTGCTGATCGGCGCCAAGGTCGAGCTGCCGGCCGAGCTGGAAGCACTGGCGGTGCGCTTCAACCCGCGCCTGCCCGATGCCAACGCCCTGCTGAAGATGCTGCGCGAGGAGGCCGACGCCTATGCGCGCGAACACGGCGGCCGCCGTGTCGAGGTCGACAGCGAGGCGGTGAAGAAGATCCTGAAGAACCTGCAGGGCCTGAGCCTGGTCGATGCCCGCCGCATCGCCCGCCAGCTGATCTACGCCGATGGCGCGCTGCGCGACGACGACCTGCCGCAGCTGGCACGGCTGAAGTTCGAGCTGCTCAACCGCAGCGGCCACCTGTTCTTCGAGCACGACAGCGCGCGCTTCGGCGACGTAGCCGGCGCCAACCGGCTCAAGCGCTGGATCAGCCAGCGCCGGGTGGCCTTCATCGCCGGCTCGGCACCGGCCGGCCTGGACCCGCCGCGCGGCATGCTGCTGCTGGGCGTGCAGGGCTGCGGCAAATCAATGCTGGCCAAAGCCACCGCCGCCGGCTTCGGTGTACCGCTGCTGCGCCTGGACGTGGGTGCGCTGTACAACAAGTATCACGGCGAGACCGAGGCCAACCTGCGCCAGGCGCTGGCCTCGGCCGAGCAGCTGGCGCCCTGCGTGCTGTGGATGGACGAGATCGAGAAGGGCCTGGCCAGTGGTGGCGAGGACGGTGGCGTATCACGCCGTGTACTCGGCTACCTGCTGACCTGGATGGCCGAACGCAAGGCGCCGGTGTTCATCGTTGCCACGGCCAACCAGGTGCACGAGCTGCCGGCCGAACTGCTGCGCAAGGGCCGTTTCGACGAGATCTTCTTCGTTGACCTGCCCACGCCGGAGGTGCGCGTGGAACTGCTGCGGCTGCACCTGGGCCGGCGCCAGCTCAATGGTGACGACTTCGCGCTGCCGGCGTTGGCGGCCGCGGCGAATGGTTTCTCCGGCGCGGAGATCGAGCAGGCGATCGTGGCCGGGCTGTATGCAGCGCACGCCGAAGGCCGGCCGCTGGACACCGAACTGCTGATGAATGAGATCCGCGCGACCCGACCGCTGTCGGTGCTGATGGCCGAACAGGTAGAGGCACTGCGGGCGTGGGCGTCGGGGCGGACGGTTTCCGCAGACGATTGAGGGGTTTCCAGCGAACGGCGCAGCTCCTCGTGGCGGCTGGTTGGCTGTGAACATCAAAAGCCGCGCTTGGCCGGGCGGGGTGGATTCGCGTTGGCTGGCCGCTCTTGAGCGCATGGGGTCAGATCCGTTTTCCTCTGGAAAACGGATCTGACCCCAGTTCGATTTCTATCCCGGGCAGATCAGTGAGCCGCATGGATGCGGCGACCAAGCCCCCATGGATGGGTTTACGGCGGCCCCGCAAACCCACAGTGCCCCGCCATCCCTCAGGAAACCCGCTTTGGCTTTGGCTTTGGCTCCAGCCCTTGCTTCTGCGGGTGCCGGGTGCAACCCGGCCCCCCCTTCCCTCAGGGCCAGGCCGGCGGGGCGGCCGCCCAGGCCTGCTGCACTTCCGCCAGCGAAGCACGCTCGTCGTCGCGCCACAACGGCAACAACTGCGCATAGCGGCTGCTGTCGCTCCATTGCGTCGGCTCGGTACGCACTGCGGCGGCATACCACTGCACCGCCTCCTGCTTCCGCCCGGCCCGCCACAGCGCCAGCGCATAGGTCGGTGGCAACCAGCCCGGCTTGCTCAGCGAACCACCGGCAGCCGCCTGCCATTGCTCCAGGGCGGCTTCGGGCTGGCCCTGACGCAGCAGGTCCCACCCGTAGTTCCAGCGCACGCCACGGCCCAAGCTGCCCTGCACCGGCGCATCCTTCAGCGCTTCGCGATACAGCTGTTCACCCAGTTCGGTACGGCCCTGGGCAATGGCCACCGACGCCAGCTGCACGGTGGCCTCCACGGTTCGCCGGCCGCGCTCGCGCTGCTTGAGCAGCTGCGCCACCAGCGCATCCCCGTCGGACTGGACCACGATCATGGGCACGGCGGCCGCATCGCTGTCGAAGTAGAACTCCTGTGGTGCCGGCACCGCCGGCGCGGCCCACACCGGGGCCGCTCCCGAGACCAGCAGCATGCTGCCCAGGATCTTTCCTGCAACTGACATCCCTTCTCCCCAGGCCGCAACTGCAGCCTCCCTCTCTCTCCCCGATCCTAACCCCAGCATGGCCGCCGGCGCGAGTGCCGGGGCGGCCGGGCCTCGCTGCTACAATTCGCGCCTTTCCCGCCGCGTGCCTGCACGCGGCCGGTGCCAGCCGATCCTGACCGGGCCAGCCATGACCAGTACCGCGCAACTCACGTCGCCCTCCTCCACCGACCTGATCGACCGTGACTACACGCTCGACCACAAGTACACCCGCAACGAGGGGCGGATCTATCTGAGTGGCGTGCAGGCGCTGGTGAAGCTGCCGCTGATGCAGCGGCTGCGCGACGCGCACCAGGGCATCGACAGCGCCGGCTTCGTCAGTGGCTACCGTGGCAGCCCGCTGGGCGGCTTCGACCTGGAGCTGTGGCGCGCACGCAAACACCTCGACGCCGCCAAGGTGAAGTTCACCCCCGGCCTGAACGAGGACCTGGGCGCCACCATGGTGTGGGGCACCCAGCAGACAAACCTGTTCCCCGGCGCCAACGTGCAGGGCGTGTTCGGCATGTGGTACGGCAAGGGCCCGGGTGTGGACCGCTGCGGCGACGTGTTCAAGCACGCCAATGCCGCTGGCACCTCGCGCTACGGCGGGGTGCTGGCACTGGCCGCCGATGACCATGCCTGCCGCAGCTCGACCCTGCCGCATGGCAGCGAGGACGAGTTCGTCAGCGCGATGATGCCGGTACTGAATCCGGCCGGTGTGCAGGACATCCTCGACATGGGCCTGCTGGGCTGGGCGATGAGCCGCTATACCGGGCGCTGGGTCGGCTTCAAGACGATCGCCGAGACAGTCGAATCATCGGCCTCGGTCGAGGTCGACCCGATGGCGCGCCGCATCGTGCTGCCGGAGGACTTCGAGATGCCTTCGGGCGGTCTCAACATCCGCTGGCCGGACCCGCCGCTGGACCAGGAAATGCGCCTGCACCGCTATGCGGTGAAGGCCGCACAGGCGTTCGCCCGCGCCAACGGCATCGACAAGGTGGTGATGGACGCGCCGCGCGCGCGGCTGGGCATCGTCACCACCGGCAAGAGCTACCTGGACGTTCTGCAGGCGCTGGAATACCTGGGCCTGGACGAAGCCGCCTGCGCCGACATCGGCATCCGCGTGTACAAGGTCGGCATGACCTGGCCGCTGGAGCCGCAGGGCATCGCGCGCTTCGCGCAGGGCCTGGAAGACATCATCGTGGTGGAGGAAAAGCGTGCCTTCATCGAGCGCCAGATGAAGGAACAGTTCTTCAACTGGCCGGCCAGCTGGGGCCAGCGCCCGTCCATCGTCGGCAAGTACGACGAGAGCGGCGAATGGATCCTGCCGTCCACCGGCGAGCTGACCCCGGCCACCATCGCCGGCGTGATCGGCCGCCGCATCCAGAGGTTCTTCAACAACGCATCAATCGAGCAGCGGCTGCAGTGGATGCAGGAAAAGGAAGCCGAGCTGGCCCTGCCGCGCGCCAGCTTCCCGCGCGTGCCGCACTACTGCTCCGGCTGCCCGCACAACACCTCCACCAACGTGCCGGAAGGCTCGCGGGCGCTGGCCGGCATCGGTTGCCATTACATGGTGACCTGGATGGACCGCAGCACCGACACCTTCACCCACATGGGCGGCGAAGGCGTGACCTGGGCCGGGCAGGCGCCGTTCACCGATACCCCGCACGTGTTCCAGAACCTGGGCGACGGTACCTATTTCCACAGCGGCTCGCTGGCGATCCGCCAGGCGGTGGCTGCCGGGGTGAACATCACCTACAAGATCCTCTACAACGATGCGGTGGCGATGACCGGCGGACAGCCGGTGGACGGCCCGTTGAGCGTGCCGGACATTGCGCGGCAGATGCGCGCCGAAGGCATCCACACCATCGTGGTGCTGTCGGACAACATCGGCAAGTGGACCGCCCAGCGCGAACACTTCCCCAGCGATGTCGAGTTCCACGACCGCAGCGAACTGGATGAGGTGCAGAAGCGCCTGCGCGAGGTGAAGGGTGTTTCGATCCTGATCTACGAACAGACCTGTGCCACCGAGAAGCGCCGTCGCCGCAAGCGCGGCAAGCTGGAAGATCCGCAGAAGCGGGTGATGATCAGCTCGCTGGTCTGCGAAGGTTGCGGCGACTGCGGCAAGAAGAGCTTCTGCGTGTCGGTGCTGCCGAAGGAAACCGAGTTCGGGCGCAAGCGCGAGATCGACCAGTCCAACTGCAACAAGGACTATTCCTGCGTGAACGGCTTCTGCCCGAGCTTCGTCACCGTGCACGGCGGCCAGCCGCGCAAGGGCAGCAAGCGCGATGCCTCCACGCTGCTGGACAACCTGCCGGCACCGACTCTCCGCGGCAGCCTGGAACAGCCCTGGAACATCCTGATCACCGGCGTCGGCGGTACCGGCGTGGTGACCATCGGTGCGCTGCTGGGCATGGCCGGCCACCTGGAAGGCAAGGGTGCGACCGTGCTCGACCAGACCGGCCTGGCGCAGAAGGGCGGCGCGGTGACCACGCATATCCGCATTGCCCGTCGCCCTGAGGACATCCATGCCGTGCGTATCGCCGCTGGCGAGGCCGACCTGGTGCTGGGCTGCGACATGGTGGTGGTCAACGATTACTGGGCGCTGTCGAAGGTGCGCGCCGGCCGTTCGCAGGTGGTGCTGAACACCTACGAAGCGATGCCGGGCACCTTCACCACCCGCCCGGACATGCAGTTCCCCGCCGCCGACATCATCGCCGGCGTGCGCGTGGCACTGGGCGGCCAGGAGCCGCTGCTGCTCGATGCCACCCAGCTGGCCACCGCGCTGCTGGGCGATGCCATTGCCGCGAACCTGTTCATCCTCGGCTACGCCTGGCAGCAGGGCCTGGTGCCGCTGTCGTTCGATTCACTGATGCGCGCCATCGAACTCAACGGCGCCGCCGTGGCGATGAACCAGCAGGCCTTCGCCTGGGGTCGCCTGGCGGTGGTCGACCCGCAGGCCGTGCAGCAGGCCGCCGGCCTGGTGCACAACCGCCACACCGATACCGAGTCCACCCCCGGCCCGCTGCACCCACTGCCGCCGGGCGAGTGGGAAGGCAATGAATGGGGTGCCACTGCGGCACCGCGCAACACCGGCGACGAACGCGAACTGCGTGGCCTACCCTCGCACGGTGGCGACGTGGCATTCCTGCCGCTGGACGACGCACGCCTGTCGCGCTCGCTGGATGAAATGATCGAGCGCCGCGCCGCGTTCCTGGTCGAGTACCAGGATGCCGCCTACGCCAAGCGCTACCGTGACCTGGTAGCGCGCGTGCGCGCCACCGAAGCCGACCGCATCGGCGGTTCCACTGCGCTGACCGAGACCGTGGCGCGCTACCTGTTCAAGCTGATGGCCTACAAGGACGAGTACGAAGTGGCGCGCCTGTACACCAGCGGCGACTTCCAGCGCCGCCTGCAGCAGCAGTTCGAGGGCGACTACCAGCTTCGCTTCCATCTGGCACCGCCGCTGTTTGCGAAGAAGGACGAGCAGGGCCGGCTGCTGAAGAAGGAATACGGCCCGTGGATGTTCAAGGCCTTCGGTCTGTTGGCGAAGCTGAAGTTCCTGCGTGGCGGCCGCTTCGATGTGTTCGGACGCACCGGGGAGCGCCGCATGGAGCGCAAGCTGATTGCTGATTACGAGGCGACGGTGCAGGTGCTGCTGGACGGGCTGGAGGATGACCGTCTGTCGCTGGCGGTGGAGATCGCCAGTATTCCCGAGCACATCCGCGGCTTCGGCCATGTCAAGGAAGCCCACCTCGAACAGGCCAAGGCACGTGAAACGGCGTTGCTGGCGCAGTGGCGCAACCCGAAGGCGCTGCATATCGTGCAGGTGGCTTGAAGGGAGTGCCGGCCGCTGGCCGGCTTCCATCCTGGCACTTGTTTGCCGGCCAGCGGCCGGCACTACCGGCGGTTCACCCCAGCCGCCACAGCAGCAGGCGATTGTTGGCCGGCATCGCCACATCCCCCAGGCGGGTGAATCCGTGGTCGGCGGCCAGCGCCTGCACCGCTTCGCTATCGCGGATGCCGCTGCGTGGATCGCGCGCCTTCAGCCACGCATCGAACTGCGCATTGCTGTCGCTGGTGTAGCGGCCGCCGTAGTTGAACGGGCCGTACACCGCCAGCAGCGCGCCGTGACGCAGCAGCGGCGGCAGCGCGCCGAACAAGGCCTGCACGTGCTGCCAGCCCATGATGTGCAGGGTGTTGGCGCTGAACGCGGCGTCGAACGTACTGCCCTGTGGCAGGCTGAGCCCAGGCGCCGGTGGCAGTTCCACCTGCAGCGCCACCGGCGGCAGCAGGTTCAGCAGCGCAGCCTCGGCGCGCCAGGCCTCGATGCCGGGCAGATGGTCCGGATGGTCGCTGGGCTGCCAGCGCAGCCACGGCCAGCGCTCGGCGAAGAAGGCTGCGTGCTGGCCGGTACCACTGCCGATCTCCAGCACCCGATGGCGGTCGCCCATCCACGGGTCGAGTGCGGTGGCGATGGGTTCGCGGTTGCGCTCGCAGGCTTCTGAATGCGGCTTGCTCGACATCAGGACGGTGTCCAGGCGGGGTCGGCCCCATTGTGCACGAGGGGGTGCCTGCAGGGCTTGCAGCCCTGCACCCGCAGGAGCAACGGCAAAGGCCGAAGCAACGTCAAAAGCGGACTTCCTGTGGGTTGGCGGGGTGGGTCCGATTGCGGGGGACGCCGTAAATACGTCCCTGTAGGCTCGGTCGCGCCATCCATGGCGCTCACGCCCCCGCAACCGGACCCACCCCGCCTTCGACAGATTTCCGCCATCTGTCGGAAGTGCTCTTGGGGTCAGATCCGTTTTCCACAGGAAAACGGATCTGACCCCGGATTCATTTCGATACCTGACAGATGTGTCGACCAAGGTCGACACCTACCAACAGCCGCAGGAATCTGTCAGAGGTGGGGCGGTGTCGGATTGCGGGGTGTCAGCCGCATGGATGCGGCTGCCAAGCCTCCATGGACGGATTCACGGCGTCCCCGCAATCCGACACCGCCCCGCCCACCCACGGAATGCCGCTCTGGCTCTGGCTTTGGCCGTTGCCGTTGCCGCTGCATTGAGCAGTTGCAGGGCGCAGCCCTGCCGAAACCCTCCCCAACCATGACTGCAGTCACTTGCCCGGTTGCACCGCGCTGGCGAAAGTCGAGGAGTTGACGTGATCGGTCCGGCGCGTTGCCGACCGCACGCAAGCGAGAGAGAGAAACGCTGTGCAACGACGTGAGTTCCTGGCTTTTTCCGGTCTGGGCCTGGCCGGCCTGCTGCTGCCGCATTCCCGTGCCATCGCCGCCGAGCAGCTGCTGGCGCCGGTCGATACCGCCCAGCGCCGGCGCTTGGCCGAGGTCGCGCTGGCCACCGCACGCTCGGCCAAGGCCAGCTACTGCGATGTGCGCATCGGCCGCTACCTCAACCAGTCGGTGATCACCCGCGAGCACCAGGTCGGCAATGTGACCAACCGAGAATCGTCCGGCGTGGGCGTGCGGGTGATCGTCAACGGTGCCTGGGGCTTTGCTGCAACCCATCAGCAGACCGAGGCCGCCGTGCGCGCGGCAGTCGAGCAGGCGGCGGCAATCGCCCGCGCCAACGCCAGCATCCAGACCCGCCCGGTGCAACTGGCACCCACGCCGTCCGTCGGTGAAGTGCGCTGGCAGACGCCCGTCCGCAGGAACGCGATGGCGGTGCCGATCCAGGACAAGGTCGAGCTGCTGCTGGCCCTCAATGCCGCTGCGCTGGATGCGGGCGCCGACTACATCAATTCCTCCCTGTTCCTGGTCAACGAACAGAAGTACTTCGCCTCCAGCGACGGCTCGTTCATCGACCAGGACATCCACCGCATCTGGTTGCCGTTCACCGCCACCGCCATCGACAAGGCCAGCGGCAAATTCCGCACCCGCGCCGGCCTGTCCTCGCCGATGGGCATGGGCTATGAGTTCCTCGATGGCGATGCGCGCGGCAAGGTGCAGCTGCCCGGCGGCATCACTGCCTACCGCGATTCCTACGACCCGGTCGAGGACGCCATTGCGGCCGCCCGCCACGCACGCGAGAAACTGAAGGCGCCGTCGGTGAAGCCCGGCAAGTATGACCTGGTGCTGGACCCGTCCAACCTGTTCCTGACCATTCACGAGAACGTCGGCCACCCGCTGGAGCTGGACCGCGTGCTCGGCTACGAAGCCAACTACGCCGGTACCAGCTTCGCCACGCTGGACAAGCGCGATGCGGGTTTCCGCTGGGGCAGCGACATCGTCACCTTCTTCGCCGACAAGACCCAGCCCGGCAGCCTCGGTGCGGTCGGCTACGACGACGAAGGCGTAAAGACACAGCGCTGGGACCTGGTGCGCGACGGCATCCTGGTCGACTACCAGGCCACCCGCGATGAAGCCCACATCCTCGGCCGCGATGCATCGCATGGCTGCAGCTATGCCGATTCCTGGTCCAGCGTGCAGTTCCAGCGCATGGCCAATGTCTCGCTGGCGCCGGGCAAGCAACCGCTCAGCGTCGAGGACATGATCAAGGACGTGGAGAACGGCATCTACATCCACGGCCGCGGTTCGTATTCGATCGACCAGCAGCGCTACAACGCGCAGTTCGGCGGCCAGCTGTACTACCAGATCAAGGACGGAAAGATCGCCGGCATGGTTGAGGATGCGGCCTACCAGATCCGCACGCCGGAATTCTGGAACGCCTGCACCGCCATCTGCGATGAACGCGACTTCCGCCTGGGCGGTTCGTTCTTCGATGGCAAGGGCCAGCCCGGACAGGTCTCGGCGGTCTCGCACGGTTCGTCCACCACCCGCTTCAACGGCATCAACATCATCAACACCGCGCGCAGTCTCGGCGCTTGAGCCACCCATCCTTCGACATGGAGAGCAGCCTTGCAAAGACGTGACTTCCTGGCCCTGACCGGGCTTACCGCGGGCGGGCTGATCGTGCCCTCCTTCTTCGGCAAGGTGATCGCCGCCGAGCAGCTGCAGAGCACGCTGGACCTGGGGCTGAAGAAGCGCCTGGCCGATGCGGCGCTGGCCGCCGCCCGCCAGGCCGGTGCCACCTACTGCGACGTGCGCATCGGCCGCTACCTGCGGCAGTTCGTGATCACCCGCGAGGACAAGGTGCAGAACGTGGTGAACACCGAGTCCACCGGCGTCGGCATCCGCGTGATCGTCAATGGTGCGTGGGGCTTTGCCGCCACCAACGCGCTGGGCACCGCCGACGTGGCCAAGGCAGCGCAGCAGGCGGCCGCGATCGCCAAGGCCAACGCCGGCGTGCAGACCGCGCCGGTGCAGCTGGCCAAGGCGCCGGGCGTGGGTGAGGTGAGCTGGCGCACGCCGATCCGCAAGAATGCGATGGAGGTGCCGATCAAGGACAAGGTCGGCCTGCTGCTGGACGTCAACGCCGCCGCAATGGGCGCCGGTGCCAGCTTCGTCAACTCGATGCTGTTCCTGGTCAACGAGCAGAAGTACTTCGCCTCCACCGACGGCTCCTACATCGACCAGGACGTGCATCGCATCTGGGCGCCGATGACGGTCACCGCCATCGACAAGGCCAGCGGCAAGTTCCGCACCCGTTCGGGCCTGTCCTCGCCGATGGGCCTGGGCTACGAGTACCTGGACGGTGCCGCCGCGGGCAAGGTGGTCAGCCCCAATGGCGTGGTCAACTACAGTTCTTCCTACGACATGAAGGAAGACGCCATCGCCGCCGCCCGGCAGGCGCAGGAAAAGCTGAAGGCACCGTCGGTGAAGCCGGGCAAGTACGACCTGGTGCTCGATCCGTCGCACACCTGGCTGACCATCCACGAGTCGATCGGCCACCCGCTGGAACTGGACCGCGTGCTCGGCTACGAAGCCAACTACGCCGGCACCAGCTTCGCCACCCTGGACAAGCGCGAACAGCGTTTCCAGTACGGCAGCGAGCTGGTCAACATCTTCGCCGACAAGACCCAGCCGGGCAGCCTCGGCGCCGTGGCATACGACGATGAAGGCGTGAAGTGCAAGCGCTGGGACCTGATCAGCAACGGCAAGCTGGTGGACTACCAGACCATCCGCGACCAGGCCCACATCCTCGGCAAGACCGAGTCCGACGGCTGCTGCTATGCCGACTCGTGGTCCAGCGTGCAGTTCCAGCGCATGGCCAACGTGTCGATGGCACCGGGCAAGAAGCCGCTGAGCGTGCCGGACCTGATCAAGGACGTGGAGAACGGCATCTACATCATCGGTGATGGTTCGTTCTCGATCGACCAGCAGCGCTACAACGCGCAGTTCGGCGGCCAGCTGTTCTACGAGATCAAGAACGGCCAGATCACCCGCATGCTGGAAGACGTGGCCTACCAGATCCGCACGCCGGAATTCTGGAACGCCTGTACCGCCGTGGCCGACGAGCGCGACTACCGCCTGGGCGGCTCGTTCTTCGACGGCAAGGGCCAGCCGGGCCAGGTCTCGGCGGTCTCGCACGGCTCGTCCACCGCGCGCTTCAACGGCATCAACGTCATCAACACCGCACGCAGCCTCGGCTGACCGGTCAGGAGCCCTTACACATGAGTATCTTCACCGAAGCCCAGGCCAAGGCCATCCTCGACAAGGTCATCGCCCTGTCCAAGGCCGACGAGTGCACCGCCGTGCTGGCCGGTGCGATCAGCGGCAACATCCGTTTCGCGCTGAACAATGTCTCCACCAGCGGCATCGTCGACAACACCGAGCTGGCGGTCACCGTCGCCTTCGGCAAGCGCGTGGGCACCGCCTCGATCAACGAGTTCGACGACGCCGCGCTGGAACGCGTGGTACGCCGTGCCGAAGACCTGGCCCGCCTGGCCCCGGAGAACCCGGAGTTCATGCCGGCCATCGGCAAGCAGAGCTACCGCGCCAGCCCGACCTTCAGCGAATCCACCGCCGCGATCGATCCAGCCTTCCGTGCCAAGGTCGCTGCCGATTCGATCGCCCCGTGCCGCGGCCACGGCCTGATCGCCGCCGGCTTCCTGGAGGACGGCCAGGGCTTCCAGGCCACCGCCAACAGCAACGGCAACTTCGCTTACCAGCGCACCACCAACTTCGACTACACCTGCACCGTGCGTACCGAAGATGGCCGCGGTTCGGGCTGGGTCGGCCGCAACCTGAAGGATGCTGCCGACTTCAAGGCCGACCAGGACATCCGCATCGCCATGCGCAAGGCCACCGAGTCGGCCGAAGCCAAGGCGCTGGAACCGGGCAAGTACACGGTGATCCTGGAGCCGGCCGCGGCGGCGGGCCTGATCAGCTTCATGATGAACTTCTTCAGTGCACGCTCGGCCGATGAAGGCCGCAGCTTCCTGTCGAAGAAGGGCGGCGGCAACAAGCTGGGCGAGCAGGTCTACGACCCGCGCGTGACCATGATCGCCGACCCGTGGCATCCGGAGGCGCCGGTGCTGCCGTGGGACAACGAGGGCCTGCCGCGCGAGCGCATGGCGATCATCGAGAACGGCAGGATCGCCAACCTGGACTACTCGCGCTTCTGGGCGCAGAAGCAGGGCAAGACCGCCAAGGCCTCGCCGGGCAACCTGCTGATGAGCGGTGGCGACAAGAGCACCGCCGAGCTGGTGCGCGGCACCCAGAAGGGCATCCTGGTCACGCGTACCTGGTACATCCGCATGGTCGATCCGCAGACCGTGCTGCTGACCGGCCTGACCCGCGACGGCACCTTCTATATCGAGAACGGCCAGATCAAGCACCCGGTGAAGAACTTCCGCTTCAACGAGTCGCCGGTGATCATGCTCAACAACATCGAAGAGCTGGGCAAGCCGGTGCGTGTGGCCGGTGATGAATCCAGCTTCGTGATGATGATCCCGCCGATGAAGCTGCGCGATTTCACCTTCACCTCGCTGTCCGACGCGGTCTGATGGATCGCCGGGCCTGCCTGCGCTGGTTGGCCGCTGCCGCTTCGGCGGCGGCGCTGCCGGCCTGGGCACAGGCAGGCCCGCGCAGTTCGCGCTACGACTTCTGGTTCACCCGCCTGCAGTACGACTCCGGTGACTGGGACGTGGACGCGCGCATGCCATCCAACCTGATCACCTCGCTGATCGACTACACCTCGCTGCGGGTGGACCCGCAGGAACACGTGGTCGCCCTGGCCGACCCCCGCATGCTGGAAGCGCCGTTCTGCTACCTGGCCGGGCACACGCTGGTGGAGTTCAACGCCGCCGAACGGCAGAACTTCGTGCGCTACGTGCGCAATGGCGGCTTCGTCTTCGTCGACGACTGCAACCATGACATCGACGGCCTGTTCGCCACTTCGTTCGAGGCACAGATGGGCCGGCTGTTCGGCCCCAAGGCATTGCAGAAACTGCCCAACAGCCACGCGCTGTACCGCAGTTTCTTCCGCTTCCCGGACGGTCCGCCCGCCACCAGCTTCGAACTCAACGGCTGGGGCGACGACCTGGTGCACGACTATCTGAAAGGCATCGAGGTCGATGGTCGGCTGGGCCTGCTCTACAGCAACAAGGACTATGGCTGCGAGTGGGACTACGACTGGCGCAACAAGCGCTTCCTGGCCGAAGACAATACCCGCTTTGGCGTCAACATCGTGATGTACGCGCTGAACAATTGACAGGACCTGCACGCCCATGAACGCCTCCGACCTCGATTCCCTGCTGCCGCGCCTGGATGAACTGCGCGCCGCGCTCGCACGCGCGGTGGTGGGCCAGCACACGGTGGTCGAGCAGCTGCTGATCGGTCTGCTGGCCGGCGGCCACTGCCTGCTGGAAGGTGCGCCCGGGCTCGGCAAGACCCTGTTGGTACGGTCGCTCGGCCAGGCATTGGAACTGCAGTTCCGGCGCGTGCAGTTCACCCCCGACCTGATGCCCAGCGACATTCTCGGCACCGAGCTGCTGGAGGAAGACCACGGCACCGGCCATCGCCATTTCCGCTTCCAGCAGGGCCCGATCTTCACCCACCTGCTGCTGGCCGACGAACTCAACCGCACCCCGCCCAAGACCCAGGCCGCACTGCTGGAGGCAATGCAGGAACGCACCGTCAGCTACGCCGGTAGCACCTACGCACTGCCCGCGCCGTTCTTCGTGCTGGCCACGCAGAACCCGATCGAGCAGGCCGGCACCTACCCGCTGCCGGAGGCGCAGCTGGACCGCTTCCTGCTGCACGTGCTGGTGGATTACCCCAGCGAAGACGAGGAGCGGCGGATCCTGGAACAGACCACCGGCGGTGCCACCGACGCGGTGCCGAAGGTGATGGATGCCGAGGCGATGATCGCCCTGCAGGCCGCCGTACGCCAGGTGCATGCCAGCCCCGACGTGCTGGCCTGGATCACCCGCCTGGTGCGCGCCAGCCGGCCTGGCGACGGCGCCCCGGCAGCGATCAACCAATGGGTGAAGTGGGGCGCCGGCCCGCGCGCCGGGCAGTCGCTGGTGCTCGCGGCAAAAGCGCGCGCATTGCTGCAGGGCCGCTTCGCCGCCACCCGCGAGGATGTGCAGGCGCTGGCCGCACCGGTGATGCGCCATCGCCTGCTGCTGTCGTTTGCCGCCGAGGCCGAGCAGAAGCGTGCCGACGACGTGGTTGCCGCGCTGCTGCAGGCCGTGCCGTTCCCGGGTTGAGCCACACGTGAACGCAGCTGCCGCCCTGACGTTGCCGCCGGAACTGCGTGCGCGCCTGCGCCTGCTGCGGCTGCGGCCACGCCTGGCCAGCGGCGCCAGTGGCATCGGCCAGCACGCCAGCCGCAGCCGCGGTGCCGGCCTCGAATTCGCCCAGTACCGTGCCTACGAACCAGGCGATGAGCTGCGCCAGATCGACTGGAAGCTGTATGCACGCTCGGACCGCTTCTTCGTGCGCGAATCCGAACGCGAAAGCCCGATCACGGTCTGGCTGCTGCTCGATGCCACCGCCTCGGCCGGCCAGGCCGATCGCGCGGCACCGCAGCGCACGCGCCTGGATCACATGCGCGGCGTGGCCGTCTGCCTGGTGGAACTGGCCCTGCAGCAGGGCGACCGTTTCGGCCTGCTGGCGATCAATGGCGATGGACTGCAGTTGGTGCCGGCAGCGAACGGCGCACGCCAGCGTGACCGCGTGCATCTGCAGCTGCATGCCCTGCAGGCACGCGGCGCCTGGCCTGCGGCTGATCGACTGCGCCCGCTGTGGGAGCGCGTGCGCCCGGGCGACCTGCTGCTGGCGATTGGTGATGGCTTCGACGCGGCCTGCATCGTGCTGCTGGAGCAACTGGCCAGCGCACGCCGTGAAGTGGCACTGCTGCAGATCCTGACCGCCGACGAGCGCGACTTCCCGTTCGACGCAGGCCATCGCTTCCGCGATCCGGAGACCGGCGAGGAACTGCTGGGCGATGGCGCGGCGATCCGCACCGACTACCTGCAGCGCTTCGCTGACGCACGCAACGCATTGCGGTCGCGCCTGCAGGCCAGTGGCATCGCCAGTGCCACCGGCTGGCTCGACCAGCCGCTGGACCAGGCACTGCAGGCGCTGTTCGGTCGTGGGGGCGGTGCATGACCCTGCTGTTCCCGTTGGGCCTGACCGCGCTCGCTGCAGGCTTGCTGCCGCTGCTGATCCACCTGGCCCGGCGCCATCCGTACACGCCGCTGGATTTCGCCGCGCTGCGCTGGCTGCGCGCACAGATCCGTCCGCGCCAGCGCATCCGCTTCGATGACTGGCCGTTGCTGCTGATGCGCCTGTTGCTGCTGGCTGCATTGGCCTTGCTGCTGGCACGCCCTGCATTGACCGGCCCCGCTCCCGTCCCCACCGCGTGGACGGTAGTGGCTCCCGGATTGGACGCCGCCGCACTGCGCGGGAGTGCCGAAGCGGGCAACTGGCACTGGCTGGCACCCGGCTTCCCCGCTATCGATCACGCACCACCTGCGTCCAGCGCATCGCTGCCCAGCCTGCTGCGCGAGCTGGACGCACAGCTGCCCACGGGCACCGCGTTGACCGTGCACGTTCCCGATCCCCTGCCCGGTCTGGACGGCGCCCGCCTGCAGCTGTCGCGCGAAGTGCAGTGGCGGCCGCAACCGGTACCGGCCACTCCGCAACCGAGTGCCGCGACGGTGCCGCGCCTGCGCGTGCACAGCGGCGCGCCGGCCGCCGCCCAGCACTGGGTGAACGCACTGCAGCGCGCGTGGGGCATGCCGGCGCCGCTCTCTCCTCTGTCGGCCGGTGCCCTGCCCGAACGCGGCGAGATCGGCGTATGGAGCCGCAGCGATGCACTGCCGGCAAGCTGGCAGGCATGGCTGCGCGACGGCGGTCGTGCAGTGAGCGCCGGCAAGCCTGCTGGCGACGCCGGCATCCTGCTGCGCAACGCCGACGGCACGCCACTGCTGTGGCAGCAGCGCATCGGCCACGGTGTCCTGCTGTCACTGCCCGGCGACTGGGATGCCTCAGGCAACGCTGCGCTGCGCGACCCGCAGTTGCCGCGTGCCCTGCAGCTGGCGCTGCAACCGCCAGCGTCACCGCGCCGCGGCGATGCACAGGACCAGGCACCACGCCGGGCCGCCCTGCCCGCCATAGCGCCTCCAGCGCGTGAGCCAACCATGTGGTTGCTGCTGGCCATCGTGCTGCTGTTCGCACTGGAGCGCTGGATGGCCAGCAGTCGCCGGCGCAGGGTGGCCACATGAACACCCTGCAGCACGCCTGGCAGCGCGCACGCCGTCGCCGTGCACTCACCACCCTGCTGCTGGGCCTGCCGTGGGCGCTGGCCGCGACGACGCTGGCGCTGCGCCTGGTGGGCTTCGATATCGCCTGCGTGGTCGGCACGGTCAGCCTGCTCGCCTGCGCAGCGCTCGCCACGGCACGTGCCCGCCAGCTGGACCCGCAATGGTTGCAGCGCCACCTCGATGCCAGTGGTGCCAGCGAGGACAGTGCCGACCTGCTGTTCGCCGATGCCGCCACGCTCAATCCGCTGCAGCACCGCCAGCGCGCGCATGTGCTGGCGACGCTGGAGCGCGGGACACCGGACCTGCGTCCGCGCTGGCCGCGCAAGGCGTTGGCCCTGAGCTGGGTCGCAGGCCTGGCGATCACTGCGCTGGCATTCGGCTGGCCACGTTCCGGCCCCGGCTCCGCGTCGGCCCGCACATCGGCGCCTGTCAGCACGGCTGCCGCCGGGCCGCTGCACCTTCAGTCCACCCGCCTGCGAATCAACGCACCGGCCTATACCGGCCAGGCCACGCGCACCCAGAACGCGCTGGATGCCAAGGTCGCCGCCGACAGCCGGCTGTCGTGGTCGTTGCGCTTCGATCGCGCGCCGGACAAGGCATGGCTTCAATTCCACGACGGCCGCCGGCTGCCGCTGAGCGAGCAGGATGGGCAGTGGCTGGCGCAGGATGTGGCGCGCGTGCCTGTGCTGTACCGCGTGGTGAGCGAACCTGCACTGGCCCAAACCCGCCTGCATCGCCTGGATGTGGTCGCTGATCGTGCGCCCAGCGTGCGCGTGCTGGAGCCCGCCACCAGCCTGGTGCTGGGCACGCCCGGGCAGCGCCAGTGGTCGCTGCGGTTCGAAGCCAGCGATGACTACGCCGTGGCCACGCAGGCAACGCTGTCGATCACCATTACCCAAGGCAGCGGCGAGAACATCACCTTCGCTCGCCGCAGTGTCGGCCTCACCGGTAGCGGCGAAGCGACTGCACGGCGATTCGCGCACACCCTCGACCTGGCTGCGCTGGGCGCGCAGCCCGGCAGCGATGTCATCGCCCAGCTGGAGGTGCGCGACAACCATGCGCCGACGCCGCAGGCCGGGCGCAGCAGCAGTGTGATCCTGCGCCTGCCCAGCACCGAAGTCGCGCTCGGTGCCGAGCTGGAAGGCCGCATCAAGAAGACGCTGCCGGCCTACTTCCGCAGCCAGCGGCAGATCATCATCGATGCCGAGGCGCTGATCCGGCAGCGGCGCAGCCTCGCCGCCGAGGACTTCGTGAAGCGCAGCGATGCGATCGGTGTCGACCAGCGCATCCTGCGTCTGCGCTACGGCCAGTTCCTGGGTGAGGAAAGCGAAGGCGCACCGAAGCCGCCGCCGACCAGCGACCTGCCCACCAGCGATGCGCCAGCTGCAGGCAACCGCGACGACGAGCACGAGCACGACCATGGCGTCGAGGCCGGAGCACACGATGAGCATGGCCACGATCACGGCGGCAAAGCGTCCAATGCCGATGCCCCACCGGTGTTCGGCAGCGCCACCGATGTGCTCTCCGAATACGGTCATACCCATGACCATGCCGAGGCCGCGACCCTGCTCGACCCGCAGACCC
Source organism: Stenotrophomonas sp. YJH_SMC_122 (assembly GCF_059369535.1). Taxonomy (NCBI): domain Bacteria; kingdom Pseudomonadati; phylum Pseudomonadota; class Gammaproteobacteria; order Lysobacterales; family Lysobacteraceae; genus Stenotrophomonas; species Stenotrophomonas sp. YJH_SMC_122. The sequence goes on along the minus strand of NZ_JCAFST010000002.1, from coordinate 170,635 downwards.
GGGCCACGCTGAAGGCCGCGCTGGACCAGATGTGGTCGGCCGAAGGCGAGCTGCGCCAGGGCCGTCCGGAGCAGGCGCTGCCGTTCGCCTACAAGGCACTGGGGTTCATCAAGCAGGTGCAGCAGGCCGAACGCATCTATCTGGCGCGGGTGGGGCCGGAGCTGCCGCCGATCGATGAAGGCCGTCGGCTGGGCGGCGATCGCACCGGACTGGCCAGTCGCGAACTGCCGCTGGCCGCACGCACGCCGACCGACCGGGCCATCATCGAAGCCTGGCAGCGCCTCGGTGATGACACCAGCGCGCCCGACCTCGACGCACTCGCTGCCTGGCAGCAGCGCAATGCCGCCTACCTGCCCGATGCGCTGGATCTGGCTGCCGCCATCGAGCAGCTGCGCATCGAGCCCGGTTGCCGCGACTGCCGCCAGCGCCTGCGCGCTCAGTTGTGGCGGGCGCTGCAGCGTCCACTGCCGCAGGCGATGCGGCGCAGTGCCGCCGATGCGATGGGCCAGCGCTACCTGGACGCGCTGGAGGCGCAGCCATGAACCCGTCCGGCCTGAACCTGTGGATCGCCTTGGCACTCGCTGTGATCGTGGCGATCGCCAGCGTTCGCCAGTCGCGCGGCAACACCGCGCACCGTGGCCGCCGCTGGGGGGTGATCGGGCTGCAGGTCATCGTCGCCACGCTGCTGTATTTCTGCCTGGTGCCGCCCACCCGCCAGCAACCCGCAGCCGGGCTGGTTGTGCTGGGAATCGATGCCGGCAAGGCCGGCGCGTTCCCGGCCAGCGCAGGTTCGCTGTGGCTGTTGCCGGAAGCTGCCGATGTGCCCGGCGCAAAGCGCGTACCCGACCTGGCCACCGCGCTGCGGCAGCATCCGGCCTCCACGCTCACCCTGGTCGGTGCCGGCCTGGTCGCACGCGATCGCGATGCGGTACTGCCACGCGACGTACGTTGGCAGCCGGCGGCACCGCCGCGCGGCTGGGTCGCCTTGCAGCCACCGGCCGACAGTGCGCCCGGCGCACGCTTCGAGGTATGGGCGCAGGCGCGCGGCGTTGCCAGGGCAAAGGCGGAACTGCTCGACCCCGCCGGCAGCGTGGTCGATCGCGCGGAGGTGGCCGACGACGGCCGCGTGCAGCTCAGTGGCATCGCCCGGGCCGAAGGCCGCAGCGTGTTCCAGCTGCGCCTGCTCGATGCCGACGGCCATGTGGTGGACAGCGTGCCGGTGCCGCAGCAGACCCTGCCGGCGGCGCCGCTGCGCCTGCAGGTGCGTGCCAGCGCGCCGGGTCCCGAACTGAAGTACCTGCGCCGCTGGGCAGCCGATGCCGGCATCCGCGTGCAGGTGCAGGCCGATACCGGTGCCGGCCTGAGCGTCGGCGACGGCGCCTTGCCGCTGGACGCGGCGTCGCTGGCGCGCAGCGATCTGCTGCTGCTGGACGAGCGCAGCCTGGCGGCATTGAATGCCGCCCAGCTGGCCGCTGTGCGGCAGGCGCTGCGCGAGGGACTGGGCGTGCTGGTACGCAGTGCGGGCGCCCCTTCGGCCAGCGCGCGCCAGCGCCTGCACGATCTGGGCCTGCCGCTGCGGGGTGATGGCAGCAGCCAGGTCCTCGAACTTCCCGGTGACGGCGAGAGCGCGGTCCTCGCCGCACGACGTGGCCCGCTCGCCGCGGGTACGCTGCCGACCGGCTACAGCGTGGAGGCAGACCGCAGTTCGCACGACGCCGCGCTGCCCACACTGGAAGCACTGGCGCTGCAGGTACCTGGCAGCAACGCGCTGCTGCACGATCGCACCGGCAAGGCTGTCGGTGGCTGGCGCGCTGCCGGCAAAGGCCGCATCGGCCTGCTGCCCATCACCGACAGCTGGCGCTGGGTGCTGGCCGGCCGCGATGACCGCCACGGCGAACTGTGGAGCGGCGTGGTTGCCACGCTGGCGCGGGCGCAGGGCAGCGGTGAGGCGCTGTGGTCGCCACAGCCGATCAGCTGGGCGGGCGAACGGCAGGCGCTGTGCGGTGTGCAGGCACCACTGCAGGCCTTCAACGCACGCGGCGAAGGCACGCCGCTGATCGTCGATGGCGCGACGTCAGACCTGCGTTGCGCGGGCTGGTGGCCGCGCGAGGCGGGTTGGCAGCGCCTGCAGCACGGTGACGCTGCCGTCTGGCGCTATGCATTCGACCCGAAGGACGCGCCCGCGCTGCATCGGCAGGCAATGATCGATGCAACCACGCGAGCGCTGGCGGGCAGCTCCCCGGCAACCGCGTCGGTGATGCAACCCGTGCCGGGATCGCGCTGGCCGTGGTGGCTGGCGTTTGTGCTGTGCGCATCGCTGCTGTGGTGGTTGGAGCGGCGGCGCTGACCGCGACGATGGGATCGCGGGCGGCATCCACGCATGGCGCGGATCTACTGGCCGGTTGCCCTGATGGACGCCAACCTTGGCGGCGTCTTTCGGCGGGGTCAACGCGTTCCCGCGCGCCGGTACACGCCATTGAAGCGCACGTTCATGCCACCGCATTCGCTGTTGTCGGCCACGATCAGCACCTCACCCAGCGAGTGCACACGCACCCGGCACGTGTCCTCGGCGAACTCGACATCGGCACCCTGCGGTATGGCACGCGCTTCCACCTGGCCCAGGTTCGGCCCATACGGGCGCTGTTCCGGCGTGGGGTTGGCCGAGGGCCAGTAAGCGTCGCCATCCACATGCAGTTGTCCACCCTGCACGGTGATGCGCAGGCCGTTGTCGCCATCTTTCCAGTGGCCCGTCCAGTCCTGCAGCGTGGGCACGGCCACCGGCAACGGTTGCAGCCTGCTGCGGTCGACCCAGCCGGCGCTGCCGCCCACCTTGTTCGGGAAGAACGCGCAGCGGTAACGGCCCAGGTCGCGACCGGTCACCACCGTATCGCCGTTGACCACATAGCTGCGCTGGCGGCAGGCCGGTTCGCCCTTGGCGGGGCAGCCATCCATGTCGCCGAGCAGGTACAGGCGCGGGGCGTCGACCACGCGCGCCAGCGCGAACCCGCTCTGCTCGGAGGGGAATGCGCCGTTGCGGCAGGCGCCGCCATCGGCGATATCGGACGCGAAGGCGGAGGCCGGCAGCAACGCGGCCAGCAGGCAGAATGAACGCAGGGACATGACAGCATTACCGGTGGGGGAGCCCGCAGGATATACCGGCCTACTTTACTGGCGCTGTGTCGCCGGCATCCTGCTCCTGTGAGAACCGCAGCGCGCGCTGCTGCTGTTCGGCACTGAGCTCTGGCGGTGGCCGCGCCACGGCCGCCTGGATCTGGTCCGGCCCGCCGGTAAGTTTGTTGATGCCTTTGGCTGCCGCCAGCACACCCTTGACCACGCCCATCATGATGTAGCCACCGCCCATGCTGACCTGCTCCGGCGATGGCGGTTCGCTCCAGTCGCGGCTGAAGCGGTTATCGCCGAACTTCACCGGGTTCTTGAAGCGGTACAGGTCCAGCGGCTCGTCATCGGGCTTGAGCGCACGCACTTCGCCGAGGGTGGTGACGTTGTCCTGCGGCAAGGTGGTGGAGATCGGTGCGGTGGGGGCGGGCGGCGCATCTGCAGGGGGAACGGGTGCAGGATCGGGCACCGCCACCGGCGCGGCCTGCTGCGCCTGTGCGATGCCGGCCAGCAGCATGCCGGCCAGGAGTGCTCCCTGCGTTCCACGTCGTGCCACAGCCATCCACCCTGTTGGTTGCGTCCAGCGCTCAAGCATACGGATGCCGGCTTCAGATTTCGTTGGCAACGGCGGGGGCATTCAGGCTGTGTCGCGCATCATCGCTGCGCGGCCGGGACACCGAAGTTTGCAATGAACTTCATTCCCCCCGGGGGGCGGGGACGGCATCCTGCCGTTCTCCCGGTACGGCGCTCCCTCATGACAGCTCCCTCCACAATCCCGCCACGGCAGCCGGTCGCCTGCTGATGTCGCGCGCAGCAGTACTGGTTGGTTTGGCAATCGTGCCCCTGATGGTCATCGCGGCCGTTGCCGAATGGACATCACGTGTCCACGCAGGCATGGCTTCGCTGCGCCGGAGCAGCACGCTGCGTACGCTGGGCGCGGACGAACACAGGGCACTGGCACCGTTGCGCGCATTGGCCGGCTGCGACCATGACGACCAGATAAAGCGGCTGCGTGGAGCATTCACCGGCGGTGCGTGCCGGAACAGCTTCCCGGTCGGTGAAGGCCTGCTGGGTGGCGTTCCCGCACTGGTGCCAAAGCAGGCGTGGCCCTACCTCGCGGAAGACAATGAAGCCGAAGTGGTGTTGGGCAAACGCGCGGCCGTGGTGGTATGTCTCAACGGCTTCACTATCGCTGCTGCACGGCCGGATGCAGCCACCAGCCGCGTCTGTGGCGAGCGCCTGGAGACGCCCGAAGAAGTTTCGATGCGACGGGGACCCGGCCTGCGCCCTTCCCCGCTGGTGATTGCCGCACTGGCGTCATGGGCGGCCGCTGGCGCCCCAGGGCTGCTGGCCATGCCGTTGCTCGCCATCGCCGGGCTGGCGGCCTGGCTGGCACTCCCTCGCCGCAACAGCCCCGCGACGGCTCAGCGCGTACTGCAGGTTCGCGGACGCCTGCGCGCTTACCAGCGCATTGCCCAGACTTCGCGGGTGTGGTTGCTCGGCAATGACCGCCGTGTGCAGCTTCCAGCGGAATGGGAGCACGCTGCGGCATTCTCCCGCGGACGCTCGATGGTGCTGGAAGTGCGCGCCTGTGATGGATGGGTGCTGGGCGCAGGGACGGCATGGTGCCTGGCCAGCGACCGACGGCGCTATCCGCCCACAGGAGGGTCGTGGCATCTGGCATGGCTGGGCCTGCTCCTGTGCGTGCTCGTGTTCGGCGCTGGCGGAATACCGCCGCCCCGCCAGGATCCTGCATGGGCGGCTGCCCATGGCTGGGGGGTGCTCGCAGTGCTGGCATCGGGCTGGCACGCGGTGCAGGTCGTCGTCTGCACCGTGCAGTTCATGCTCCGCCGTCGCGCGCTTGACGCAAACATCGCGCAGCGTCCCGACCCGTGGCACTGAACGGTTCACGCGTTCCCATGCTGGTGTCTCACATCCTGAGACATGGATGTGGTGCCATGTGACCCCTCGCAATCCGTTCCCGCTTCCTCTTCCATGGCCTACGAACTCGCCAAGCGCACCGCCGATGCCGAGCAGAAGCTCGCCACCCGCGATGGCCTGCCCGCCCGCGACGGCGCCCTGCTCAGTGCGCGCCTGCAGCGCCGCTACCAGGACCGCATCACCGGCAGCTTCGCCATTCCCGGCCGTGAAGGCCGCTACGCGCCCGTTCCCGACTCGGTACCACCGGCGCTGGCCGCTGCACTGAAGGCCCGTGGCATCGAGCAGCTCTACAGCCACCAGGCCGAAGCCTGGGAGGCCAGCCAGCGCGGCGAGCACGTGGCCATCGTCACCCCCACCGCCAGCGGCAAGTCGCTGTGCTACACGCTGCCGGTGGTCAGCGCGGCCATGCAGGACAAGGCCAAGGCGCTGTACCTGTTCCCGACCAAGGCGCTGGCCCAGGACCAGGTGGCCGAGCTGCTGGAACTCAATCGTGCCGGCGACCTCGGCGTCAAGGCCTTCACCTTCGACGGCGACACCCCCGGCGATGCGCGGCAGGCGATCCGCCTGCATGGCGACATCGTGGTGTCCAACCCGGACATGCTGCACCAGGCGATCCTGCCGCATCACACCAAGTGGGCGCAGTTCTTCGAGAACCTGCGCTACATCGTCATCGACGAAGTACACACCTACCGCGGCGTGTTCGGCAGCCACGTCACCAACGTGCTGCGCCGGCTCAAGCGCATCTGCGCGTTCTACGGCGTGCAACCGCAGTTCATCCTGTGCTCGGCCACCATCGGCAACCCGCAGGCGCATGCCGAGGCGTTGATCGAGGCACCGGTCAGCGCCGTCACCGAATCCGGCGCGCCCACCGGGCCGAAGCAGGTACTGCTGTGGAACCCGCCGGTGATCAACCCCGACCTGGGCCTGCGTGCCTCGGCGCGCTCGCAGAGCAACCGCATCGCCCGCATCGCGATCAAGTCCGGGCTGAAGACCCTGGTGTTCGCGCAGACCCGGTTGATGGTCGAAGTGCTGACCAAGTACCTGAAGGACATCTTCGACCACGACCCGCGCAAGCCGCCGCGCATCCGCGCCTACCGCGGCGGTTATCTGCCCACCGAACGCCGCGAGACCGAGCGTGCGATGCGCGCCGGCAACATCGACGGCATCGTCAGCACCTCGGCGCTGGAGCTGGGCGTGGATATCGGCAGCCTGGACGTGGTCATCCTCAATGGCTACCCCGGCAGCGTGGCCGCCACCTGGCAGCGTTTCGGCCGTGCCGGTCGCCGCCAGCAGCCCGCGCTGGGGGTGATGGTGGCCAGTTCGCAGCCGCTGGACCAGTACGTGGTGCGGCATCCGGACTTCTTCGCCGAAGCCTCGCCCGAACATGCGCGCATTGCGCCAGACCAGCCGCTGATCCTGTTCGACCACATTCGCTGCGCGGCCTTTGAACTGCCGTTCCGGGTCGGCGACGGCTTCGGCCCGATCGATCCGGAAGTGTTTCTGGAAGCGCTGGCCGAAACCGAAGTCATCCACCGCGAAGGCGAGCGCTGGGAATGGATCGCCGACAGCTATCCAGCCAACGCGGTGAGCCTGCGCGCGGTGGCCGACGGCAACTTCGTGGTGGTCGACCGCAGCGACGGCCGCCAGCAGATCATCGCCGAGGTCGATTATTCCGCCGCCGCACTCACCCTGTACGAAGGCGCCATCCACATGGTGCAGTCCACGCCCTACCAGGTGGAGACGCTCGACTGGGAGGGCCGCAAGGCCTACGTCACCCGCACGCATGTGGATTACTACACCGACAGCATCGACTTCACCAGGCTCAAGGTGCTGGACCGCTTCGATGGTGGCGTGGCCGGGCGCGGTGATTCGCACCATGGCGAAGTGCACGTGGTGCGGCGCGTGGCCGGCTACAAGAAGATCCGCTACTACACCCACGAAAACATCGGCTACGGCCCGGTGAACCTGCCCGACCAGGAACTGCACACCACCGCAGTGTGGTGGCAGCTGCCGCAGGCACTGCTGCTGCGCGCGTTCGCCAGCAGGCAGGATGCGCTCGATGGCTTCCTCGGTGCGGCGTATGCGCTGCACATCGTCGCCACCGTGGCGGTGATGGCCGATGCGCGCGACCTGCAGAAGTCGGTCGGCAACGGCGATGGTTCCTGGTTTGCGATCGCCGACCAGAGCGGCCGTGGCCAGTTGCGCGGCAGCGAGGGTGATCCTGGCGTTGTCGAACTGCTGCAGGAATTCGTGCCCACTGTGTATCTGTATGACAACTTCCCCGGTGGCGTCGGCCTCAGCGAGCCGTTGTGGCAACGCCAGGCCGAGCTGGTGAAACGCGCGCGCGAGCTGGTGCAGCGCTGCGACTGCAAGGCCGGTTGCCCGGCCTGTGTCGGCCCGGTGCTGGCCGCACAGGAAGAGGACGAAACCTCGCCGCGTGCGCTGGCGCTGCGTGTGCTGGACCTGTTCGATGCCGAGGCCTGCCGGCACGTCCCCGACGTGGTGGTGACCGCGCGCGACCCGATGGAGCTGCTGGCCCCGTGAGCCTGAGCCTGGACAAGCTGCGCCTGCTGCGGAAGCAGGCCGGCGACCCTGAAGCGGCCACGCCGGCGGCGCCGGACGTTGCCCCTGCGCCACCGGCACCACCGGCCGCCAACGATGCGCGGCAACCACCGGCCGAGCGTTCGGTGTTCGCCTGGGTCGAGCAGGAGATCCGCCACAAGCCCACGGGTGCTGCAGCGGCCACATCGGCACCCACGCCGGCCCCACTTCGGCGGCCGGAAGTGGGCAGCCTGCATCGCCTGCTCGGCCTGCGCACGCGGAGCGGCGCCACGCCGGCACGTGCCAGCGCGCAGGATCGCCAGCTGCCGGGCGAGGAGATCGCGCCGGGTCTGTTCCTGATCGAATCGCTGCAACCTCAGCCGATCCCAACCGCGCCGCTGTCGCTGGCCTTCGCCAAGCGCGAAGACCAGCACGTGGCTGCACGCGATCTGCTGTTCTTCGACACCGAGACCACCGGGCTGGCCGGCGGCACCGGCACCCGTGCCTTCATGATCGGCGCAGCCGACTGGCATGTGTGCCCGCAGCGTGGCGAGGGCCTGCGCATCCGCCAGTTGCTGATGGCCACCATGGCCGCCGAGGACGCGATGCTGGCCACCTTTGCCCGCTGGCTGCAACCGTCCACCGTGTTCTGCAGCTACAACGGCCGCAGCTACGATGCGCCGCTGCTGAAGGCGCGCTACCGGCTGGCCCGGCAGCCGGACCCGATCACCGCACTGGACCATGTCGACCTGCTCTACCCCACGCGCCGTCGCTATCGCGGCAGCTGGGAGAACTGCAAGCTGTCCACCATCGAACGCCAGCTGCTGCGCGTGGTGCGCGAGGACGACCTGCCCGGCTCGGAAGCACCCGGTGCATGGCTGCGCTTCCTGCGCGGCGGCGATGCGGTGAACCTGCGCCGGGTGGCCGACCACAACCACCAGGACGTGGTGACCCTTGCCCTGCTGCTGCAGCGGCTGGTGCGCGAGGAACAGCGCGAGCGCGAGACGCTGGCGCTGGTCGCGCAGTAATGACACGGGGCCGCGTTGACATGCCCTGACGGTGGTTGCGGTGACACTGCCGCCACCATCCACGCCTGGAGCCCGACGATGCGCCTCAATCCGCTTGCCCTGCTTGCCATCCTGCCACTGGCCGCCTGCAGCCACGCCGGCAGCAGCACCGCCCTCGATGCCGCGCCAGCGCCAGCACCCGTGGCCGACGCCGCGCACGAATGCAAGCCGGAGGCGCTCGAGGCCTTCACCGGCAAGACGGCTGACGAAGCCACCATCAAGAAGCTGGTGGCCGCCAGCGGCGCGCGCGGTGCACGGGTGGTCAAGCCGGGCATGGCGGTGACCATGGACTTCCGCCAGGACCGCGTGACCGTGCAGGTGGATGCGCAGAACCGCATCGAACGCGCCAGCTGCGGTTGATCGGCCCAGGGTAGTGCCGGCCGCTGGCCGGCACCCCACATTGCCGGCCAGCGGCCGGCACTACCGATCAGAGTCGCTCGGCCTTGCCACTGGCCAGGGCGCGTGCGATCACCTGCTGCGCCTGCTGCGATGCCTGCGCATGCACGCGTGCCTGGCGCTCGCCCAACGCGGCCTGCTGGCTGCCAAGCGCTGCCTGGCGGCTGGCCAGTTCGGACTGCTGGCTGGCCAGGCGCTGCATGTCGCGGGTGTGGCTGGCCCGCGCGGTTTCGTTGTCCACGTCCCGCATCGCACGACGTGCCTGTGCGGCGGCGTCACGTGCAGCCTCGCGGGCAACGGCCGCATCGTGGGTCGCGCCCCGCGCCGCCTTTGCCGCTTCTGCCGCCGCCTCGCGGTTGATGTCATGCGCGGCCATCGCACTGCGCGCGGCCTCGGCGGCGATCAGTGCGATGCGGCGCGATTCCTCGCCCTGCAGGCGGCCCATTTCACCCATCTGCCTGCCGAGTTCGCCCTGCTGGCGACCCAGCACGCTTTGCTGGCGGCCCAGTTCGCTCTGCTGGCGGCCCAGCTCTACGGCACCGCTGTAGGCACGCTGCAGGGTCTGGATCAGCATCGGGTCACGCACCACGTAGCGCCTGTCGCCCTGGCGGAACCACAACGCCGGGCCCTTGCCGAGCTGCCTGCGGGCCACCGTCACGTCATCCATGCCGCCGTTGGCGAAGGTCGAATCACCATCAACCAGAACGAAGGCCTCCCGGGGCGACCTGCCCAGGTCGAGGCGACCGTAGGTGGTGATGGAGGTGGCGGCCGACGTCGCGCCTTCATCGTCTTCGGCCATGCCCGTGGCATCGTCGACTTCGGCCACATCGGCATCGTCGGGCCCGGTCGCGTCAGCGGGTTCGGCCGGCGCGGCCGGTGCTGCAGGCGCGGCCGGGGCCGCCGGCACGCCCGCAGCGGAGGGCGGTGCGGCCGGAGCCTTGGGAGCCTTCGGCGGTGGTGGCGCCACGACCTTGGGTGCCGCCGGTGGCGCGGGCGGTGCCGGCGGTACCGGCGCAGCGACCAGCCGCATCGGCGCCACACCCACCAATACCACGGCCGCCGTCAACGCCATCGCCAGGATGCGGGGGCAGGCACGGCGTGGCTGCAACGAGAGCAGGCGACGCTTGAGGCTGGTGGCATCCGGTGCGGCACTGGCCACGCCCAGGTGCGGCTGCGGTGCCACCCCCAGCTGCAGCAACAGTCGGCCATAGGCCTGGCGGCTGGCAGCGTGCTGGCCCACCACCGCTGCGTCCACCGCTTCTTCGCGCGCTTGCGCATATTCACGCACCGACAGGCGCAGCAGCGGATGGAAGAAGAACAGGTGCTGGGCCAGCGCAGGCAGCAGGCCCCACTGCAGGTCCCGCCGCTGCAGGTGCTGCAGTTCGTGGGTCAGGGCCAGGTCCAGCGCGTCGCCCTGCAGGGCATTGTCGCCAGCCGGCAACAGCAGCACCGGGCGGAACGGACCGACCAGCTGCGGTGCGTCCACCTGCGTGCTCATCCACAACCGCGGCGCAGGCCGCACACCATGTGCATCGGAAGCCAGCTGCAGGGCCTGCACCAGCGCCTGGTCCCCGCAGGGATAGGCCGCAGCCAGCAGTGCGCGGCAGCGGCGCCACTCACCGAAGGTGCGCAGCGCCATCAGCAGCACGCCGGATGCCCACAGCGCAGCCAGTGCAACGGCCCACCACGCCACTGCCGGCACGTCCGGCGCCGGCATCGGCATTGCGGCCAGCAACTGTGCCGAGGCCTCCGGGGCCAGCGGGTAGACCATGTCGGCGGCCACATCGGTCGCGCTCATCGCCACCGCCTGCGGCGCCGGCAGCCAGGCCAGCTGCAACGGCTGGCTCCAGAACAGGCCGAGCACGGCCTGCAGCGAGACCAGCCACCACAGGCGGCAGCGGGTCGCCGCCGGCAGCGACGGCAGCGCGCGGCACAGGCCGTACACCAGGGCCACCAGCAGCACGGTCTGCAGGCTCGTCCAGCCCAACCGTTCCAGCATCGGGATCAGCATCGTGGTGTCCATGGCTCAGCCCTCGTGGCGACGCGATTGGAGTTGGGCGACCAGCGCTTCCAGCTCGGCCAGCTCGTTGTCGCTGACCTGCTGCCGCTGCGACAGATAGGCCACGAACGGCGACACCGAGCCCTGCAGGGTGTTGTCGACGAACTGGGCCACGGCGCCCTGCAGCACGCTCTGCGGGCCACGGGTGGCTTGGTAGCGGTAGACGCCGTCCTGCTGCCGGCGCTGCAGATACCCCTTCGCCCGCAGCCGCTCCATCATCGTCAGCACGGTGGAACGGGCCAGGCCACGGACCTCTCCGTAGCCACTGGCGACCTCGCCGACGCTGGCCGGCGCATGTTCATCGATGTACTGCAGCAGGGCCAGTTCCTGGTCCCCGATGGTCTTGCCACGCATGACACCACTCCCTTGACTACACGTGTCGTCACTGTCAGCTTGACGACAGCTGTAGTCAACCCCCCGGAAGTCATGGGCCGACGAACGGTAGGGGCGCAGAGCTCTTAAACCTTTGGCGCGGCGTCCGCATCCGATCCGCAACGCCCGCTGGAATTCCGCATGTTCCGTCCAACGCTCCGAGTCGTGCTCATGCTCATCAGTGCCCTGCCCTTCACCGCCGTCTCTGCCAGCCAGGACCAGGCCAATGACCAGACCCGCCGCCTGATCCGCCAGATCATGCTGGAGCAGCGCATCCCCGGGCTGCAGGTCGCGGTGGTCAAGGACGGGCAGATCGTGCTGTCCGAAGCCTACGGCCTGGCCAACGTCGAGAACGGCGTGCTTGCCTCGCGCCACACCCGCTTCCCGCTCAACTCGGCCACCAAGGCATTCACCGGCGTGGCGGCTGCGCAGTTGGCGCAGGAGGGCCGACTGGATCTGGACGCGCCGGCCTCGCGTTACCTGGATGATCTTCCACCAGCGTGGAAAGACGTGCGCGTGCACCAGTTGCTGGCACATACCTCAGGCCTTCCGGACATCCTTGATGCGAACGGACTGCTGGGCGGTGGCTCCGAAGCACAGGCATGGGCGGCGGTGACGACCCGGCCACTCGAAGCAGCGCCCGGGCAGCGCTTCGCCTACAACCAGACCAACTATGTACTGCTGGCACGGATCATCGCGAAGCAATCCGGTATGTCCTACGAACGTTTCCTGGCCACGCGCCAGTTCAGCAGCGCGCGCATGGCCCGCACCACCTTCGGCGACAGCTACGACCTGATTCCGGACGCGGCAACGATGTACAGCCTGGCCCCGCGTGCCACCGATGCTGCGGATGCACCGTCCCGCCTGTCGCACTGGTTCTACGACATACCGCCTTCGCTCTGGGCCGGTGGCGGCATCCTCACCACCGCCGACGACACCGCGCGCTGGCTGGCCGCGCTGACCGAAGGCCGCCTGCTGCCGGAAACGGCCCTGCGGCGGATGTGGAGCGCAGAGCGCCTCGCTGATGGCCGTGCCGGCCCGTGGGCGGGTGGCTGGGCGGTACTACGCGCATCGCCCGACCTTCAGGTGGCCGGTATCGGCGGTGCGCGCTCGGCCTTCGTGGTCTATCCCGAGCGCGGCGTGGCGGTAGTGGTGCTGACCAATCTTGTCGGTGCCAATCCGCAGCAGTTCATTCCACGCATTGCCGATCTTTATGCGCCTGCGGTGACCGTGCCCTGAGGCTGCCGGCCAGCGGCCGGCACTACCGGCAGTGCTTGTTCACCCGCGCGGCCCACCCATCACCGGCAGGATCGCCCCGCTGATGTAGCTTGCACAGACCGGCGACGCCAGGAATACATACGCCGGTGACAGCTCTTCAGGCTGTGCAGGCCGGCCCATGTCGCTGTCCTTGCCGAACTCCGCCACGTCTTCGGCCTGCTTGTCGGCCGGGTTCAGCGGCGTCCACACCGGTCCCGGCGCCACGCAGTTCACGCGGATGCCGCGCGGCAGCAGCTGGCTGGCCAGCGATTTGGTGAACGCGTGGATCGCGCCCTTGGTCGCCGAGTAATCGATCAGCGCCTTGCTGCCGAAGATGCCCGTTTCCGAACCGGTGTTGATGATGCTCGCGCCCTCGCCCAGATATGGCAGTACCGCACGCGCCATCTGGATGTAGCCGCCGATGTTGGTCTGCAGCGTTTCCTGCAGGTGCGCATCTTCCAGATCTTCCAGGCGCTCGCAGTGCAGCTGGAACGCGGCGTTGTTGACCAGGATATCGATGCCGCCGAACGCCTTGGCCACCTGCTTGACGGCCTTGTTGCAGAAGCGCGGATCGCGCACATCGCCAGCGATTACCACGCAGCGGCCGCCTTCGCGTTCCACGTGCTGGCGGGTGATGTCCGCGTCTTCGGGCTCGTCCAGGTGCAGTACCGCCACATCCGCACCTTCGCGCGCGAACAACACTGCCACCGCACGGCCAATGCCGGAGTCGCCACCGGTGACGATCGCACGCATGCCCTGCAGCTTGCCGCTGCCCGCGTAGTCGGGCGCAAGGAAACGGGGCGCCAGCTCCAGTTCGTGCTCGTGCCCGGGCTTGGCCAGCTGCTGCGCCGGCATCGCCTCCGGCTGCCGGCGTGCGCCGGCCTGGGTCGCGGTCTTCTTTGTTGCCTTCTTGGCCGCGCGGGCGTCCTTGGCCTTCTCCTGGTCCTGCAGGCGCCGCTGCCGTGCAGCGACGCGTGCCGCCCGCGGATCACTGGCGGCCGCCTTGCGGGTTGCGGTCTTCACCACGCGCGGTCGATCGGGGTCGGCGACCGCCTTGGTCGGGGTGCTGCCTTTACGCACTTTCGGCGATGCCTTACGGCGGGCGGGGGTCTTCCTGGTGGTGGCCATGCAGGTCTCCTCGGGAGGGAAAGGGGCTGCCGGCCAGCGGCCGGCACTACCGGGGGGCGGCCCATGCCGCTCCTGCAGTGTCTCCACCCACGCTGTTGGCGGCAGTGAGCGCGCCGTGTCCACGATGTGCACGGCATTCATTCCGCCACCACGTCTGACGTCGCACCCTGCACGCAATCACACAAGGACCGCCGCCATGAAACTTGCCATCGCCACCGCCGCCGCCTGCTTTGCCCTTGCCGCCTGCAGCAGCACGCCGATGGCCCAGGTGCAGCCGATCGACGGCGTGATTTCCGGCCAGTGCCACAGCGACAGGGTGCGCGGCGCGGTGGGCCTGGCCGCCTCGGACGCCACCGTGGCCCGCGCACGCGTGGACAGTGACAGCCTGCACGTACGGGTACTGCGCCATGACGGCCCGCGGGTGCCGCCGGCCAGCGAAGGCGGCGACCGCCTGACCATCGAGAAGGGCCGGACCAACAACATCGTTGCGATCTACTGCGGCTGACGACCGCGACTGAGCCGCCGCGCCCGGCGCAGCACTTTCAGCGTGGCCTGCTCCCACTGCCGCGGGCCGCGCAGGCCGGCCAGCGAGGCCAGCTCGCCGCGCTCCCAGCCGGCAAACACGCACGGGTCGATGTAGGCCCTGCGGCACACGGCCGGCGTGTTGCCCAGCCGAGCCGCCACTTGGCAGACCACTTCACGCTGCGCCCTGGCCAGCGCGCGCTGGCTGGCCGGTTCCGGCAGTTCGGTGGCGGCGAATGCCTGTACCGCCGCCAGCGTGCCGCCCCAGGTGCGGAAGTCCTTGGCGGTGAAGTCTTCGCCCATCACCTCGCGCAGGTAGTCGTTCACTGCGCCGGAATCCACCGGCTGCAGCGCGCCTTCGTCGTCGCGGTACTGGAACAGCGCCTGCCCGGGCAGCTGCTGGATGCCGCGCACCAGCGTGCCCAGCCGCCGATCGCCCACCACCACCTCGTGCAACTGCCCGGATTTGCCCCGGAAGCGCATGCGCACGCGGCCACCGCGCAGCAGGTCCAGGTGGCGGTTGCGCAGCGTTGTCAGCCCGTAGGATTTGTTTTCCTGTGCATAGCTTTCGTTGCCCACCCGCACCAGGGTGTCGGCCAGCAGGGCCACCACCACCGCCAGCACCTTGTCGCGCGGGAAGCCGGGCTGCTTCAGATCACGCGACAGCCGCCGCCGCAACGTGGGCAACGCCTCGCCAAAGGCGATGATGCGGTCGAACTTGCCGGCATCGCGCTCCTTCGCCCAATCGGCATGGTAGCGATACTGCTTGCGTCCACGCGCATCGCGGCCGGTGGCCTGCAGGTGGCCGTTGGCGTGGGCGCAGATCCACACGGCGGTATACGCAGGTGGAATCGCCAGCGCACGGATGCGCTGCAGGGTGGCGGCATCGCGAACCGTGTGGCCATCGGCATCGCGGTAACTGAAGCCCTTGCCGGCGCGGCGCCGGCTGATGCCGGGCTGGGTGTCATCGACATAGCGCAGGCCGGCCGCGCGCGCGGCCTGTCGTTCGGGGGTAGAGGAGGTTGGCATGACCGCAGTGTCGCCGTCGCGATGCCGCGAACCTGTCGATAACAGAAGACAAACACGTGAGGGTCGGTTCGCCGCTATGCTCGGGCTTTCACAATCCCTTCCGGAGTCATGATGTCGTTCCCGATTCGCGCCCGTTCGCTCTCCGCCCTGCTGCTGCCGGCCGTGCTGGCCCTGACCGCCTGCCAGGCTCCGGCGCTGGATGAACAGGATTCGGCCACGGCCCATGCCCAGCAGGCGGCCGAAGCCGCCAAGGCGCCGGCCGACGAAACCGGCAAGGCCACCGAGGCACCGCCGGTCGGCACCTGCGATGCCAGCCAGGTGCAGAGCCTGGTCGGCCAGGCCTACGCCGACGCGCTGGGCAAGCAGGCGCAGGAAGATGCCGGTGCCCACCAGCTGCGCGTCATGAAGCCCAATGACGTAGCCACCATGGAGTTCCTCGGCGACCGCCTGAACATCGAAGTGGACGACAAGGGCCTGGTCAGCGGCGTGCGCTGCGGCTGAGTTCGACCGCGCGCCGACACGGGGTTGCCGGCGCGTTCTGTTGCACCTGCAACCGTGTATTGCGGCGCTGCAGCAACCTGTGATCTAGTCGAGGCATCCGGTGGCCTCACGATGCGCTCCAGGGAGTGAGCGGGGACGAGTGTCGCCGCCAACCCTATACGCATCGAGGTAGAGATGGCCCCCCGCAACCGCCAAGGGCTTTACGACCCGCGCTCCGAGCGCGATGCCTGTGGATTTGGCATGGTCGCCCAGCTCGACGATCAACCTTCGCGCCTGTTGGTTGATACCGCCATCGCCGCGCTCTCGCGCATGACCCACCGTGGCGGCGTCGCCGCCGATGGCCTGACCGGCGATGGCTGTGGCCTGCTGCTGCGCCGCCCCGATGCATTCCTGAAACTGCTGGCCAGCGAAGCCGGCATCGCCGTCGCCGCGCGCTTCGCTGCCGGCCTGGTGTTCCTGCCGCACGACACCGAGGCCGCCGACGCCTGCCGCACCCAGCTGCAGGCGCAGGTCGAAGCGGTCGGCTGCAAGGTCGCCGGCTGGCGCGAGGTACCGACCAACGACAGCGTCTGCGGCCAGCTGGCGCGCGATACCCTGCCGCGCATCGAGCAGGTGTTCGTCGACGCCGGCGTCGGCCAGGATGATGCCGGCTTCGCGCTGGCGCTGTTCCTGGCCCGCCGCCGCAGCGAACAGCAGCTGCGCGACCATGCCGACTTCTACGTCACCACCCTCACCCCGGATGCGATCAGCTACAAGGGCATGGTGCTGCCGGACAAGCTCAGCCGCTTCTTCCCGGACCTGCAACGCCGCGAACTGGCCTCCAGCGCGATCGTGTTCCACCAGCGCTTCTCGACCAACACGCTGCCGCGCTGGCCGCTTGCCCACCCGTTCCGGATGCTCGCCCACAATGGCGAGATCAACACCATCGAAGGCAACCGCCGCTGGGCCCAGGCGCGCAGCAAGGTGTGGAAGACGCCGCGCTTCGACATCGCCGAGTTCGATCCGGTGATCTCCATGCACGGTTCGGACTCGCAGAGCCTGGACAACATGCTGGAGCTGATGGTCGCCGGTGGCATGGAGCTGATCCAGGCGCTGCGCATCCTGGTGCCGCCGGCCACCCAGTCGCTGGAGTTCAAGGACCCCGACCTGGCCGCGTTCTACGAATTCCACGGCCTCAACAGCGAGCCGTGGGACGGCCCGGCCGGCATCGTCGCCTGCGACAGCCGCTACGCGGTGTGCACGCTGGACCGCAACGGCCTGCGCCCGGCGCGCTGGATGCTGACCGCCGACCGCCACTTCCTCGTCGCCTCCGAAGCCGGCGTGTGGGAAGTGCCGACCGAGCGCGTGGTGCGCAAGGGCAAGCTCGGCCCCGGCGAAATGGTGGCCATCGACCTCAAGCGCGGCGACCTGCTCGATTCGGACGCGGTGGACCGCATCAACCGCGGCCGCGCGCCGTACAAGCAGTGGCTGCAGCAGGGCGTCACCTACCTGCAGACCGAACTGATCGACCCGTCGCTGGTGGAAGAGCCGTTCGACGAAGCCACCCTGCGCAGCTACCACAAGCTCTACCAGCTCAGCAGCGAGGAAGTGGAACAGGTGCTGCGGCCGCTGGCCGAGACCGAGCAGGAAGCCACCGGCTCGATGGGCGACGACACACCGATGGCGGTGCTGAGCCAGCGCAGCCGTCCGCTGTACGACTATTTCCGCCAGGCCTTCGCGCAGGTCACCAACCCACCGATCGATCCGCTGCGCGAAGACTGCGCGATGTCGCTGTCCACCCAGCTTGGCAAGGAGACCAACATCTTCCATGCCGGCCCGGAGACGGTGAACCACGTCATCCTCAATTCGCCGGTGCTCAGCCAGCGCAAGCTGCGCCAGTTGCTGAAGATGGACCAGTACGTGCAGGCCAACCGCCTGCTCGACCTGTCCTACAGCGAAGACGAGGGCCTGCGTGCCGGCATCGAGCGCATCTGTGCCGAGGCCGAACAGGCCGCGCGCGAGGGCATGGTGATGCTGCTGCTGTCCGACCGCTACCCGGTGGCCGGTCGGCCGATGGTGCATGCCCTGCTTGCCACCAGCGCCATCCACCACCACCTCTCGCGGCTGGGCCTGCGCTGCGACGTGAATCTCATCGTCGAGACCGGTACCGCGCGCGACCCACACCACATGGCCTGCCTGCTCGGCTTCGGTGCCACCGCGGTGTATCCGTACCTGGCCTATCAGACCCTGTTCGACCTGGGTCGACGCGGCATCCTCAAGCTCAGCAAGGGCGGCGAGCAGTCGCAGATCGGCCGCCGCTACCGCAAGGGCATCTACAAGGGCCTGTCGAAGATCATCTCGAAGATGGGCATCTGTACGGTGGCCAGCTATCGCGGCGCGCAGCTGTTCGAGATCATCGGCCTGGAACCCGAGGTTGTGGACATGTGCTTCCCGGACACCGCTTCGCGCATCGGCGGCGCCGGCTTCGCCCGCCTGGATGCCGACGCGCGCGAGCTGTGCGCGCAGGCGTGGGATGCGCAGCAGGGCGTGGATGTGGGCGGCCTGCTGAAGTACGTGCACGGCGGCGAGTACCACATGTACAACCCCGACGTGGTCACCACCCTGCAGCGCGCCGCGCGCAGCGGTGACCCGCGTGCGTGGCAGCAGTACTGCGATGCGGTGCACGCGCGCCCGCCATCGGCGCTGCGCGACCTGCTGGAACTGGTGCCGGCCGCTACGCCGGTGCCGCTGGACGAGGTCGCCCCGGCCAGCGCCCTGTTCCCGCGCTTCGATACCGCCGCCATCAGCCTGGGCGCGCTGTCGCCGGAAGCGCACGAGGCGCTGGCCATTGCCATGAACCGCCTCGGCGGCCGCAGCAATTCCGGCGAAGGCGGCGAAGATCCCGCACGCTATGGCACCGCGAAGCGCAGCAAGATCAAGCAGGTGGCCTCGGGCCGCTTCGGCGTCACCGCCGAATACCTGGTCAATGCCGAAGTGCTGCAGATCAAGGTCGCGCAGGGCGCCAAGCCCGGTGAGGGCGGCCAGCTGCCGGGGCACAAGGTCAACGAGCTGATCGCACGCCTGCGTTATGCGCGTCCGGGCATCGGCCTGATCTCGCCGCCACCGCACCACGACATCTATTCGATCGAAGACCTGGCCCAGCTGATCTACGACCTCAAGCAGGTCAACCCGACCGCGCTGGTGTCGGTGAAGCTGGTCAGCCATGCCGGCGTCGGCACGATTGCCGCAGGCGTGGTCAAGGCCGGTGCGGACCTGATCACCATCTCCGGCCATGACGGCGGCACCGGTGCGTCGCCGGTCAGCTCGATCCGCTATGCCGGCGTGCCGTGGGAACTGGGCGTAGCCGAAGCGCACCAGGCGCTGCTAGCCAACGACCTGCGCGGGCGCACCCTGCTGCAGACCGATGGCGGCCTGAAGACCGGCCTGGATGTGGTCAAGGCCGCGCTGCTGGGGGCGGACAGCTTCGGCTTCGGCACCGCGCCGATGATCGTGCTGGGCTGCAAGTACCTGCGCATCTGCCACCTCAACAACTGCGCCACCGGCGTGGCCACCCAGGACGAGCGCCTGCGCGAGAACCACTTCACCGGCCAGCCCGAACGCGTGGAGAACTTCTTCCGGCTGCTGGCCGAGGAAGTGCGCGGCTGGCTGTCGTACCTGGGCGCGCGTTCGCTGGAAGAGATCGTCGGCCGCACCGACCTGCTGCGGCAGATCGAGGCCGCGCCGCGCGACGGCGTGCGCGTGGACCTGTCGCGGCTGCTGGCCGACAGCCGCTACGAAGGCAGCCACTGCGCCGCGCAGCGCCTGTACGAATCGCCGGACAGCCTGGCCACGCAGATGGATGGGCTGCTGGCCCCGGCCATCGAGCACAAGCGCGGCGGCGAGCACCGCTTCCTGATCCACAACACCGACCGCAGCATCGGCACCCGCCTGGCGGGCGCGGTGGCGCGCGCGCACGGCAACCAGGGCATGGCCGAGGCACCGCTGGAACTGCGCTTCCGCGGCAGTGCCGGGCAGAGCTTCGGCGCCTTCAACGTCGGCGGCCTGCACCTGGAAGTGGAAGGCGAAGCCAACGACTACGTCGGCAAGGGCATGGCCGGCGGCCGGCTGGTGGTGCGTCCGCCGCGTGGCGCCCGCTTCGAGGCACGCAGCACCGCCATCATCGGCAACACCTGCCTGTATGGCGCTACCGGTGGCGAGCTGTTCGCCGCGGGCCGCGCCGGCGAGCGTTTCGCGGTGCGCAATTCGGGCGCGCTGGCAGTGGTGGAAGGTGCCGGTGACCACTGCTGCGAGTACATGACCGATGGCGTGGTGCTGGTGCTGGGCAAGGTCGGGCTGAACTTCGGCGCCGGCTTCACCGGTGGCCTGGCCTACGTGCTGGACGTGGATCGCGATTTCGTCGACCGCTACAACCACGAGCTGATCGACATCCATCGCGTCTCCGCCGAAGGCTTCGAGAACTACCGCCAGCACCTGCACCGCCTGATCGGCCGCCACCGCGAGCTGACCGGCAGCATCTGGGCGCAGCAGATCCTGGACGAGTTCCGCGATTACATCGGCAAGTTCTGGCTGGTCAAACCGAAGGCCGCCAGCATCGAGTCGCTGACCGAAACCCTGCGCCGCGCCGCATAACGGTAGTGCCGGCCGCTGGCCGGCATCCCAGGATCACGTAGTGCCGGCCGCTGGCCGGCATCCGGAAAACACCACAGAGTCCGCCATGAGCCGCAAGCACGCCTTCCAGTTCCTCGACCTGCCCCGCACCATGCCGCAGCGCATCCCGGTGGAACTGCGCACCTCCGGCGACTGGGGCGAGCTGTACGGCAAGTTCGGCAAGGAAGACGCCCAGTACCAGGCGGGCCGCTGCCTGGACTGCGGCAACCCCTACTGCAGCTGGAAGTGCCCGGTGCACAACGCCATTCCACAGTGGCTGCAGCTGGTGCAGGAAAACCGCATCCACGAGGCCGCCACGCTGTGCCACAGCACCAACCCGCTGCCGGAAGTGTGCGGCCGGGTCTGCCCGCAGGATCGGCTGTGCGAAGGCAGCTGCACGCTGGAGGAGTTCGGCGCGGTCACCATCGGCGCGGTGGAGAAGTACATCGTCGACACCGCACTGGCCAGTGGCTGGCGCCCGGACCTGGGCGCGGTGCAGCCGACCGGCCACAGTGTGGCGGTGATTGGTGCCGGTCCGGCCGGGCTGGCCTGTGCCGACCGCCTGGCACGCGCCGGCATTGCCGCCGTGGTCTACGACCGCTACGAGCAGATCGGTGGCCTGCTGCAGTTCGGCATTCCCAGCTTCAAGCTGGACAAGGACGTGATCCATCGCCGCCGTGAAGTACTGGAAGGCATGGGCGTGCAGTTCCGCCTCGGCGTGGAGATCGGCCGTGATGTCAGCGTGCAGCAGTTGCTGGACAGCCACGATGCGGTGTTCATCGGCACCGGCGCCTACCGCTATACCGATGGTGGCCTGGTCGGCCAGGACCTGAAGGGCGTGCTGCCGGCGCTGCCGTTCCTGGTGCAGAACAGCCGCATCGTCGGTGGCGATGATCCGAAGGGCCGGCCGATCGCCGGCTGGGAAGACACCATCGCCCTGCCCGACCTCAACGGCAAGCGCGTGGTGGTTCTGGGCGGAGGCGATACCGGTATGGACTGCGTGCGCAGTGCGGTGCGGCTGGGCGCGGCCAAGGTCACCTGCGCCTATCGCCGCGACGAAGCCAACATGCCCGGCAGCGCGCGCGAAGTCGCCAATGCACGCGAGGAAGGGGTGCGCTTCCTGTTCAACCGGCAGCCGCTGTCGATCGAAGCCGGCGCCGACGACGAGGTGATCGGCGTGACCGTGGTCGAGACCCGGCTGGGCGAGCCCGATGCCAATGGCCGCCAGAACGCGGTGCCGATCGAAGGCAGTGAATCGCTGCTGGAGGCAGACGTGGTGATCATCGCCTTCGGCTTCTCGCCGAGCGTGCCGGCGTGGCTGGCGGAACTGGGGGTGGAAGGCCAGCCCAATGGCCGCATCCTCGCCGGTGGCAGGGACCGCCTGCCGTTCCAGACCGCGCATCCACGCCTGTTCGCCGGTGGCGACGCGGTGCGTGGTGCCGATCTCGTGGTAACTGCGGTGGCCGAAGGCCGCGACGCCGCTGCCAGCATCGTCCGCCTACTGGCGCACTGAGTCCGGCAACAGCAGCACTTCCAGCAGCGCGCGCAGTTCGTGCGCCTCCACTGGCTTGGCCAGGAAGTGGTCGATGCCCGCCTCACGGCAGGCCTCGCGCGTGCGTTCCAGCACGCTGGCGGTCAACGCAATGATCGGCACCGGAGCACGGGCAGCGCGGGTATCGCGACGGATCGCGCGCGCCAGCGCGAAGCCATCCATGTGCGGCATATGGCAGTCGGTGATCACCAGGTCGAACGGTTGCGCCTGCCAGGCCTCCCATGCCTGCAGCCCGTCGCTACAGGTGTAGACCTGCAGCCCCAGCTCGCACAGGCGCTGCTCCAGCAACTGCAGGTTGGTCGGATGGTCCTCGACAACCAGCGCCCGCGCCGGCGGCAGCGCCCGCGGCGCAGCCCTCGCGGGCACTGGTGCGTCCCTGGCTGCCACAGAGGCCGCCAGATCCAGATCCAGCCCTACCGTGGTGCCCTTGCCCTGCACGCTGCGCAGGTGCAGCTGCCCGCCCATCGATGCCGCCAGCTCACGGCAGATCGACAGGCCCAGCCCACTGCCGCCGAAGCGACGCGTGGTCGAGGTCTCGGCTTGTTCGTAGGCGGCGAACACCGCCTGCTGGCGCTCCACGCTGATGCCCACGCCCGTATCGGTCACCTGCAGGCGCAGTCGCTGGCCGCCGTCGCGCTGCTGCAGCACCTGGACCTGCAACACCACGCTTCCCTGCAGGGTGAACTTGAGCGCATTACCGGCCAGGTTGAACAGGACCTGCCGCAGGCGCAGCCCGTCAGCCAGCGACCAGGGCTGCAACGCCGGGTCGATCTCGCTGCACAGGTGCAGCCCGCGGCTGGCCGCGACCGGCATCAACAGCTGCTGCACCGCGCGCACCAGCGCCGCCAGATCGGTCGGACGCAGCTGCAGGGGTGCCGGCTGCAGACGCTGGCTGTGCAGCACATCGTCGAGGATCTGCCGCAGCATCTGCGCAGCGTCACCCACGGTGGTCAGCACCTGCCGCTGGCCCGCATCCAGGTCAGTGCCAGCCAGCCGCTCCAGCATGCCCAGCAGGGTGCTCATCGGCGTGCGGATCTGGTGGCTCATGGTCGCCAGGAAATGGCCCTTGGCCAGCGCCGCCTGCTCGGCCGCGCGGCGCGCCTCGGCCAACGCCGCTGCACGCGCCTGGGCTTCGCTGACGTCCATCCAGTAGCCGCTCCACTCCACGCTGCTGTCATCGCACGGCAACGGTCGTCCCTGTGATCGGACCCAGCGCCAGCCCTGCGCCGACCGGGTGCGGAAGGTAACGTCGATCGGACCGCGCACGAGCGCGGCCGCTTCGATGCTCGCCATCACCTGGCTGCGGTCACCGGCATGCACGGCCGCCAGCAGCTGCAGATGGTCGATCCGCTCAGTTTCCACGGCCACGCCGAACAGCGCCTGCACGTCGCCGGCGATCTGCGCCAGGCTGTAGTGGCCGGTTGCCGAACGGCGCGCCTGGTAGACCACCGCCGGCAGGTTCGCGGTGACTTCATGCAAGCGCTGCTCCAGTACCCGGCGACGCACGCTCTCGCGATGCACGCGCCAGTAGCCGAAGGCATGCAGCAGTATGAGCGCGAGCAGGATCAGCGACACCGGCACCAGCCAGCGCAGTGCCGAACCGGCGGGCCGCGCACGTGACAGGTCCGGCAGCCAGGCACTGCGAACCGACGCCCGACGCGCATCGCCCTCCCGCTGCAGCTCCCGGTCGAAGGCAGCGACCACCGCGGCGCAGGCCGGTACGGCGGCCAGCACCAGTGCATCGCCGAAGCCAGCGGGTGCTGCGATCACCAGAGGGTCACCCGGCACGGCGCGAAGCGCGGCTTCGACCTCAGCGAGATTGGCCACCACCGCATCGACCAGCCCGGCGCGCAGCAGCGACAGCGCGTGGTCCAGCGGCGCCGGTGCCAGCAGCTGCGCACCCGGGGCCTGTTCGGCCAGCAGTGCCTCCAGCGGTAGCCGGTCCGGACTGGCCACGCTGCGCCCACGCAGGTCCTCCAGCCCCAGCACGGCTGCCGCGCTCTCGCGCCGCACGATCACCTGTGGCACTTCCAGGTAGGGGCTGCTGGCCACCCAGCCGGTCGGCAGCTGTGCGCGCGGCCAGCCCAGCAGCACCTGGGTGCCAGCCGGCAGCGGGTCATCGGTGAGCACCGCTGCGGGCAACGGCTGCGCATGCTGCAGCGCCTGCGGGCCCAGCAGCGGCAGGTAATCCGCAGCCACCCCCGCAAGGTCGCCCTGCACGCTGTATGACAGCGGCGGCCGATCGGAACGCCATGCCACCTGCAGTGGGCTCGCGCAGCCGGACGCAGCAGCGATGCCGGGCAGCAACAGCGATGCCATGACAGCGGCGACGGCGCGGCGGCCGGCGACATTCACGGTAGACATCCTCATTTCGCGGGCAGGAACCACGGCCGCGCAGCGGTACCGCTGCCAGCCACGCTAGCGAGGCGCGCTTCCGCGACAATGAGAAAAATTGGAAAAACATCCCTATCGGCGAATGCCGACATACACTGCCGCTTCTACCCGTCCCTACGGAGCGCTCGATGCGTATCGGCCTGGCCGCCAACCGTCTCCATCACCACGATGCGCGCGCCGCGCTGTTCCGCTGGCTGCGTGCCAGCGAGGCCGGGCTGCGTGAACTGGGGGTATCGCTGCACGCGGTCGGGCGCACCCACGATGCGATCGAACGGCAAGGCTTCCTGGCCGGCTACGGCGGCCTGCACCGGTATCCCTACGGACGCGAGGGTGGCCTGATGAAACTGGTGGCCGAAGTGGTTGGCATGGGGCCGGAGCGCACCCTGGACGGCGCGATCTACCTGATCGACCCGGTCGATCCTTCCTCGGTGTTTCCGGAGGCAACCGCGCTCAAGCGGCAGTGCGTGATCCACGGCAAGCCGTTCATTTCAACCGTGGCCACTGCACGTGACTGGATCGAGGTGGAACGCGTCCACGCCGGGCTGGCCGCTGATGCCGGTGCCGACGATCTGCATGCCTTCCAGCACCAGACGCTGGCGCTGATCGCGCACGACGCGATGAAGCCGGCAATGCTGGCCTTCGCTGACGAGCACTTCGATGTGCTGGCACGGTTCGGCGAGCGCGTGGCGACCGGCACCACCGGCCAGCGCTTGAACGAGCTGGCCTGGAGCCGCGGCTGGCCCAGCGATACGCCGTGGGTGACGCGCTACCAGAGTGGCCCGATGGGCGGCGATGCGCAGATTGCTGACCGTGTGCTGGAGGGGCGCTGCCAGCGCGCGATCTTCTTCGAGGACCCGCATGTGGCACGCCAGCACGAGGCCGATATCCAGCTGCTGGAGCGCGCGGTGACAACGGTGACCGACCAGGCGGTGTGCATCACCGCGCCGCGGGTGGCGGCGCGGTGGGCGGCCGCGGCGGCATTGCGGGCGGGGTGAGGGTTTCGGCCAACGGCTGAGTCCCTCGCGGTGGGTGGGGCTGCACGATCATGAGGTTGGGTCGCGCTTTTGCAGAGCCGAGCCGATGCTCGGCTGCTGTTGATCGCGAGGGCTGGATATCTGCGCCACCCGCGTCAGCCGAGCATCGGCTCGGCTCTACAGCAGCTGGCGAAGCATCGCCTTCAGTCGGCGCCCTTCCAGCTGGAAGTAGTCGCGCTGTTCGCGCCAGGCGGGGAAGCGTTGTTCGACTTCATGCCAGAACGCGGGCGAATGATTCGGCTGGATCAGGTGGCAGAGTTCATGCACCAGCACGTACTCGAACGCTTCCGGACGACCGAGCACCAGGGCCAGGTCCAGGGCCATGCTGCCATCGGGGGCCAGCGAGCCCCACTGCGAGGACATCACCTTCAGGCGCAGGCGGCTGGGGGCGCGCGGCAGGGTGGGCAGGTACTTCGGCAGCCAGCGGCCGACGTCGGCGCGGGTCTGCGCTTCATAGAACTCGCGCAGCAGGCGGCGCAGGGTGGCGTCACCACCACGGGTCGGCCACTGCACGCAGGCGCCGTGCGCGTCGATCTCCAGCCGCGCGTAGCGGCCTTCCTGCCAGCGCAGCGGCAGCAGTTCGCCGCGCAGGGGCAGCACGCCGTCTTCGCCGGGCTGCAGCGGTGGCGGCAGGCCCTGCCCCTGGTACTGCCGCAGCTGCAGCGCCAGCCAGTCGCGGTGCTGTTCCAGGAAGCGTTCGCCCATCACCAGGCTTGCGCGCGGCGGCAGGGTCAGGCGTGCGCCGCGCTCGTCCACGCTCAGCTTGATGCGGCGCGCGCGTGGATCGCGCACGCGCAGCACCTCGATCTCGGCATCCTCCAGGCGCAGGCGAACGGTATCGCGCTGTACGGTGGCGGGCGGGGTCGGAGTGATCAGGCGGCGCAGCAGACGGCTCATGCGCCCAGCATAGCGCTGCTTCGGGCCGCCGGATGACCGGCGACCGTCGGGCTGCCTGTTCAGTCAGCCTTGCTGAGCTTGAACGCTTCTTCCAGCAACAGGAACAGGTGGCGGATCTCGGCGCTCTGCAGGGCGAAGCGGGCATTGAACTCGGCACGGCGGCCGTCTTCGTCGGCATGCTCCAGCTGGTCCAGGGCGCCGTCGAGGAACTTCAGCTTGCGCACGATCAGGTCGTCGCCGATCACGAAGGACAGGTTGTCCTCGAAGATCAGCGCCAGCTTGGTCACCTGCTTGCCGGCGTCCAGGTGCTTGTCGATCTCGTCGCAGCGCAGTTCCTGGTGCTGGCACTTGACCACCGCGCCGCCTTCGACCGGATCCTTCATCTCGCACTCTTCGCCCAGGCTCAGCCCGGTCGGCAGCGGCTCGCCGGCGATCCAGCCGGTCAGGATCGAGCGCGGCGCGACTTCGGCGTTCAGCGGCATCGCCGGGAAGCTGCCGAGCAGGCCGCGGATGTCGGACATGAAGTATTCGCCGGTCTTGCGGCTGGAGGTATCCACCGCCACGTAGCCGTGCTGCAGGTCGATGAAGGCGTCGTTGCGCGAGGACTTCACGAAGGCGCGCGGCAGCAGTTCATGCAGCAGGTCGTCCTTCATGCGCTTGCGCTCGCGGCCACCCGGGCGCCGCCCTTCCTTCTCCTCGATCTCCTCCAGCTTGCGCTCGAGCAGGTCGTTGACCACCGCCGCCGGCAGGATCTTGTCCTCGCCGCCCACGGTCAGCCACAGGTGTTCGGCGATGCGGTGGGAGAGCAGTTCCTTCTCCTCGCGGCCGAACGGCGAAATGAAGCCGCGGGAATTCATTTCCAGCGCGCCAACAGGCTTGAGCACGGCGTGCGGCAGCAGGGTATCGACTTCGGAAAAATCGGTGGTGGTCGGGAAACGGAAGAACGTCAGGTTGCGAAAGAACATGGAATTCCGGATGGCGAAGAGGAAGGGCGACCGACCTTAAACGGTGGGCGTCTCGGGATCTGCGTCGGCGTCGGCCGGGGAGCCGGCCAGCCAGGCATGGGTGTCGGGCAGCGGCGTGTCGTCGCGACGGCCCAGCGCCATGAAGTCGAACAGGGTGGTGTCGGCCAGCTGCGAGGGCCGGACTTCACCCATGGCGCGCGCGATCTGCTCGATGCGGCCCGGATGGTCCTTCTCCCACTGCTTGAGCATCAGGCCGACCTGGCGGCGCTGCAGGTTCTCCTGGCTGCCGCACAGGTTGCAGGGAATGATCGGGAACTGGCGTGCCTGCGCGTAGTCGACGATGTCGCTCTCGCGCACGTAGGCCAGTGGCCGGATCACCACGTGCCTGCCGTCGTCGCTGCGCAGCTTCGGCGGCATGCCCGCCAGCTTGGCGTGGTGGAACAGGTTCATGAAGAACGTGGCCACCATGTCGTCGCGGTGGTGGCCCAGCGCGATCTTGGTGAAACCGTGGGTCTCGGCGTAGTTGTACAGCGCGCCACGACGCAGGCGCGAGCACAGCGAACACATCGTCTTGCCCTCCGGGATGACCCGGCTGACCACCGAATAGGTGTCCTGCTCGATGATGTGGTACGGCACGCCCAGCCCTGCCAGGTATTCCGGCAGGATGTGCTCGGGGAAGCCCGGCTGCTTCTGGTCCAGGTTCACCGCCACCAGCTCGAACGGCACCGGCGCCTTTTTCTGCAGCTGCAGCAGCACGTCCAGCAGGGTGTAGCTGTCCTTGCCGCCGGACAGGCAGACCATCACCTTGTCGCCGGCCTCGATCATGCCGAAGTCGGCAATCGCCTCGCCGACCTGGCGGCGCAGGCGCTTGGCCAGCTTGTGCTGCTCGCGCTCGGCCACGCGCGGATCGCGGGCGGCGCGCGGCTGGGGATCGGGAAGGGAAATCACGGCACTCATGGGTTCCATTCTAACGGCTCGGAGCCGCCCCGGCCGGGGGTCGGGTTTCCCCTCTCCCGGCAGTCATCAACGCTGTGTATGCTCGGAGGCTGTGGATACCTACAGCCCCGCCGAGATCGTCGAGCACCTCGCCGCCCTGCGCGCCGAGCATCGCCTGCTGGATGAACAGATCACCCGCATGGCGGCCAACGGCGAGGACGAACTGGAAGCCAAGCGCCTGAAGCGGCGCAAGCTGCAGCTGAAGGACTGCATCGCCAGGCTGGAAAGCCTGCAGATTCCCGACGAGCCGGCCTGAGCCGGGTTCGGATGGGTGCCAACCCTGGTTGGCACGGGTGGAGGTGTGCGGACCAAGGTCCGCACCCACCGCATTGCCCGGCGCTGCCTTCAATCCTGCGGCGCAGGCTCGTCCGGGCGCGCTGCTTCCGGGCTGACCCGCTCGATGGTGTGGCGCAGCTCGCGCCCCAGGATGAACTTGGCGTCCTTGGCCCAGGCATCCAGGCGTTCGTCGAACAGCAGCTTGCTGTTCTCGTCCGGCCACACCAGGCGCAGTTCGCGCAGCTTCTGGATGAAGCCACGGAACAGGGCCTTGTCGAAGAACTCGGGAGCGGCCGGCGCATAGAGCAGGCTCAGGCGCTGCGCGGCCTGCTGGCACAGGCTTTCCAGCTCGGCCGCACCGAGCACGCCGGGGCCGTTCTTCACCAGCACCGAGATGGCGATGTAGTAGCGCTCGAACGCCTGCTGCAGCGAATGGCCGATCGCCCGCAGGCGGAACACCTCGTCGGTCTGCCCGGTGTTGCGCGCCAGGATGCCGCCGTCGTCATCGTTGACGTTCTGCAGCAGGCCTTCGCGCACGAACACGTCGATGGTGCGGTCAATGCGCTGCGCGAACTCGTCCTCGCTCCACGGCAGGAACAGCTCGGCCTGCAGGAACGGGTACACCGTGCGGCCCAGCTGGACCAGGCCGGTACGGCTCATGCGGCGGTTGTTCTGGAAGCAGCAGGCCACCCACGACGAGGCGGTGAACAGGTGCACCACGTTGTTGCGGAAGTAGCTCAGCAGCACCGCGGTGTCGCCGCTGACGCTGAGCACATCGCCCAGCGGATGCTTGATGCGGGTGAGGACGTTGATTTCCTCGGCATGGGCGATGATCCGCTCCGGCGAGTGCGGGGTCACCGTCACCCGGTCCGAGTACGGCATCTCGACCAGCAGCGTCTTGCAAAGTTCGATCTGCGCGATCAGGTCGGCCTCGCCCATCGCGTGCTTCGGCGTGGACAGCAGGGCCAGCGCCAGCAGGTTGATGGGGTTGACGTCGGCGGCGCCATTGATGCGCACCTGGATGCGTTCGGCCAGCGTATCCACCGTGGTCGACAGCCAGGCTGGCTTCTCGTCCTCGGACACCGCCTCGCCCTTCCACTCCGGCGCCTTCTCGGCCAGCACGTCGTTCAGCGCGATCGGCTCGCCGAAGTTCACCACCACCTGGCCGTAGTTCTGCTTGAGCACCTTGGGGATGCCCCACAGCAGCGACCAGATCGATTCCTTTTCCTTTGGCCGGCCGGACAGTTCGTCCAGGTAGCTGCCGCCCTCCATCAGCTTCTCGTAGCCGATGTAGATGGGCTGGAACAGTACCGGCTTGCGCGGCTGGCGCAGGAATGCACGCAGCGTCATCGAGATCATGCCGCCCTTGGGCTGCAGCAGGCGCCCGGTACGCGAGCGGCCGCCTTCGACGAAGTACTCCAGCGAGTAGCCACCGGCCACCAGCTGCGCGACGTACTCACTGAGCACCGCAGAGTACAGCGCATTGCCACGGATCGAACGGCGGATGAAGAACGCACCGCCCTTGCGCAGCAGGGTGCCGACCACCGGCAGGTTCAGGTTGATGCCGGCCACGATGTGCGGCGGCACGATGCCACGGTCGTACAGCAGGTAGGACAGCAGCAGGTAGTCCATGTGGCTGCGGTGGCTGGGCACGTAGACCACTTCGTGGCCCGGCGCGGCGGCCTTGAACTTGTCCAGGTGGTGTACCAGCACGCCCGCATAGATGCGGTTCCACACGTGGCTGAGCATGAAGCTGGCCGAGCGCACGACCGGGCTGGAATAGTCCGCAGCGATTTCCCAGGCGTAGGCGTGTGCCTTCTTCCAGGCATCGGCCGGCTTCGAGTTGTCGCGCTTGGCCTGTGCGGCGATCGCTTCGCGGACCGGCTCGGCGGCCAGCACCTGGTCCACCAGCAGGCGCCGGGTCGACAGGTCCGGGCCGATCACCGATTCACGGATGCGGCGGAAATGGGTGCGCAGCACGCGCTGCAGCTTGCGCACCGTGCGCTCCGGTTCCAGGCCTTCGTCGACGGTGCTGCGCAGCGAGATCGGCGGAGCGAAGCGCACGATGGTATTGCGCCCGTTCAGCAGAAGCCCCAGCAGGCGGCGGAAGCGGCCCACCAGCGCCCAGTTTTCCGAGAACAGCACCGCGAACCAGCCGCTCTGCTTGTCCGGCGCGCGGCCGACGAAGATCGACACCGGCACCAGGTGCACGTCCAGGTCATCGCGCACGCGGTGCGCCTGCAGGACCTTGGCCAGCGAATCGGAGTGGGTCTTGGCGCCGCGCTGTTCGGGGATCAGCGAGTTGCTGGAGCTGCGCCGCGACAGCGCCAGGTAGGCGCGCTTGCGGCCGGTCGGATCACCGGCCAGCGGCACCAGCGGCGACGGCAGGCCGGCCTGGCGGCAGGCCTTGTCCAGGATCAGCGCGTTGGACAGGCCGTAGTCTTCCAGCACGTACATGACCGGGCGGCCATCGTTGTACTGGCCCGGGTCTTCCGGTTCGATCTTCAGCGACAGCCACGGCTCGACCAGGCGACCGAGCAGGCGGGCCCACAGTGGACGGCGTCCGGCCGGACGCGCGTGCGCGGGCGGCGGTACCGGGTTCGGGCCGGTACCGGTCGAGGGGGACGCCGACACCGTATCGGCGGGCGTCGACTGGGATTCTTCGCCGGGGAACGGCAGCGGGTTCTGTTTCGACATCGGCGCCATTATGGCTTAGGCGGCGGTGTTGCCGCTTCCCCACCCTCGGCGGGGGCTTCAGCCGGTACTGGCGACGCCGCCGCGCGGGCCGCATCGGCCTTGCGCAGCAGCGCGTCGGTGTCGGCCAGGGTGCGGGTCAGGTACCAGTGGCCCTCGCGCCGGCTCAATGGCAGCTGCAGGGTCATCTCGCGACCGGCCAGGTCGTAGTGCAGGCGCACCAGCGCATTGTCGCCCTGCACCGACAGCAGTTCGCCGCGCACGCTGCGCAGCGCGTCGTCCACGCCGAGTCCGTAGCTGCCCAGCACCGCCTTGAGGGTGTGGATGAACGGCGCCAGCTGCTGCAGGCTGCCTTCCATGCCGGCCGCCTGCAGGCCGGCTTCATCATCGAAGCCGACCTTGCTGGCGGCGCCGACCAGCGCGGCGATGGTGCTGCGGGCACGTGCGCGGTCGCTGATGGGGGCAGCCTGCGCCCACCCCGCCAGGGTCTCGACCAGGGCGATGTAGTGGGCCTGCTGGCTGGGCGTGTAGCCCTTCTGGTGGCGCAGGTACTGCACGCCGAAGTTGCCCATCGACTGTGCGGCCTGGCGCACGGCGCCGGCCTGGCCAGCCAGCTGGCGATCGAAGCTGCGCTGCAGTTCGGCGCTGGCACCGGGCTTGCGCAGTGCGGCCAGCATCGGCAGCAGCTGGTCGCCCAGTGGCAGCTCGGTCAGCGGCCACTGGCTGTGGCCTTCCACCCACGCCTGCTGCAGGCGCTGGTACTGGGCCGGCGGCACCGACAGCTTTGCGTAGCCGACCAGATCGTCTTCGGCAAGGCGCAACGCCATCGCCTGTACTGCAGCCACCGGCTCGGCCGCCGGCCTGGCCGGATCGTTGGCAGACTCGCGGCACCCCGCCACGGCCAGCAGCAGCATGGCCGCCAGCCCCCATCCACGCGCAGACTTTCCTCGCACCGCCACGCTCATGCACTCGGACTCCCCGGACCGGCCCGCATCTTGCGGCCTGCGACGTGACAGCGGCAAGCCGGGACGTCACGGTTTCCAGCCAAGGGGGCCACCGGGATAAAAAAAGAGCCCGGATCACGGGGATCGCAGGCTCTTCAAGCCGGCACGGGGCCGGAGGACAGTGTTGTGGCGCATGTCCGGTCAAGGACCGGATGGCGGCGATCCTACGCTGCCGCCCAAGTTAAGGCAACACTTTACGTAATGCATTGTATCTATTTGATTTTAATGGATCAGTCCCGTTGCCAAACCGCCTCAATGAAATCTACGGCATGTTTTTCGGCGATTCGGGCATAAACCCCGGGATAGCCGGCCAGCGCGCACCCCTC
The DNA here is from genome assembly GCF_059369535.1 of Stenotrophomonas sp. YJH_SMC_122. Lineage (NCBI taxonomy): Bacteria > Pseudomonadati > Pseudomonadota > Gammaproteobacteria > Lysobacterales > Lysobacteraceae > Stenotrophomonas > Stenotrophomonas sp. YJH_SMC_122. The sequence goes on along the minus strand of NZ_JCAFST010000002.1, from coordinate 137,920 downwards.
GCCCCAGCTGACGATGCCGAACTGGGTCCAGCCCTCGCGCAGGCGCAGCAGCAGCGGGCCACCGGAATCGCCCTGGCAGCTGTCCACGCCTTCACGGCCGGCGCAGATCACCTTGCCGCGTGCGAGTTCACCGCCGTAGGCCTGCTGGCAGTCACTGAAGGACACGAACGGCACCTGCGCGGTCTGCAGCTGGGTGGGGTAGATCCGGCCATCGCCGATGTCGGTGTCGCCCCAGCCAATCACGGTGAACTCGCGGCCCGGCTTGAGGTAGCCGGCGTCGGGCCGCAGCCGCAGTGCCACCGGCTGTGCGCCATCCAGGGGCGCGCTCAGCTGGACCAGGGCAACGTCGTGTTCGAGCGAATTGCCGCTGTTGAAGGCCGGATGGACGTGGATCGCCTTGACGTTGGACGGTCGTGGCGCGGCGTCGGTGGACAGGGTCGTGACCTTGCCGACAACGGCGATGCCACCAGGCGCTTCGCCCTGCACGCAGTGCGCGGCCGTCAGCACCCACGAGGGTGAGATGAGGGTGCCCCCGCAGAAGTGGCGGTCGTGGTCCGAATCGCCGTCGAAAATGCCCTGGATGCTGACCATGAACGGGTACTCGCCGGCGAGTGCCGCTTCGCCGCCGATCACGCGCGGCGCATCGCGCACCTGTGGCGCAGCAAAGGCGGGTACGGCGGACGCGGCCAACAGTAGGCCGATGAACAAAGAGGTGCTGCGATACATTTCCCTGTACTCCTCTGTCGATGGTTGGAACCGGCGCGGCCGCGGTCCGTACCGGTGCATCGATTGGGGAGCAGTGGAGAGGCCCGCAGCGCGAACCTGCGCACAGTTCTCGTGGCTGGCGCTGCGTGCGACAGATGCAGCCCCACAAATGCGAACGCCATCCCGCATGGATCGGGATGGCGTTCGTGGTGCCAGCGTGATCGGCGTCGGCTGTGGGCTCAGCGTGCAGCCAGAGCCGACGCGATTTCCTGCTGGATCGCCCGCGCTGCGGCCTGCGGATCGGCGGCCAGGCGGATCGGGCGACCGACCACAATGGCATCGGCGCCATCGGCAAAGGCCTGCGCTACGCCAACGGTACGCTTCTGGTCATCGCCGACCGGGCCACCGGGGCGGATGCCCGGACAGACGATGGAGAATCCGCTGCCGGTGGCAGCGCGGATCGGGCCGGCTTCCTGGCCCGAAGCGATCACGCCATCGATGCCGGCGGCCTGGGCGGCCAGCGCGCGCTCGACCACCACGTCCACCGGTTCGCGGTCGATGCCCATCCGTGCGAGGTCGGGGCGACCCATCGAGGTCAGCACGGTCACTGCCAGCAGGCGCATGTCGCCGCTGTTGGCGGCCGCGCACGCCTCCATCATGGCCGGGTGCCAGCCATGGATGGTGGCGTAGCTGACCGGCCACTGCGACAGGCGCTTGATCACCGCCGCAGCGGTGGCCGGAATGTCGAAGAACTTCAGGTCGACGAACACGCGCTTGTCGCGGCGGGCCAGCTCATCAAGCACCTGGAAGTACTCGCCGGAGGCGAGCAGTTCCATGCCGATCTTGTAGAAGGCCACGCTGTCGCCAAGGCGGTCGACCCACTCCAGCGCCTGCGCGCGGTCAGGCACGTCCAGCGCGAAGATCAGGCGCTCGTCGTCGCGCAGCGGCAGCGGTGCGCGGCTCATGGTGCGTAGTCCAGGGCGGCGCGCTTGGCGTCGTGGCGGGTCTGGCGCGACTGGCTGTAATCGTTGTTGAACTGCGCCGGCTCGAAGCCACCGTAGGTCGGGTTCGGCAGCATCCACCAGCGCTCGCCGAACCAGTCGTGGTACTGCTGCAGCAGGGCGTCACGGCCTTCGTTGGTGTTGGCGGTCACTTCCACGAAGTCACCCAACTGGTCGCCGAACTGCATCAGCACGCGGTACTTCTGCCCGGCCAGGCGGCGGCGGCAGTTCTTCTCGCTGCCGGCCTGCTCGCAACCCTCGACCACGGTGCCCAGGCCCAGGAACACGCTGTCATCGGCCACCGGCAGGCCCTGCTCGCGCAGGTTGGCCAGGGTCGCGTCCTTCAGGTGCACGGCGCGGTTGGAGATGTACAGCAGGGTCACGCCCTTGGCGTTGGCCGCCTTGGCGAAATCAACCACGCCCGGGATCGCCTTGGCCTTCTTTTCGGCCACCCACTGGTCCCAGCTCAGCTCGTCGTATTCCTTGCCGTCGCGCACCAGGCGCGCCTGGTAGGGCGAGTTGTCCAGCACGGTCTCGTCCACGTCCAGCACCACGGCCGGCTTCAGGCCCTTGGCCTCGTTGCCGCGTTCTTCCGGCACCAGTGCGTCCCAGTGGGCCTCCTTCAGCGCGGCATCCAGGTGGTCGGCGGCGGCACGATAGGTCTGCTCGGTGATGGCCTTGTACTCCTGCGCGCGCTGCATCCACAGCACCGCATTGAGATTGTCGTTGGCGGTCGCATCAAGCGCGCCATCGGCCTTGGCAGCGGCAGCGGGCGCCTGCGGGGCAGCGGCTTCGGCGGCAGGCGCCTCCACGCGCTTGCAGGCGGACAGGCCCAGCGCCGCGGTAGCGAGCAGGGTCAGGGACAGGGAAACGGGACGACGCATGAATTCACCGGCAATCAGATATACCGGCGCATTTTACCGGCAAAGGCGGCCCCGGGACGGCTATGCTTGGCGGTTGACCCGTTGCCCTTCCGGAGGCCGCCATGACCGATTCCGTCCAGACCCCCGACGTCCCGCTGCTCGACGCCGTGCAGGCCCGCCTGCTGGGCTGCCTGGTGGAAAAGGAGGCGACCACCCCGGACACCTACCCGTTGACCGTCAATGCCGCCCAATCGGCAGCCAACCAGAAGACCGCCCGCGAGCCGGTGATGAACGTGGACGCCGGCAGCGTGCAGCATGCGCTGCGCCAGCTGGAAGCACTGGGCCTGGCCCGCCAGCACTTCTCCTCGCGCGCCGACCGCTACGAGCACCGCCTGCAGGCCGCGCTGGACCTGACCCGGCAGCAGACCGTGCTGCTGGCACTGCTGTTGCTGCGCGGCCCACAGACCCTGGGCGAGCTGGTGTCGCGCAGCGAGCGTCTGTACCGGTTTGCGGATATCGACGAAGCCCGCCACGCCGTCGAGCGCCTGCAGCAGCGCGCGCTGCTGGTGGTGCTGCCGCGCGCCAGCGGCCAGCGCGAAGACCGCTACATGCACCTGCTGTGCGGTGAAGTGGACGGCGCGGCGTTGGCAGCAAAGTACGCCAGCAGTGGCGGTGGCAGCGGCGATGCGGCCGATCCGGGCCTGGCCGAGCGCGTGGCCCAGCTGGAAGCGGCCGTGGCCGAGCTGCAGGCACAACTGGCCGAACTGCGCGGCTGAGCGTCCGCATGCGGTAGTGCCGGCCGCTGGCCGGCAACCCGGTGATGCCTGGATGCCGGCCAGCGGCCGGCACTACCCGACCTGCGCCGCCCCCGGCGTGGCATACAGGCGGCTGGCGCTTTCGATGCCCGGCAACTGGATCACCCCGCGCTCCTGCATGCCCAGGCCCAGCAGGATCTTCCCGGACACCACGTTGTCCAGGTCGGTGATGCCATACAGATCGTGCAGGCCCAGCGCTCCGCGTGCATGCGCGAACACCGCCCGCGCTGCCTCACCGGCATAGCCCTGCCCGGCGAACTGCGAAAGCACCGCATAGCCGATATCCGGCCCCGGCAGGCCGTCACGCCGCACCAGCCCGGCATTGCCCACCCAGGCACCATCGGACAGCCGCTCGATGGCATACATGCCGAAGCCGTTCAAGGCATAGCTGTGCAGCACGCGCAGCGCGATGTACTCCCGCGCCTGCGCCTCGCTGCGCACGTTGCGGTCGCCGATGAAGCGCAAGAAGCCCGGATCATTCAACAGCGCCAGCATCGGCGCCGCATCGCGATCAGGCTCGATCGCACGCAGGCGCAGACGTTCACTCTCGATCGGTTGCACAGGCAGACCTCCAGCCGAAACCCCGATTCTGCCTCAACCCCGGCTGCTGCTTTTGATTTTCTTTTTTCTTTCCGTGGCTGGCGCGCACGGAAACTGTCAGGGGCCGGGCGGGTGGGCTGGACGGGACCGTCCGCGGCATGGGCCCGAGGCATGCCTCGGGCGGGTTGGGCAGGACGCCCAACCCCGGTCTTGCCGTGTGCGCAGGACAGCGCACACGAGCAAGCCGCGGCCGAGCCCCCATGGATGGGTTTACGGCGTGTCCCTACCGGCCCACCCGCCAGGCCCCCCACGAATGCATTGCGAACGGCGCCAACCACGAGGGGCTGCGCCGTTCGCCGATCAGTCGAACAACGCCTCGATCGCCGCCAACCCCGCCGTCGCGCGCTCCTTCTTCCGCGCCGCATCCGCCACCGGGTCCGCGCCATCGCGCTGGATCTCCTCGGCCGGAATCTCCTCGAAGAACCGGCTCGGCTTCAACCGCACATGCTCGCCGAACTTGCGCGTGAGCTTGCTGTAACTCATCCACAGCTGGATCTTGGCGCGGGTGATGCCCACGTACAGCAGGCGCCGCTCTTCCTGCAGGTTGCCCTCATCCAGGCTGACCTGGTGCGGCAACACGCCGTCCTCGCAGCCAACGATGAACACGTACGGGAATTCCAGGCCCTTGGAGGCGTGCAGGGTCATCATGCGTACCTGGTTGCCGCCCTCGTCCTTGTCGCTGCGCGAGAGCAGCGCCAGCTGGCCGGCCAGGTCGGCGGCGGTGGCACCGCGCGGGCCGCCCTCGAACCACTGCGCCAGTTCCTCGATGTTGTTCGCCCGGCGCTGGTAGCTGGCCTCTTCCTTGGCCTGCTGGCGCAGCTCGCTCAGCAACCCCGATTCCTTGGCCACCTTGCGGATCATGTCGCCGGACGTCACCTGGCGCATCTGCGCGCGCAGGTCGCGCAGGATGTCGGTGAACCGCGCCAGGCTGTTGGCCGCGCGCGGTGGCAGCTGCTGCAGGGCGCCGATGGTCTCGGCCACATGCGCCATCGGCATGTCCTTTTCCTGCGCCAGCTCGGCCAGCCTGGCCAGCGTACCGGCACCCACATCGCGCTTGGGCGACTGCACCGCCCGCATGAACGCGGTGTCGTCGTCCGGGTTCACCAGCAGGCGCAGCCAGGCCAGCGTGTCCTTCACTTCCTGGCGTTCCAGGAACATGGTGCCGCCGGTCAGGTGGTAGGGAATGCGCAGCAGCTGCATCGCCTTCTCCAGCGGCCGCGACTGGAAGTTGCCGCGGAACAGGATGCAGAAGTCACTCCACGGCACGTTGCGCGACTGCGCCACGAAGGCGATTTCGGCGGCGACCTTTTCCGCTTCGTGTTCGCTGTTGCGGCATTCCCACACCCGGATGCGCTCGCCGTCGGCCTGGTCGCTCCACAGCTTCTTCAGGTGCTCGTGCGGGTTGTTGGCGATCAGCGCATTGGCTGCGCGCAGCACGCGGTTGGAGCAGCGGTAGTTCTGCTCCAGCTTGATGATTTCCAGCGTGGGGTAATCGCGCCCCATCTGCTGCAGGTTTTCGGGATTGGCGCCACGCCAGGCGTAGATCGACTGGTCATCGTCGCCGACGCAGGTGAAGTTGCCCTTCTCACCGGCCAGCTGCTTGAGCAGGCGGTACTGCGCGTCGTTGGTGTCCTGGCATTCGTCCACCAGCAGGTAGCCGATGCGCTCGCGCCAGGCCAGGGCGATCTCGGGGTTTTCTTCCAGGATCTGCACGGGCAGGCGGATCAGGTCATCGAAATCGACCGCATTGAACGCGTTCAGCCGCAACTGGTAGCGCTCGTAGACGCTGGCCGCTTCCTTCTCGCGGTTGCTGCGTGCGGCGGCCATCGCCTGTTCGGGCGACAGGCCGGCGTTCTTCGCGCGCGACACCAGGTTCTTCATGTCCTCGATGTCGTCGGGCTTGGCCCCGTGCATCAGGTCCTTGATCTGCGCAGCGGCATCGTCGGCGTCGAAGATCGAGAAGCCGCGCTTCAGGCCCACGGCGGCATGTTCGATCTGCAGGAACTTCAGGCCCAGCGCATGGAAGGTGCAGATGGTCACCTCGTCAGCGTCCTGCTCGCGCAGGCGCTTGGCCACGCGCTCGCGCATTTCCTTGGCCGATTTGTTGGTGAAGGTGATCGCCGCGATGCGGCGCGCCGGATAGCGGCCACTGCCGATCAGGTGGGCGATCTTCTCCACGATCACCCGCGTCTTGCCGCTGCCCGCGCCGGCGAGCACCAGCAGCGGACCTTCGATGTGCAGGACGGCGGCGGCTTGGGGGGGATTGAGACCGTGCATGGGGACAGGATTGTAGCGGGGTGCCGGCGGGCCGACCTGACTTGCATGACGCCTGGCCGTAAGGTATTGAGTCGACACCGGAACACAGGAGCGTGGTCCATGTCCTTGAACATCATCGCCCGCCCGTTGGTGGCCACCCTGCTGGGCCTGCTGGCCGTGCCTGCGGCCGGGTCCAGCCCGGCACCGCCTGCCGACGCCTATGAAGCGATCGTGCTGCAGTCGCACGAGTTTCTTGTCTACCATCCGGACCTGCGCTTCCGTGGGCTCGGCATGCAGGCCCGCGAGCGGGGCCGCCACGAAGAAGCCCGCAACGACTTCCGCAATGCCGCGCGCTACGGCGACAAGCTGTCACAGGCAGCGCTGGCCGACATGCTCTGGAACGGGCAAGGCGGTCCGGTCGACCGCGCCCTGGGCTATGCATGGATGGACCTGGCGGCCGAGCGCGGCACCGAGTGGCTGGTGGTACAGCGCGAGCGCTTCTGGGAGGCGCTGTCCGCCGACGAGCGCGAGCGCGCGGTGCGCGAGGGCCGCGCGCTGTATGCCGAGTTCGGCGACCCGGCGGCGACGCCGCGGCTGGAACGTGAACTGCGGGCCGGCAGCATGCAGCAGACCGGCAGCCGCGCCGGCTGGAACGGCGCCATGCGCAGCCAGGGCCGTGGCGATGCGGGGGTCCGTGTGCTGCAACCGGAAAAGCACCAGTTGGCCCGCTACTGGAACCCGGTGGCCTACCGGCAATGGCAGGACGAGGCGCTGGCCAGATCGGGGCGATGAGCCACGCCTGCCAGGCCATCGTTGCCTCGGCGCTGCATGGCATCGGGGTACGCGACAGCCGGCACGTGATCGCCCGGCCACGGCCGATCCGCGACGGCGGTCCGGGTGGCGACTAGAATTGGCCGATGGCCAAGCTCTACTTCTACTACTCGGCGATGAACGCCGGCAAGACCACCACCCTGCTGCAGAGCGCGCACAACTACCGCGAGCGCGGCATGCGGGTGGCGATCCTGACCCCACGCCTGGACGATCGTGCCGGCGCCGGCGTGGTCGCCTCGCGGATCGGCCTGCGCGCTGACGGCATGGCCTTCGACCGCGATACCGACCTGCAGCGCTGGGTGGAGCAGGATCTGGCAGCCAACGGCCCGATGGGCTGCGTGCTGGTGGACGAGGCACAGTTCCTGACCCGCGCCCAGGTCTGGCAGCTCAGCGAGGTGGTCGACCAGCTGCGCATTCCGGTGCTGTGCTACGGCCTGCGCACCGACTTCCGCGGCGAGCTGTTCGAAGGCAGCCAGTACCTGCTGGCCTGGGCCGACGAGATGCAGGAGATCAAGACCATCTGCCACAGCGGCAAGAAGGCGACGATGACCGTGCGCGTGGACGAGCATGGCCACGCCGTGCAGGACGGCCCGCAGGTGGAGATCGGTGGCAACGACCGCTACGTATCGGTCAGCCGCGCGGAGTTCAAGAAGATCACGCGCGGTGAAGGGCGGATCGACCCGGCGCAGGCGCCGCTGCCGCTGTAAGCGGTGTTCTTTTGCAGGGCTTGCAGCCCTGCACCCGCGGTAGTGCCGGCCGCTGGCCGGCAACAGCAACAGCAAGAGCTGGCATTGCGTGTGATGGCGGCGCGGTGTCGGACTGCGGGGACGCTGCAAGTACGTCCCTGTAAGCTTGGCAGCCGCATCCATGCGGCTGACACCCCGCACTCCGGCACCGCCCGCCTCTGACAGATTTGCGCAGCTGTTGGTAGGTGTCGACCTTGGTCGACACATCTGTCAGATATCGAATGAAATTCCGGGGTCAGATCCGTTTTCCTTCGGGAAACGGATCTGACCCCAAGAGCAATTCCCACAGATCACGGAGATCTGTCGAAGGCGGGGTGGGTCCGGTTGAGGGGGCGTGAGCGCCATGGATGGCGCGACCGAGGCTACATGGACGTATTTACGCCGCCCCCCCTCAACCGGACCCACCCCGCCATCCCACGGAATGCCCGCTTTTGACGTTGACGTTGACGTCAGCAGGTGCAGGGCTGCAAGCCCTGCCCCCCCTCTTAGTACAGCGTGCGCTCCGGCGCTCCGGCCGGCGGCGGGGTGTACTGGTACAGCCAGGTCTCGGTGAGGGTCTTGCCACCACTGCGCAGGAACAGGCGGATGTCGATCTGCTCGGTACTGCCTTCCGGCGGCACCAGGTCGAACATCGCGCGGTAGCCGTTGATCTCGCGCAGCGGGCGCGCCGACACGATCTCGACCCGGCCACGGCTGGCTTCCACCACCGCTTCGACCTCGGCCTTGTCGATCAGCCTGGCCAGTTCGCCACCTTCGAAGTCCACCGCGAAGCGCCAGCTGAAGTACTCACGCTTCTTGCCGACCACGCCGCCCAGGCCGGTGCGGCTGGCCACGCAGTGCGCCAGCGGCGGGCGCGCCGGCGGTTCGGCGCCCCAGTACAGGCGGTAGCCGACCAGCAGCTCCTGGCCCGGCTGCGGCTTTTCCTTCGGGTTCCAGAACGCCACGATGTTGTCGAAGGTCTCGTCCACGGTGGGAATCTCCACCAGCTGCACCGAGCCCTCGCCCCATTCGCCCTTCGGCTCCACCCACAGGCACGGGCGCTTCTCGTAGAACACGCCGTCGTCCTGGTAATGGTCGAAGTTGCGGTCGCGCTGCAGCAGGCCGAAGCCGCGCGGGTTGCGGTCCACGAACATGTTGAAGCGCAGGTTGCGCGGGTTCAGCAGCGGGCGCCAGATCCATTCGCCGGCACCAGTCCACAGCGACAGGCCATCGGTATCGTGGATCTCCGGGCGCCAGTCCCAGCCCATGCGGCGGTCGTTCTCGCCCACCTGGTACATGCTGGTGCACGGGGCGATGCCCAACCGCTCGATCGCCTTGCGCGGGTACAGCGCGCTGTCGATGTCCATCAGCAGCACGTCACCGTTGGTGATCGCGAAGCGATAGGCACCGGCCACGCTGGGCGAATCCAGCAGGCCATAGACCACGATCGTCTCCGAATCAGCCGACGGCTGTTCCAGGTAGTAGGCGATGAAATCCGGGAATTCCTCCGGCTTGCCCATGCCGGTGTCGATCGCCAGGCCACGCGCGGACTGGCCGTACTGGCCTTCCTTGCCGACGGCGCGGAAGTAGCTGGCGCCCAGGAAGGCGGCGAAGTCGCGGTCGGTGTCCTTGCGGGTGTTCAGGCGGAAGCCGGCGAAGCCGAGGTCGGCCGGCAGCTCGCCATCCTTGATGCCGCTCTTGCCGTAGTTGAACGCCGCGCCGTCATAGGCCAGTTCCTGCGCCTTGCCGTCGACCACGTCGAACATGCGCACCGGCGAATGGAAGTACAGGCCCAGGTGGAAGAACTTGGCCTGGAACTTGCCCGGCTGGTCGGCCCACAGCGCATGGTCCTGGCGGTAGCCGATCGACTGGTACTGGTCCCAGTCCAGTCCTTCCAGACGGCCCGGCAGCACCCGCTTGTGGCTCTTGTAGGGCGCCTGTGCCAGCGCGCGCGCCTGGCCCTTCAGGGTGGCGAAGTCGAACGGTTGCGGCTGGCCGAGGCGGCGCAGGCCCATCTGGCCGCTCCGGCTGGCCGCGCACGCGGGCAGGGACGGCAGGCCGAATGCAGCCAGGGCGAGGGAGGCATTGCGGATGAAGTCGCGTCGTTGCATGCAGGCGCGTCAGGCACAGGGAGGAAGGTCGGCCATCATAGGCAGACAAACGTTAACGGGCAGCGGAGACGCGCCCTGCCCGTTCAGCTGCCGCTGGCCGCCGGCTCAGCGCTGGCAGTGGCTGCACCAGACACTCGCGCGCTGGCCGATGGTGGCGTGCTTCAGCGCGCGGCCACAGTTCGGGCAGGGCAGCCCGTCGCGGCCGTACACCAGCAGCTCCTGTTCGAAGTAGCCCGGCGCGCCATCGGGGCTGATGAAATCGCGCAGGGTGGTGCCGCCGCGGGTGATGGCGTAGCCCAGGATCTCCTTCACCGCGTCGGCCAGCCGCTGGTAGCGTTCTCGCGAGATCTTTCCTGCCTCGCGCAACGGGCTGATGCCGGCCTTGAACAGGCTCTCGGCGGCGTAGATGTTGCCCACGCCCACCACCACCGCCTGGTCCATCAGGAAGGTCTTCACCGGCGCGCTGCGGCCCCGGCTGCGGGCGAACAGGTAGTCGCCGTCGAACGCGTCGTCCAGTGGCTCCGGGCCCAGCCCCTGCAGCAGCGGGTGGATCTCCCCAGCCGGCTGCCAGAGCAGGCTGCCGAAGCGGCGCGGGTCGTTGAAGCGCAGCAGGCGGCCGTTGTCCAGGCTGATGTCGACGTGGTCATGCGCCCGCAGCGGGGTATCACCGGGCAGCACGCGCAGGCTGCCGGACATGCCCAGGTGCAGCACGGCGCTGCCGATGGCGGTATCCAGCAGCAGGTACTTGGCTCGCCGGCGGATGTCCTCGATGCGTTGCCCCGGCAGCAGCTCGGCCACTTCCGGCGGAATCGGCCAGCGCAGATCGGCGCGGCGCAGGATCACGCCATGCACACGGCGGCCCTGCAGGTGCGGCGCCAGGCCGCGGCGGGTGGTTTCGACTTCGGGCAGTTCGGGCATGGGGCGATTCTACGCGGGGCCGTGCAAAGCCGCTGGCATGGCCCCGCGCCGCCCTATGAATCCAGACCCGCCGCTTCCACCAGGAACGCGCCCTCGACCAGTGCGCCGCGTCCGCCCAGGCGCCAGAACGCCAGATAAGGCGCGAAATCGACGGCAGCCGGGGACAACGGCTGGGCGATGTACCAGCCCAGGTAGAGGTCCGAAGCGATGTGGTACAGCGCCTCGTCCAGTGCGGCCATCTGAGGGGTATCCAGCGTGCGGGCCTCGCGCACCACATCGCAGACGACGTCGTGCAGATAGGCGCTGGGACCCGATTCGCGCCATGCGGCCTGCAGCTGCTCTGCGGGCGCTGCCATCACCGGCACGTCGCGCAGTGTGGCCTGCAGCGCGGACTCACCCGCCATGCCTGCCACCCTCGCCAGTTCGTCCAGCCAGGTGCGCGCGGCGGCCGCCACTGCCTGCACGTCGCCAGCGATGGCCGGCTGCAGGTACAGGCGCCCGTCCCAGCGCCCTGCGCCAAGCACGTCCAGCGCGCGCGACCGCAACGCATCGGCATGCGGGAAGTCTGCGAATACCGCCGCCAGCGTATCCGGGTCGGTCACGCCCTGCAGCAGGCCGGAGAAATACCAGTCCTCGCGCTCGCTGCGGCCAGCGCAGAATTCAAGCCATTCGGCGAACAGTTCCTCGTCGATCCGGTCATCCATGGGGGGAACTCCTTGGGGAACATGGGCCCGCGATGATCGCCCGGCAGCGGGTACGCAGGCCAGCATGGGCTCAGCGCGGAGGCGCCGCCAGTTCGCGCGCGTCCAGGAAACCATCACTATTGGCATCCTGCTTATGAAAGCGCTGCACGATCACCAGCCGCTGCTGCTCGCGACTGATCGCCCTGCCCTTGCCGCCGGGCAGCTCGTCGGCGCTCAGCACGCCATCACCGTTGCGGTCCATGCGATCGAAGGCATACAGCATCCACTGCACGTACTCGGCCTCGCTGACCTTGCCGTCGCCATCGCTGTCCATCCGCTGCAGATAGCTGGCGGTGTCGGTGACCTGGGCCAGCGCCGCACCCGGCAGCAGCGCCGCCAGCAGAAGCCCGTACCCTGCCCTCACGCGCCCACCAGGCTGTAGCCCTTCAACCGTGCGGCGTAGGCCTGCAACGCCGCGATACCGCTTTCCTCGGCCTCGCGGCACCACGCCTGCAGCTGATGCAGGCGCTCGGCGGCGTCGTGGCCACGGGCTTCCAGCAGCGCAGCCAATCGCCCTCGGTACTCGACCAGGGTGCAGATGCGCGGCCGCTGTGCCACCCATGCGCTGAGCTGGGCGCGGCTGTCCGGCTTCAGCCAGCGGCCATCGTTGACCAGGCCGCGGCGCAACCGGCGTGGCAGCAGCCGGCGCAGCTTGGCCCCGGCCTGCGCGGCCTCCTCGCGCAGGGCCGGCATGAACACGTTGCGCTGGAAATCGGTCATCGCCTGGAAGCGATGCGACAGCAGCGCCTTCAGGGTCTCGGCATCGGGCACGGCGATGTTCGGGCGCACGTCCATGGCCGGTGCCACCCGCAGCACCCTGGCCAGTCGCAGCGCCTGCAGCAGGCGGATCGCACTCCAGCCGATGTCGAACTCCCAGCGCCGCATCGCGAAGCGCGCCGAACTGGGGAAGGCATGGTGGTTGTTGTGCAGCTCCTCGCCACCGATCCAGAACCCCCACGGCGTAAGATTGGTGGAGGTATCGGCCGACTCGTAGTTGCGGTACCCCCACCAGTGACCCAGGCCATTGACCACGCCCGCCGCCCAGAACGGGATCCACGCCATCTGGATCGCCCACAGGGCCACGCCGGGCAGACCGAACAGCACGCTGTTGATCGCCAGCAGCAATACCGGCCCCAGCGTGGCGTGCGGGGTATACAGATGGCGCTCGATCGCGTCGTCCGGCGTGCCGCGCCCGTACTGCTCGATGTCCGCGCGCATGCCGCGCGCTTCGCGGTACAGCTCCACGCCATGCCAGAACACCTTGCCGATGCCGCGGGCGACCGGGCTGTGCGGATCGTCCTCAGTCTCCACCTTGGCGTGGTGCTTGCGATGGATGGCCACCCACTCGCGGGTGATCATCGACGTGGTCAGCCACAGCCAGAAGCGGAACAGGTGGGCCAGCGCCGGGTGGAAATCGACCCCGCGATGGGCCTGGCTGCGGTGCAGGTACAGGGTTACCGAGAAGATGGTGATCTGGGTGAAGGCCAGCAACACCGCCAGCATGGCCCACCCTCCCAGGCCGAGCACACCACCGGTCAACAGGGACATCAGGGCATCAGACATGGCAGCTCTCCGGATCGACGCGGGGATGGCAGACATGATGGGCGCTTGCGTTGCAAACTGCATCCCTGCGGCGATGTATCGCATCGCCATCCGTGGCACCGTTCACAGTTGGGGACCTGAGTTGTCGAGCCTTGATCCACGCACCAGCGCCATGACCGCCGCCCCGCCCGTCGCGGAGCAGCCCCCGTTGATCGAACTGGACCGTGCCACCGTGGTGCGCGGCCAGGTGAAGGTGCTGCACGGGCTCAGCCTGCGCATCGCACAGGGCCAGCACACCGCCCTGCTCGGCCCCAACGGCTGCGGCAAGTCGACCTTCATCAAGCTGATCACCCGCGAGCTGTACCCGCTGGCGCAGGTCGACGGCTCCGTGGCGGTAAGGGTGCTGGGGCAGAACCGCTGGCAGGTGGACCGGCTGCGATCGCAGCTGGGCATCGTCACCGGCGATCTCAGCAGCAATCTGGCCGACATGCCGGGCCTGACCGTGGAACAGGCCGTGCTGTCCGGCTTCTTCGCCAGCTACGTGGTGCCGGCCTTCCGCGAAGTGACCGCCGACATGCGCGCACGCGTGGGCGAGACACTGGCGATGACCGGCGCCCTGTCCCTGCGCGACCGCGCCTACGCCGAGTTGTCCGCTGGCGAGACCCGCCGCGTGCTGATCGCCCGCGCGCTGGTCAACCGGCCACAGGCACTGCTGCTGGACGAACCCTCCACCGGGCTGGACCTGGTCGCCCGCGAGCAGCTGGTGGCGACGATGCGGGTGCTGGCGCAGCAGGGCATCACCTTGGTGCTGGTGACCCACCACATCGAAGAGATCATTCCCGAGATCGAGCGCGTGGTGCTGCTGCGCGACGGCCGTGTACTGGCTGACGGTACCCGCGCCGAGCTGCTGCGCAACGAACCGCTGTCGGCGGTGTTCGGCGGCGCGATCACCGTGTGCGAGCAGGAAGGCAGGCTGACCGCATACGCGGGGTGATCGGCATGCCGTTGTAGAGCCGAGCCGATGCTCGGCTGCTCGTGATCACGGCAAACAGCAGCCGAGCATGGGCTCGGCTCTACCCAGGAGGGAGCAGCGGGCCGGACCCCGGCCCGCCGCCCGCAACCTCAGAACCGCAACGCCAGCGCGCGCGACTCGATCGGTGCCATCCGGCTCTGGTCCTGCAGCTGCAGGTCGCGCAGCTCGTACGGTGCGCCGAAACCGGCCGGCAACGCAGCCTGGTCGAACGGCAGCACCAGCTGGCCGGCGCCTGGGCCGTCGAACCACGCTGCTGCATGTGCCTGCGCGACCGGCTTCATCCGGCCATCGCGGGCCGTGGCATACAGCGTGCCGCGTGCCTCGTAGCGGCCTGCCGCAGCCACCTGCAGCGGCAGCGCCACCTGGCGGCTGGACGGGTCCGGTGCTGCCTGGCCACTGAAACGCGCGGTCGGCCGTGCCACCGCGAAGGCCACCTTGCCATCGCGCAGCACGCCATCGGCCTGGGCGAACACCTGCAGCTCCCACAGCCCCTGCACGGTGCCGACGTCGGTCGGGATCCGCACCTGCGCGCGCAGGCTGCCATCGGTGGTGCGCAGCAGGCGCTGCGGCCAACTGCGGCCATCCGGTGCGACCAGCAGGGCTTCACCACCCAGGCCGCCACGACGCGATGCCAGCTGCGCGGTGGTGGCGCCGTCTTCCAGCAGGCGTGCCTGCAGCTGCACGTTGCCACCGGCCAGCACCTGCGCCTGGTTGGCCTGCACTTCCAACCGCAGCGGGCTGTTCGGCTCCAGCACCTGCACCACATAGCGGCCCTGCGCCTGCGCGCTCTGCAGCGTGTACGCACCGGCCGCACTGGTCGCGCCGGTGCGCAGCATGCTGCTGCCATCACTCACCGGCATGCCGGCATCCTGCAGGGCGCGCGCATCGACACTGCGCGCCACGCTGCTGCGGCCGGCCGGGTCGCGCACCTGCAGGGCGCTGGCCGGCAGCACGCGGGCACCTGCGGCCGGGCTCAGCTGGATCACCGCATCGGCCGCCGTCAGCGGCAACTCCAGGCCGCGTTGCAGCTGGGCGCCATCGACCTGCTGCCAGTAGCTGCGGCTGACCGAGGCATACGGCGTAGCCGCCTGCAGCGATTGCGCCGGGTCCAAGGCCCAGGCGAAGGACAGCGGTGCGCGTTCGCTGTCATCGGCCGGCAACGGCGCGGCAACCAGCGCAGCGGGCACCTGGTCGCCCGCGCGGGCGGCCTGCAGCGGCTGCGCGGCCTGCGCTGCGGAAAGGGACAGCACTGCCAGCACGGCGCTGGCCAGCAGGGTGGAATGGATCGTCATGGTCATCTCCCTCACTGGGTCAGGTCGTTGCGCAGCAGGGTGCCCAGGCCGAAGCACTCACGGCGGCTCTGGTTGTGGCTGAGCGGCTCTGCCCCCTGTGTACGCTGCGTGTCGGTGAACCAGGTGGTGCCTGCAGCCTTCTGGCTGCTGCACTCCAGGAAGCCATCGGAGCAGGACGACAGCCAGTTCTGGGTGAACTCCAGGCCGACGTTGGCGGCATAGCCACCGCAGTAGCTGTTGCTGTCCCACACCGCTGATTCCACGTCACTGCCGACCACCGCGCGGAACGGCTTGGGCAGCGCCGGGCGACCGGCCGTGCCGTACAGGTTCTGCGCGTTGTAGGTGGCCATGCTGGCCACCTGCTGCTGGCGCACGGCGTCGTTCTTGTAGCCCAGCAGCCAGCCCAGCGAGGTTTCGAAGGTATTGCCGTTGAGCACCGCATCGGCCAGTGGCGTGCCCGCCGAGGACGGTGCCAGCGCGGTGACCTTGCGCACCGTGCGGATGATCTTCGGATAGCGGCTGTCGTAGGTCGGGTTGGACAGGATCCAGCGCACCACGTTGCCGCCGTTGGAATGGGTGATCACCACCAGCTGGGTGATGCCGCGGCTGTCGATGAAACTGGTCAGCTGGTTGGCCAGGCAGCCGGCGGCCTCCGGCTTCCACATGTACTGGGTGAAGTCACAGTTGATGACAACGTAGTTGCTGCTGTTCGGCAGGCCCTGGCGCACGGTGTCGATGATCGCCGGCTGCCAGTAGTCCTGGGTGGCATTGGTCTGCGCGCCGGTGCCATGCACGAAGGCCACGCCTACCACGTCGGCGGCCTGCGCCGGTGCTGCTGCCAGCCCCAGAAGCAGGGCCAGGACGGTACTTCCTGTTGCGGTGCTGCGCATCGCTTCTCTCCCTCTGTCTTCGGATCCCCCCGACCCGGCTGGAACTGGACGGCCCCTGGTGCCTGCCGATGTGCCGATGCTCACGGCGCGGCCGCGTGAAAGTCCGTGCGCTGCGCCCGGATTCAGCAGACTGGCACGCTTCGATGACGTTCTTCATCTCCTGTGATGACCATGCCGGGTCTGGCCGTATGACCGATGGCCACTGCGGTGCCGCATACGGGCTGCGATCATGACGCGATGTTTTTCCTCCGGAGCCCGTCCATGTCGTTGATTTCCCACCCCGCCCGCCCGCTGCTCGGCCTCGCCGTTGCCGTGGCCCTGGCCGGCTGTGCTGCCTCGGCCACCAAGCCGACCGCCGTCGAAGCCAACATCACCACCAAGGCGGTGGGCTATCTGGACAAGAGCGCTGTTCCGGCCAGCCTCGATCTGGTGCCGGCACCGCCGGTGGCCGGTTCGGCCGCCCTCGCCCTGGACGAACAGGTCAGCCGTGAAGCCCGCGCGCTGCGTGGCAGCCCGCGCTTCGCCCAGGCCGGCGTCGATGCGGAACTTGGCTTCCCCGAAGGTGCAAACCACTTCTCCTGCGCCGCCGACATCGACATCGATGCGGTGAAGACTCCGGCGCTGTATCGACTGCTGGAGCGCAGCCGGATCGACGCCAGCGCCGCCACCAAGGCGGCCAAGAACCACTACCAGCGCCCGCGCCCGTTCATGGTCAACGGTGAGCCGACCTGCTCGCCGAAGGACGAGGATGGCCTGCGCAAGAATGGTTCCTATCCATCCGGCCACACCTCGATCGGCTGGGCCTGGGCACTGATCCTGTCGGAGATCGCGCCGGACCGCGCCGATGCCATCCAGGCCCGCGGCCGCAACTACGGCGAGAGCCGCCTGGTGTGCAACGTGCACTGGCAGAGCGACATCCTCGAAGGCCGCTTCATGGGCGCCACCGCCGTCGCCCGCCTGCATGACAACGCGGCGTTCAACAAGGACCTGCTGGCCGCACGCAAGGAGATCGAGGCGGCACGCAAGGCCGGTCGGCACTCCAGCCGCGACTGCGCCACCGAGAATGCGGTGCTGAAGGTGCGCCCGCAGAGCGCGCTGTAGGCGCCTGCGCGATCGGTCATTGCCGGCCAGCGGCCGGCACTACGGGTGGGTGCGAAGCAGAAGGGCCGGCAGTGCGCCGGCCCTTCTTCATTGCACTACCGCAGCGACCGCATCAGAACTTCGCGGTGAACTCCACGCCCCAGGTCCGCGGCTCGTTGAGGAAGCCGGTCAGGTTGTTGAAGTCGATCGCACCGACCACGCGGGTCTGGTTGGTCAGGTTGCGGCCGAACACCGCCACATCGTACTGGCCATAACCCCAGTTGTAGCCCAGGCGCAGGCCGCCTTCCAGCGAACTACGGCCGCGGAATTCCGGCGACTCGTAGATGAAGAAGTTCACCGCGCTGCGGTAGGCCCAGTCGGTGTAGGCGTACAGCTCGCTGCCATCGCTGAGCGGGAAGCCCACGCGCAGGGTCGCGTTGTGGATCCACTTCGGCGCCTGCGGCAGCGGGTTGCCGTTCACCAGCGCGTAGGTCTGGCCGTTGATCACCGTGGTCGGGTCGGTGATGGTGCAGCCGCCGCCACAGATCGCCACCGCCAGGCTCTTGTCCTTGATCTCGGTGTCGTTGTAGCTGCTGCCAAAGGTCAGCAGGACGTTGTCGGCCAGGTAGGCCTCCAGGTCCAGCTCGACGCCCTGGCCGATGGTCTTGTCGGCGTTGAGCAGGGTGGCGGTGTTGTTGGAACCGCCCACGGCGATCAGCTGCTGGCCATCGACGTCGTAGCGGAACACGCTCAGGCCCAGGCGGGCGCGGCGCTCGAACAGGTCGGCCTTGATGCCGGCCTCGTACGAGATGACCTTCTCCGAATCGGCCTGCGACAGACCCGGCGCAAAGGCCAGGCGGCCCTGGATCGACGGCGCGCGGAAGCCCTTGGCCACGCGGGCGTAGGCGTTGATGTCGTCGGTCAGCTTGTAGACGCCGCTCAGGTCCCAGCTGACGTCGTTGACGTCGGTGTTGGCCAGGTATGGGCCACTGACCGGGGTGCCGAACGGAACGGCCTGCAGCACGCTGGCGCTGAAGTCCTTCTTGTCCTGGGTGTAGCGCACGCCGGCACGCAGCTTGAAGCGGTCGGTGACGTCGAAGTCACCCGAGGCGAACACCGCCCAGGCCTTGTTGCGCTGGTTCTGCACCACGTGGCCGGTCTGCGGATTGCCCGGGGCCAGCGAGTCGTAGTTGAAGTTGTTGATGGTCACGTCTTCATCGAAGTAGAAGACGCCGGCCTGCCAGTCGAAGCGGCCCCACTCGTTGGATTCGACGCGGAATTCCTGCGTCCACTGGCGGTGGTGCGGCAGGCCGTCGGCCGACTCCGAGGAGAACGGAATCAGGCCCGGACCGTAGTTGCCGGCACCGAGGAAGGCTGCACCGTAGCCGCCGTCGATGTCGCCACGGTTGAGCGATTCGGCGGTCTCGTAGCCGGTGATCGAATGCAACGTCACCGAGCCGAGGTTCCACTGCAGGCGCGCGCTGCCGCCCCAGGTCTCCAGGTCGGAGAAGTTGACGCCGTCGTTGGCCACCTTGTCGCGGTCGAAGTTCTCGACCAGCGAATTGCCACCCTTCTGGATGATGTTGGCACGGAACAGGCGGGCGGTGCCGTTGAGCTTGCGCTTGTGCAGATTGAACAGCGCTTCGAAGTCATCGCCTTCGTACAGGAACTGCACGCGGCCGGCGGCTTCGTCGTAGCCTTCGAAGCCGCTGTTGGGCGCGCCGACACGGGTGTTGTCGACCCAGTCGTCGCGGCGCTGGTAGATCGCCGAGACGCGTGCCGACCAGCGGTCGGTCAGCGGGCCGCCGTAGGCGCCCTGCACGTTCCAGCTGTTGTAGCTGCCGTAGCCCACGCGCACGTAGCCATCGGCATCCTGCGACGGTCGCGCCGAGTCGAACTTGACCACGCCGGCCGGCGTGTTGCGGCCGAACAGGGTGCCCTGCGGGCCACGCAGCACTTCCACGTTGGCCAGGTCGAACAGCGGGAAGCCCTTCAGCAGCGGGCTTTCCTGCACGACGTCGTCGTATACCAGCGACACCGGCTGCGAGGCATTGAGATCGAAATCGGTGTTGCCCAGGCCGCGGATGTAGAAGCGCGGGAAGGCACGGCCGTAGGACGACTCGATGTTGAGGCTGGGCACGCGTGCGGCCAGGAAGCGGATGTCATCGCCGGCCGAACCGAGCACATCCAGCTTCTCGCCCTGGATCGCGCTGACTGCGACCGGTACGTCCTTGGCGTTCTCGACACGGCGCTGCGCGGTTACCTGCAGGGTATCGAGGGCAACCGGATCCTTGGCGGCAGGGGTTTCCTGGGCGGCTGCTACCAACGGCAGCAGGGCGGAAAGAGCGGCAACGAGAGGGCGCGCGACCGGAAGGCGGCCACGGGAAGTGCGGGTCGGGGACATGGCGGTAGGCTGTGTTTGGAGGGGTGGTAAAACGGCGCTACCAGATAATTGTTGCAATACAGCACCTGCCCCGCAAATGCCCGCCGTTCATGGCCCCGTCGCCCTGCCCCCCGGGGCGCTCGCTAGACTCGGGGTTTTCCAGCGCCGCGGAGCCGCCGCAATGACCCAGTGGTACTTCCATCCCTCGGCCCAGGCCGACCGAATCGGACCGCTCGATGACCAGGCCGCGCGCCGCTACGCGCAGGCCAACCCGCGCGCGCTGGCCTGGTGCCAGGGCATGAGCGGATGGACCTCGATTGCCGAAGTGCCCGAACTGCAATCAGCGGCCCCGGGCATGCCCCACACCCCACCCCCGGTCCCCGCCACCGCCAGCGGCCGCGCCGACGACATCGAATTCCGCATCGTCGGCCATGAAATGCAGTTCGTGGAAATCGAGCTTGATCCCGGCGAGAGCGCCATTGCCGAGGCCGGCGCGTTGATGTTCAAGGACGCCACGGTGCAGATGGATACCGTGTTCGGCGCCGCCAATGGCGACCAGGGCGGCGGCTTCATGGGCAAGGTGATGGCTGCCGGCAAGCGCGTGCTGACCGGCGAAAGCCTGTTCGCCACCGTCTACACCCAGAGCGGCCATGGCAAGGGCAGGGTCGCCTTCGCTGCGCCCTACCCTGGGACGGTGCTGGCGATGAAACTGGACCAGCACGGCGGCCGCCTGATCTGCCAGAAGGACAGTTTCCTGGCCGGCGCGCGCGGCGTGCAGATCGGCGTGCAGTTCCAGCGCAAGATCATGACCGGCCTGTTCGGGGGCGAGGGTTTCATCATGCAGAAACTGGAGGGCGACGGCTGGGTGTTCATCCACGCCGGCGGCTGCGTGGTGGAGCGCGAGCTGGCCGCCGGCGAACGCCTGGACGTGGATACCGGCTGCGTGGTGGCCTACCACCCGACCGTGGACATGGACGTGCGCCGTGTTGCGGGCATCAAGAGCATGCTGTTCGGCGGCGAGGGTGTGTTCCTGGCCACGTTGACCGGCCCCGGCAAGGTCTGGCTGCAGTCGCTGCCGTTCTCGCGCCTGGCCGGCCGCATGTGGATGGCCGCACCGCAGGGCGGCGGCCAGAGCCGCGGCGAAGGCTCGGTGCTGGGCGGCCTGGGCCGGATGCTGGATGGTGACAACCGGTTCTGACCGGCTCCGGTCGTGCCGGCCGCTGGCCGGCAGCCTCATGGACTTCGCGCGCATCCCGGTAGTGCCGGCCGCTGGCCGGCAGCCCCATGGACCGTTGCCAGTTTCCCTATGGTTGCCGGCCAGCG
The DNA here is from genome assembly GCF_059369535.1 of Stenotrophomonas sp. YJH_SMC_122. NCBI lineage: Bacteria > Pseudomonadati > Pseudomonadota > Gammaproteobacteria > Lysobacterales > Lysobacteraceae > Stenotrophomonas > Stenotrophomonas sp. YJH_SMC_122. The sequence continues at coordinate 116,809 of NZ_JCAFST010000002.1, read as the reverse complement.
GCCGGCACTACCTTTATGAATGGGCGATATTTCCCACCCTGCCCGCCCCGCCGCGGCTTCGGTATGCTGGCGCCCTTTCCTGAATCCGGCGCCGCGCGCGCACTGCCGATGAGCCTGTTCCGCCCCCGCATGCTGCTGTCTGTCGCCCTGATCGGCCTGCTGGCCGGCTGCGGTGGCGATCCGGTCCGCCCCACGCCGCCGCCGGCGCCGACCGTGGTCCCGCAGGCCAAGCCGGTGAAGATCGGCATCGCCCTGGGCGGCGGTGCGGCCAAAGGCTTTGCCCATATCGGCGTGATCAAGATGCTGGAGGCCAACGGCTTCGAGCCGGCCGTGGTCGCCGGCACCAGCGCCGGCAGCGTGGTCGGCGCCCTGTATGCCAGCGGCATGGATGCCTTCCAGATGCAGAGCAGGGCCGTGGCGCTTGATGAAGCCAGCATCCGCGACGTTCGCCTGTTCTCCGGTGGCCTGGTGCAGGGCCAGAAGCTGCAGGACTACGTCAACGAACAGGTTGCCAACCGTCCTGCCGAGCGCCTGAAAAAGCCGTTCGCCGCCGTCGCCACCCAGCTGGAAACCGGCGAGCGCGCGATCTTCGTGCGCGGCAATGTCGGCCAGGCGGTGCGCGCATCGAGCAGCATCCCCGGCGTGTTCGAACCGGTGAAGATCGGCGGCCGCAACTACATCGACGGTGGCGTGGTCAGCCCGGTGCCGGTGGACGCTGCCCGCCAGCTCGGCGCCGACTTCGTGATCGCCGTCGACATCTCCAGCAAGGCCAGCGGCAAGGCGCCGACGGACATGCTGGGCATCGTCAACCAGTCCATCTCGATCATGGGCCAGCGCCTGGGCGAGCAGGAACTGGCGCGCGCCGACATCGTCATCCGGCCGAAGGTGCTGGACATCGGCGCCGCCGATTTCAGCCAGCGTGGCACCGCGATCCTGGAAGGCGAAAAGGCGGCGATGGCGGCCATGCCGCAGATCCGTGCGAAGATCCAGCAGCTGCAGCGCGCACGCGCCGCCGCAGCGGCACCAGCGCCGGTGGCCGCACCGAAGTGCGAGGAAGCCTCGCGCCTGGGCAGGCTGATGGGCCGCAAGGACAAGTGCTGATCCATTGATGCCATGCCGCCGGGCACGCCTGGTGGCTGCTCAGGGCTCCAACTGCGACAACGGCAGCGCCTGGAAGCCCTTCACCGTGCGCAGCACGAAGCTGGAATTGGCATCGGCCACGCCACCGGCATTGAGCAGCCGATCCAGCAGGAAGTGCGAGAAATGCTCCAGGTCGCGCACGTAGACGTGCAGCAGGTAGTCCATGTCGCCGGTCAGCGCATGGCAGGCCACCACTTCATCCCAGCCCTGAACGCTGTCCACGAAGTGGCCGATGGCGGCCTGGTCGTGTTTTTCCAGCTGCACGCGCACGAAGGCCTGCAGGCCCAGGCGCAGTTGCCGTGGCTCCAGGCGCGCACCATAGCCGACGATCACGCCCTCGCTTTCGAGCCGCTGCAGGCGGCGCAGGCAGGCCGAGGGCGACAGATTCACCCGCGCCGCCAGTTCGGCGTTGGTAGCGCGCCCGTCCCGCTGGATTTCAGCCAGCAGGCGTATATCCGTGCGATCGAACTGGACTTCTCCGGCCATTGTTGCCCCGCAACATGGTGAGTACGCAAGGATATTGCGCCAACAACGGCAATCGGCGCAACTTTTGCAACCCTGTTGCGCGCGCCCTGCCCTAGCATCGTGGGTATCCCTTCAAGGAGCGCCCCATGGACCTCGCCCAGCCCCGCCGCGTCGAACACCAGCAGACCGACAAGGGCTACGTGCCGGTGTACACCACCGCGCTCGTCGAGCAACCGTGGGACACCTACACTGCCGACGACCACGCGACCTGGAGCACGCTGTACCAGCGCCAGCGCGAGCTGCTGGTCGGCCGCGCCTGCCAGGAGTTCCTGGATGCGCAGGACGAGATGGGGATGAGTGCGCACATGATTCCGCGCTTCGACCAGCTCAACGAAGTGCTCGGCGCGGCCACCGGCTGGACCCTGGTCGGCGTCGAAGGCTTGTTGCCGGAACTGGATTTCTTCGACCACCTGGCCAACCGCCGTTTCCCGGTGACCTGGTGGATCCGTCGCCCGGACCAGATCGACTACATCGCCGAACCGGACCTGTTCCACGATCTGTTCGGCCACGTGCCGCTGCTGATGAACCCGGTGTTCGCCGATTACATGGAGGCGTACGGCCGCGGCGGCGTCAAAGCGCATGCGATCGGTCCGGATGCGCTGCAGAACCTGACCCGCCTGTACTGGTACACCGTGGAATTCGGCCTGATCGACACGCCCGAGGGCCTGCGCATCTACGGTGCCGGCATCGTGTCGTCGAAGGGCGAGTCGCTGTACTCGCTGGAATCGGCCGCGCCCAACCGCATCGGCTTCGACCTGCAGCGGATCATGCGCACGAAGTACCGCATCGACACCTTCCAGAAGACCTACTTCGTCATCGACAGCTTCGAACAGCTGATGCAGGCGACGTCGCCGGACTTCACCCCGATCTACGCGGCACTGGCCAACCAGGCGCATCTGCCGGCCGGTGACGTGCAGGGCGATGACCGCGTGTTCCAGAAGGGCACGGGCGAAGGCTGGGCCGACGGCGGCGACGTGTGAGACGCGCTGGCCTGCGGGTATCCTGCACGGCATGACCGATGTGTTTGCCGCCCTGCGCGTGACCGGCGTCGCTTTCGACGACGACTTCATCCTGCTGGCCCTGGCCGATGGCCGGCGCACCCGACAGCCGCTGCGCTGGGCACCCGCGCTGTTCGAAGCCGATGCCGGGCAACGCGCGCAGTGGGTCGCCACCGCCGATGGCCTGGGCGTGAACTGGCCGGCACTGCTGCCGGCACGCGAGGCGGGCGTGGTCGATATCCTCAACCAGGTCTGGGAAGACCGCTACGACGCGGCGATGGCGCGGCTGAAGGACGCCGGATGGACGCTGGATGCGCTGTCCGATGAGGACCAGCAACTGGTGGCGCTGTGGCGCATGGAAGCGGACATCAACAACGGCGGCTTCATGCAGTTCCTGTGCAACTGGGGCGACCCGACCTGCCAGCTGGCGCTGCGCGCGCTGCAGGCGATGGGCGCGACGCAGACCCACGCGATCCTGGCCGGCATGCGCGGGCTGCTGGATCGGCTGGAAAACGACCCGGCGATCAAGGAACTGACCGACCTGTACGACGCGATGAGCGAAGACGAACAGCAGGCGCTGGAGGCGTTCGAGGAAGCCTATTTCGAACGCCCGGAAGACCTTGCCCGGCTGGGCCTGCTGCACTTCGGTGCAGAGCGGCTGTAGCAGCCCGTAGAGCCGAGCCCATGCTCGGCTGCGATCAACCGGATGCAAGACAGCCGAGCGCAGGCTCGGCTCTACAGGATCAGCGCGGGTACGCCAGCAGCAGCACCAGGTCCTCGTCACCCACCTGCTGCAGCGCATGGCGGCTGCCCTTGCGGGTCAGCAGCGCGTGCCCGGCGTGCACGTCGTACTGCCTGCCGTCCAGCACGTAGCTGCCCTGCCCACTGACGATGTAGTAGATCTCATCCTTGTGCTGCGGATGCAGGCCGATACCCGCGCCCTTGTGCAGCACGCGCTTGCGCAGCACGAAGGGCAGGTCCGCCGCGCCGGCAAAGAACGGATACGCGGTGGTGGGCCCGCCGCCGCCGTGCGGGCCGGGCTGCATGCGCGCAATCGTGCCTTCGTGCACGACCTGCGAATGTCCCGTCGCACCGGCGCCCTGCCCTGCATCCATCACGTCGCAGTCGATGTCCCGCACCAGCGTCGGCTGCAGCGCGGGTAGCAGCGGCACCGCCTCGCGCAATACCAGGCAGGCCACCGCATGGGCGCCGGCCACGCTGAAATGGGTGCCGTCGGCCTTGTTCTGTTCGGGCACGAACAGGAAGTAGGGTCGCGCGCCCTCCTCACCCAGCGCGCGGATCCAGCGCATGCTGCGATCATTCAGATCGATCAGCGCAATCTGCTCGCGCGCGGCCAGCGCCTTCATCGACTGTGTGTAGCGGCCATGCGTGTCCAGCAGTGAACCGAAGTCGTACAGCAGCCGCGCCACCGGCGTGACCAGCACCGGCGTGGCGCCCTTTCCGCGCGCGACCTGTACGTAGCGCATCAGCAGGCGCGGATAGTCGCTGTCCGGGTCGGTATAACGCGTGCGGTCTTCGAACTTCGCATCGTTGTGGCCGAACTGGATCAGCAGCACGTCGCCTTGGCGCAGCTCGGCGGCGATGGCATCCAGGCGCCCTTCTTCGATGAAACTGCGCGTGCTGCGCCCGCCCTTGGCGTGGTTGTGCACCTCCAGGCGCGCCGGGTCCAGGTAGCTCTGCAGCGCCTGGCCCCAGCCGGCCTGCGGCGCGCGCTCGGGGCCGTATGCGGCCGCAGTGGAGTCGCCGGCAATGAAGACCCGCACTGGCGCCGCCTGTGCGGTGGTGCACGACAGCAGCGACAGCAGCGACAGCAGCGACAGCAGCGACAGCAGCAACAGCTTGCGCATGACCAGGCCCTTGTAGAGCCGAGCCGTGCTCGGCTGCTTTGGGAAAGCGGTGCGGACCAAGGTCCGCACCCACCGTTCGTCGCCTTGCCGTCAGCGCGCCAGCCAGCCACCATCGACCGGCAGCACGGCACCGTTGATGTAATCCGACGCGGACGAGGCCAGGAACACGGCCGCACCGGCCAGGTCATCCGGCGTACCCCAGCGGCCGGCCGGGATGCGCTCCAGGATCGCCTTGTTGCGCGCTTCATCGGCGCGCAGCTGGGCGGTATTGTCGGTAGCCATGTAGCCCGGGGCGATGGCATTGATGTTGATGCCCTTGCCCGCCCACTCGTTGGCCAGCAGCCGGGTGATCCCGGCGATGCCGCTCTTGCTGGCGGTGTACGACGGCACGCGGATACCGCCCTGGAAGGACAGCATCGAAGCGATGTTGATGATCTTGCCGTGGCCCTGTTCGATGAAGTGGCGGCCGGCGGCCTGCGAAATGAAGAACGCGGACTTGAGGTTGACGTTCATCACGTCGTCCCAGTCCTGCTCGCTGAAGTCCACCGCATCGGCGCGTCGGATCAGGCCGGCGTTGTTGACCAGGATGTCCAACCCGCCCAGCCCTTCGATGGTCTCGCGGACCACGCGCGCCACCGGCTCGATGCTGATCAGGTTGGCTTCGATGGCCAGGCAGCGGCGGCCCAGCGCGGTGATCTTTTCGATGGTGTCGGTGGGCGGGGCGATGCCGGCCACGGCGACGTCGGCGCCAGCGGCGGCCAGTGCCACGGCGATGCCCTGGCCCAGACCGGTGTTGCCACCGGTTACCAGAGCGACCTTGCCTTCCAGGCTGAAGGGATTAGCCATTGCGTATGCGTTCCTTGATTGGGGCGAGCGGGGTCAGCGCTACGGCCGCCGGCACACGGTGCGCGGCGGCCAGGCGGGCTTACTTGAGCTGGCAGATGTCCAGCACGTGCATGTCGGTGTAGTCCAGGTTCTCGCCACCCATCGCCCAGATGAAGGCGTAGTTGCTGGTACCGGCACCCATGTGGATCGACCACGGCGGCGACACGACCGCTTCGTTGTTCTGGATCACGATGTGGCGCTGCGCGTCCGGTTCGCCCATGAAGTGGTAGACGCGGTCGCTGTCGCCCAGGTCGAAGTAGAAGTAGACCTCGCTGCGACGGTCGTGCAGGTGCGGCGGCATGGTGTTCCACACGCTGCCCGGCTTTAGCACGGTCAGGCCCAGCAGCAGCTGCGAGGACTGGCAGGTGGCCGGCACGATGTACTGGTAGATGGTGCGCTCGTTGCTGGTTTCCAGCGCGCCGCGGTCCAGTGCAACGGCGTCCTTGATGGACAGCTGCCTGGTTTCGAAGCGGGCATGGGCCGGGGTCGAGGCCAGATAGAACTGGGCGGGGTTGGCGGCGTCCTGCGAGGCGAATACGACCTCCTTGCTGCCCATGGCCACGTACAGACCGTCCTTCGGACCCAGCGTGTAGACGGTGCCATCCACGGTGACCGTACCGGTGCCGCTGCCGACGTTGATCACGCCCAGTTCCCGGCGCTCCAGGAATGGGTGGCCTGCGGCCGAAGCGGGTTCGGTCTGGGTCGGCAGCGCAAGCGGTGCGTCCACCGGGGCGGCGCCACCAATCACGAAGCGCTCGTAGTGGGTGTACTTGAGGGTCACCGCACCGGCGTTGAACAGGCCATCGAGCAGGTACAGGTCACGCAGCTGGTCGTTGCTGGCACCGTGGATGGCATCGGGATGGGTGGCGTAATGGGTCTTGCTGTACATGGCGTCTCCAGAGCGGGGGGCGGGCCGACGGGTCGGCCCCGGCGCGGTTCACGGTCGATTCTAGCCAGACAGGAAACCGGTGTCATTTTGCGTCGCACGATGCCGGGATGGCCCGCAGGCGCGGTGGATCGGGTGGATGGGGCAGGGGCGTGTTACGACCAGAGGTCATGACCTGCAGGATTGATCCCTGGGGGATCAATCCTCCGGCGGCTGGCAGGAATCGCGGACGATCAGATGCGGCCGCACGCTGGCAATGGGCAGCGCGGCCTGGCCTTCGGGCTGGATCAGCATCGCCGCGGCGGTGCGCCCGGTATCGCGCGTGTGCCGGCGCACCGAGGTCAGCGAGGGCCACAGGCGCGAGGCCAGCGGGCTGTCGTCATAGCCGACGATGGACAGCTGGCGCGGAATGTTGATGCCCGCGCGCAGCGCCACCTTGTAGATACCGGCAGCCATTTCATCGTTGCCGGTGAAGATGGCGGTCGGGCGGCGCTTGCCCAGCAGCAGTTTCTCGGCAGCGGCTACACCGGATTCGAAGGTGTAGCCGGCCTCGATGATGCGGTCCTTCGGCAGTTCGATACCGCGTTGCAACAGTGCGTCGATGAAGCCGGCGGTACGTTCATGGGCCGAACGGTAGGCGCTGGGACCGGTCACCAGTGCAATGTCACGGTGGCCGAGCGAGAGCAGGTAGTCGGCGGCTTCGGCCGCACCATCGCGGTCATGGGTGACCACCATCTGCGAGCTTTCGTCCAGCGGCAGCGCTGCCACGCGGGTAAACCGGCAGCCGATCTCATCCAGCATGTCCGCCAGCGCCTGGTCTTCCGAGGCACGCGGCACCAGGATCACGCCGTGCAGCTTCTGCTGCTGCACGAAGCGACGCACGCCTTCGATGTAGCCGGGGCTGCGGCTATCACAGGGATGCACCACCAGCTCGAAGCTGGATCCACGCAATGCATCCAGCGCGCCGTACTGCATGTCCACGATGTACTGCGCGGTGGGGTTGTCGTAGACCATGCCGATCAGGAAGGAGCGGCGGAACGCCAGCCCGCGGGCCAGTGGATCGGGCGTATAGCCCACTTCACGCATCAGCGCTTCCACCTTGTCGCGCGTGTCCTTGCGCACCAGTGGCGAGTTGTTGATGATTCTTGAAACCGTTTTCTTGGATACACCCGACAGTCGCGCGATGTCGTTGATGGTGGCTACCTTGCCCTTCGCCAATGCCGGCGTAGCGGCATCGTTCTTGTTGCGCACTGACATGTTTTGAACCCGGTAAGTCTGGGGATTCCGGCTCCGCGCTCAGTCCAGCGCGCGGTAGCGGAAGTTGCGGAAGGTTACCGCACCGTCGCCGGCCGCATACAGCGCCGGCTTCAGCGCCAGGAACCTGCCCGCGACATTGTGATGGTATCCGGACACTTCCATCTGAACCGGATACTTCTGCCAAGTGTGCCCGTCGGTGCTGGAGTGGAAGGTGACGATGTGGCGGTTGTTGGTCACCCGCAACCACAGCCGGCCGCCGCGGCCCGGCGCCGGCCTGGCAGGGCGCTCCTCGCCGTAGCGATGCATGATGAACGACTCGCCGTTGCTGCCCACGCCCACGTACAGCCGGTCGCTGTAGAACAGCAGCGCGCCACCCACGGCACCGGGGGCGATCTCCATCTCCACCTCGAACTGGTAGGCCCGGTCGCCGGCGATGGTGGTCAGCGGCGAGGCATCGCGCGGCGTGCTGCCCTTGCCCTGCAGGACCAGGCCGTTGCCACTGAAACCCAGCCGGCGGTACTCGTCCTGCGCCGGGTTGAAGAACGCCCACTGTGGGCCAAGCGTGCTGCCGCGGAAATCATCCGACAGCGCCATGCCATGAGGCGACAGCGCCTGTCCTGCCGGCTTGCGCAGTGGCTGGCCGAGGTCGCCGCCGTTGGCCCGGAACCAGCCGTCAGCGGTCCATTCGATCGGTTCGAGCAGGGCCTGCCGACCCAGCGTCCAGAAGCCGTTCTCGTACCCGTGGTACATCATCCACCAGCGTCCATCGGTCCCTTCGATCACCGTCGCGTGGCCGCGTGACCACCAGGGCTCGGCCGCCGACTGCGTGCGCGTGATCGGGTTGTTGGGCGCGTTCTGCCATGGTCCGTGGATCGAACGCGAGCGCGCCGTGATCACCATGTGCCCGGTCGGCGGACCGGCGGTGCCACCCACTGCCGTGGTCATGTAGTACCAGCCGTCGCGGACGTGGATCTTCGGGCCTTCCTGCGCGTAGGCCTCAACGTCCCAGTCCTGCGGGTAGCGCCAGCCGTCATAGACGTGTTTCGGCGTGCCGACCACGCTCAACCCGTCGTCGGCCAGCTGCACGTAATCACCGCCACTGAGGAACAGGTAGCGCTTGCCGTCTTCACCCACTGCATGGCCGGGATCGATGTAGCCGCCCAGGCCGATGTCGATCGGCGCGCTCCACGGGCCCTTGATGTCATCGGCCCAGACCACGAAGTTGCTGCGGCGCTCGCCGGTGCGGGCCGGGAAGTAGATGAAGTAGCGCCCCCGGTGCTTGACGATGTCCGGCGCCCAGATCGCCCCCACGTTGCGGGTGATCGCATGGCCCAGCGGCTGCCAGTTCACCAGGTCGCGCGAGTGCCAGATCGGCAGGCCGGGATAAGCGTCGAACGACGACAGCGTGAGGTAGTAATCGTCTCCGTCCTTGAGCACCGAGGGATCCGGATGGTCGCCGGCCAGCACCGGATTGAGGAACGTGCCATCGCCACGGTCCGCCTGGCGCTGGTGTTCCAGCCCCCGCGCCCACTGCGCCGGGGCGCGCGCGGTCTCCGCCGCGGGTACAGGCCGTGCCGGCAGCAACAGCACGAGCAGAGTGACGGTGGCGGCGATACGCAGTGCACGCATGGCAGTCTCCTTGTGGCTCAGCCGCGCAGCGCGGCGGGCAGCCACAGCGACAGTGAGGGGAAGAAGGCCACGACCAGCAGCACGGCGAGCGCGGCGAACCAGAACGGCCAGATGGTGCGCATGCTCTGGCCCACGCTGATCTTGCCGATGGCCGTGCCGATGAACAGCACCGAGCCTACCGGGGGCGTGACCAGACCCAGGCCACCGGTGAGCACCAGCACCAGGCCGAAGTGGATCGGATCGATGCCGTAGGCGCGGGCCACCGGCAGGAAGATCGGCGTGCAGATCAGGATCATCGGCGCCAGGTCCATGAAGGTGCCCAGCAACAGCAGCATCACCACGATCATCAGCAGCACCATGAACTGGCTGTGCGCGAACGACTGCAGGAACTCGACGGCGGCCGCGGGCACCTGCAGGTAGGCCAGCAGCCAGCCAAACACGGCGGCGGTGGCAATCACGAACAGGATCACGCCCGTGCTGCGCGCGGCATGGATGACGGTGTCGAAGAATTCGCGCCAGCGCAGTTGCCGGTACAGCACGGTGGTCACCAGCAAGGCGTAGACCACAGCGATGGCTGCGCTTTCCACCGCGGTGAAGATGCCGGCACGGATGCCGATGAAGATCAGCGCGACCAGGCCCAAGCCGGGCAGGGCGGAGACGATGCGCAGGGCCACGGCGCGCCAGCCGGGAAAGACCTCCACGCCATAGCCGCGGCGGCGCGCCACCGCATAGCCGGTGACCATCAGCGCCAGCGTCATCAGCAGCGCGGGGACAATGCCGGCGGCGAACAGGTCGGCGATGGACAGGCCCCCGCCAGCAGCGGCCGAGAACAGGATCAGGTTGTGCGACGGCGGCACCAGCAGCGCCACCAGCGCGGCGGTGATGCTGACGTTCACCGCGAAGTCGCGGTCATAGCCGCGCTTGACCATCTGCGGGATCATCGTGCCGCCCACCGCCGAGACATCGGCGATGGCCGAGCCGGACACGCCGCCGAAGAACAGCGAGGACAGGATCGAGACCTGGCCGAGGCCACCGCGCAAACGGCCAACCAGCGACGAGGCCAGGGCGATCAGGCGCTCCGAGATGCCGCCGCGCATCATGATCTCGCCCGCGAAGATGAACAACGGAATGGCGATCAGCGAGGCCGAGCCGGTACCGGCCGAGATCTGCTGCACCAGCACGATGCTGGGAATATCCAGGTAGAGCAGGGTGGCCAGCGCGGCTGCGGCCAGCGCGTAAGCCACCGGCACGCCGAGCAGCAGCAACACGGCAAACACGGAGAACAGGATGGTGATACCCATGGATCAACGATCTCCTTCAGCGTCTTCGGCGCCGGTGGCGCGGGCCTGCAGCGCGTTCCACGCACGGTTCAGCGCGAACAGCAGCATCAGCCCGCCGCCCACCGCCAGTGGCAGGTAGTTGATGCTCTGCGGCAGATCGGCGCCGGCGGTCTTGATGTCCAGGCCGTCGAGCAGCAGATCACCCGACCAGAAGGCGATGAAGCCTCCCAGCACCGCCACAACCAGCTGCACCAGCACGTCCACCGCACGGCGCAGGCCGGGGCCCATGCAGGCGTGCAGCAGGAAGAAGCCGAAGTGGCGGTTGGTGTGCACACCGCAGGCGGCACCCAGGCTCATCGCCGTGGCCAGCAGCAGCAGCGTGACCGGCTCGGTCCAGCTGGGCGAATCGTTGATCACGTAGCGCGCGAACACCTGCCAGCCCTGCACCACCACCAGCCCCAGCAGGGCAGCAACGGCGCCGTAGATGGCGATGTCGGCGATGCGGTCCAGCAGGCGCTGGCCAGGCCCGGTGGCGGGCGTCGTCGTCTCGGTCATGGCAGTGTCCTCAGGCGGCGCGGATGCGGTCGACCAGCGCGGCGATCTCCGGCTGCTGCAGGTACTGCTGCAGCAGCGGCTGGGCGGCGGTGCGGAAGGCGGGCATGTCCACCTCGTTGGCTTTCACCCCATAGGCCAGCACGGCGCGGCGTGCGGCGTCCTCCGACGCATCCCACTGCTCGCGCATCACCTTCACCGATGCGCGCGCGGTCTGCAGCAGCAGCTGGCGGTCGTCAGGCGACAGGCGTTCGAAGCTGGCACGCGACATCAGCAACACGTCCGGCGCGTACGAATGGTCGCTCTGCGACCAGTAGTGCGCCGCTTCGAAATGGCGGCTGGAATGGAAGCTGCGCATGTTGTTCTCGGCGCCGTCGATCATGTGGGTTTCCATGCCGGAGAACGTGTCGCCCAGCGACATCGGCGTCGGGTTGGCGCCGAGCAGGCGCATCAGCTGGATGAAGATGTCCGATGAGGCGACGCGCAGCTTCAGGCCGTGCAGGTCCTTGGGCGAAACGATGGGGTGCTTGGTGTTGTAGAAGCAGCGTGCACCGGAATCGTAGATCGCCAGGCCGACCAGGCCGCGGCCCTGGAAGCCGCGCAGCACGGCTTCGGCCACGCCGTCATCCAACGCGGCACGCTGGTGCGCCACCGACGTGAACACGTAGGGCAGGCACAGCGCCTGGGTCAGCGGAAAGGCATTGTTCAGCGCACCGGCATAGACGCGGGTGATATCGATGGCACCGAAGCGCGCCATGTCGATCGCCTCGGATTCGCGGCCCAGCTGGCCGGAGTGGTACTGGCGCAGGCGCAGGCGGCCGTTGGTTTCGCGCTGCAGCGTTTCGCCGATCCACTTCACCGCGGTGACGGTAGGGTAGTCGGCCACATGCACGTCGGTGGCGGTCAACAGCGCGCCACCGGCCAGATCGCTGCCCGGCCCGCGGCCACAGGCGGCGAGCATCGGGGTGGCCAGGGCAGCAGCGCCACCGGCCAGGAAGTTACGTCGTGTGATCATCTGCGCCCTCCCGCGCGTGTTCACCAGGGCAGCCCCGCGGTCATCCCGCGGGCACGGCCCGGCAGGCAATGTCACCGAAGCCGGCAAAGCGCACCAGCGCCGTTTGTCCTGCCTCGATATCGTGGATGCCGGTGGCATTGCCGGTGGCGATCAGGTCGCCCTTGCGCAGCGGCCGGCCACGCAGGGCCGAACGGGACAGCGCAAAGGCATAGGCCGCCCGCAGGCCACCGGGCAGGCGGGTGGCGCCACCGGTGCCGACCACCTCACCTTCGATCAGTGTCTCGGCACGCAGCGAGTTTTCGTCGCGTGCGGTCCAGTCGACGATCTCCGGGCCCAGCACCAGGCCGTTGTTGTTGCCAAAGTCGGCCACCACCACGCGCGGACCGAGTTCGTTGATGGTGGCGAGCGGACTGCTGGCCACTTCCACGCCGATGTAGAGGCGCGCAGGCAGCGCTTCGGCCTGTTCCGGGGACCAGTGCAGCTGTCCGGCCGGCGCGTCCTCCAACAGCTCCAGCACGTACTCTGCTTCGACTGCGCCGAAGCCCCCGACGAAGACCGGGATGTCGCTTGTTCCACCGGTATCATTCCAGAGCTGACGTTTGAAGATCGGCCCCAGCAGGCGCTCATCGCCGGAGCCGTCGCGACGCTCGGCAGCGATGTAACCCACCTTCCAGCCGACCACCGTATCGCTCCACAGACCGATGGCCTGGTCCTGCACGTGGTAGGCAGCCACCAGATCGACGGGGATCTCTCCGGGGAACGCGGGCAGGGCCTTGCCTGCGCGGCGTGCATCGGTGAAGGCGCGGGCGATGGCGGCTGCACCGTCCGGCGCCGGCCTCTGCCCCTGTGTGCCGTGTTCGTTGCTCAAGAACGGTCTCCCTCTGCGTTGTTGCACTGCCCATCGACAGCGTCTGCAGGAGGTGTATATGGTAAACCGGTGTCATCGCGCAAGCCGCAGCGCATCACACCCGCTTCCGGGGCGCTTGCGGCACGCTGCCCACCCTTCGCTGGAGCCCGGTCCGCCATGCGTCTGCCCCCTCTTGTGCTGTTCCTGTGCGTTCTGTTGACGCTTGCCCCGGCACGTGCCGCCGACGTCCCGCTGCGCGACGGCCAGCGGCTTGCCGGGGAGGTGGCGGGCGAACGCCTGCCGCTGTGGCCGGACGGCCAGGTACCTGGCCAGAGCGCTCCGGCACGGAAGGCGCGGGTGGTTGAGCGCAGCCCCGATCCGGCCCATCCGGACCGGTTCGTGGACGGGATCGATGCGCCATACATGATCGTGCACGCGCCGCCACGTCCGAACGGGCAGGCGGTGCTGGTCATTCCGGGCGGCGGCTACCAGCGGGTGGTAATCGACAAGGAGGGCAGCGCGCTGGTGCCGGACTGGGTGCAGCGGGCAGGCTTCACCCTGTTCGTGCTTCGCTACCGCCTGCCGCAGCCGGGCAGGGACCGCCAGGCGGCGCTGGCCGATGCCCAGCGTGCGCTGCGGGTCATGCGCGACCAGGCCGCACGCCGCGGCCTGGAGGCTGACAATGTGGCGGTCATGGGCTTTTCCGCCGGCGGCCACGTGGCTGCGCGGCTGGCCACCGGCTTCGATGCTCCGGTCTATCCCGCACGCGATGCGATCGATCAGCTGAGCGCGCGCCCGGCACGGGCGGTGCTGGTCTACCCGGTCATCGACATGGGCGCGCATGCGCACAGCGGTTCGCGCGGGCGATTGCTGGGCGAGCACCCTGACCCCGCATTGGCGGCCCAGTACTCGGTGCAGGAGCACGTGCGCGCGGACATGCCACCGACCATGCTGATCCATGCCAACGACGATCGCGTGGTCAGCGTGCACAACAGCGAGGTGATGGCGCAGGCGCTGGCCAGGGCAGGTGTCGAGCACGAACTGCATGTGTTCGCCCATGGTGGCCACGGCTTCGGCATGCGCCTGCAGCCCGGCTCCACCCTGGCGCAGTGGCCAGCGCTGGCACAGGCATGGCTGACAGCAGGAAAGGGTGCGGAGGGCAGCCGATGACGGGAGCACCCGACGATCTGCAGCGCCGCCGTTTCCTGCGCGACAGCGCGCGCTGGGCGTTGGCCACGGCCACGCTGGTGGCACTGCCGGCAGCGGCGTTGCCCGGTGCACGCGACGAACGCCTGCCGATCGTCCGCGTGCGCGGGGGGCGCGTGCGCGGCCAGCATGAACAAGGCGTGCTGGTATTCCGCGGCGTGCGCTACGGCGCCGATACCGGCACCCATCGCTTCCAGCCACCACGCCGGGAAGCGGCATGGAACGGGATCGCCGACGCACTGGACTATGGCGCGGCCGCACCGCAGGGCGGCGCGGAAGGCCCCGGCAGCGAAGACTGCCTGTTCCTCAATGTCTGGACCCCCGCACTGGGGGATGGCGGCCGCCGCCCGGTGCTGGTCTACATGCACGGGGGTGGGTTCAACAACGGCTCCGGCAGCGATCCGCTGTACGACGGCAGTGCGCTGTGCCGCCGCGGCGATGTGGTGGTGGTGACCCTCAATCATCGGCTGAACACCTTCGGTTACCTGTACCTGGGCGCACTTGGCGACGCACGCTACGCCGCGTCGGGGAATGTCGGCCAGCTCGACCTGGTACAGGCGCTGCAGTGGGTACGCGAACACGCGGCGATCTTCGGCGGTGACGCTGGAAACATCACCGTGTTCGGCCAGTCCGGGGGCGGCGCCAAGATCGCCACGCTGATGGCGATGCCTGCGGCACGCGGCCTGTTCCAGCGCGCGTGGACAATGAGCGGGCAGCAGGTCACCGCGGCCGGCCCGCGTGCCGCCGCACAGCGCGCCGCCATTGCAATGGAGGCAGTGGGTGCAAAGGACCTGTCTGCCCTGCTGCGGCTCCCGGCCGCCGATCTGCTTGCAGCCACCCGTGCCCGCGATCCATCGCGGGTGGAAAGCACATCGCTGTACTTCGGGCCGGTACTGGACGAAGTCTCCCTTCCGGTGCATCCGTTCTGGCCGCAGGCACCGCGGCAGTCGGCCAGCATTCCGATGGTGATCGGCAATACGCGCGACGAGACCCGCGCCTTCCTCGGCAACGATCCGGCCAACTTCACCTTGACCTGGGAGACGCTGCCGGCACAGCTGCAACGCCAGCAGTTCGTGGATCTGCTGCCGCAGACGGTGATCGCCGAGTATCGGCGCCTGTACCCGCATTACACGCCTTCGGAGGTGTTCTTCGCAGCCACTACCGCAGGCCGTTCCTGGCGCGGCGCAGTGGAGGAACTGGAAGCGCGTGCGCGCCAGCCCAGTGGGGCCGCGCCCACCTGGGCCTACCAGCTGGACTGGGGCTCACCGGTGGAGCAAGGCCGGCTGCGCGCCTTCCACACGCTGGACATCCCACTGGTGTTCGACAACGCCGGCCTGCCCGGCGCACGCACCGGTGGCGGCGCGGATGCGCATACGCTGGCGGCGGCAATGAGCGACGCACTGATCGCCTTCGCGCGCAACGGCGACCCCAATCATCGCGGAATGCCGCAATGGCCACCCTACGCGCTGCCCCGGCGGCAGACCATGCTGTTCGATCGCCAGAGCGGCGTGGTGGACGATCCTCGTGCCGGCGAACGTGCGCTGTACGCGAAAGTACCGTTCGTGCAGCGCGGTACGCAGTGATGACACCGCGGTGCAAACATTCTGTTAACCCCTCTCGGCTAGAGTCGGGACATGGGAACGATGTCCTTGCCACCGTCATTCACCGGCCGGGAACGGCTGTTCGCTGCGATCGATGCCGCGGTGATGCTGGGTACGCCGGAGGCCATCACCGGTGCGCTGCAGCGGGTGCTGCGCGAGGCCATCGTCGATCCGTCCATCCAGCTGCCCCCCTGCGTGCGGCGCCCGGTCGAAGGGCATTACGCACGCCGTGAACTGCACCGCAGCCCGACCCTGGGCTACAGCGTCATCGCCATGTGCTGGGGCCCAGGCCAGGGCACGCCCCTGCATGACCACGATGCCATGTGGTGCGTGGAAGGTGTCTGGCAGGGCGAACTGATCGTCACTCCCTATGCGCTGATTGAACAGGATGGCGAACGTCATCGCTTTGCCGCCCAGCCCACGCTGTACGGCCACCGCGGTAGCGCCGGCAGCCTGATTCCGCCGCACGAGTACCACACGCTGTGCAACGCCAGCGACGCAGACGTGGCCGTGTCGCTGCACGTCTACGAGGGCGTGATGGAACGCAGCGCGGTGTTCGAGCCGTTGGATGATGGCTGGTACCAGCGCCGGATGAAGCGGCTGGAGACCGAGGCGTCCTGACCCGCGCCGGATCAAGCCGGGCGTAATGCAGGCATCATCGTGGCACGCCGACCACGTTGTTGAGCCGGGTCACTTCCTCGCCACCGTCGGCCAGCGCCACGCGCACGCGCAGGCCGCTGCGGTCGCCGGCCGGCAATGGCAACCAGACCTGCACGGTCTTCGGCTGCAGGTCACTGGGTGCCCCCAGCGCCGGCACGTCCGTGCGGGCGATCTCGCGACCGCGCGCGTCTTCCAGCATTGCTACGCCCATGCCGGTGCCGACATGCCCCAGGCTGTGCACGGTCACCTGCAGCTGGCTGCCGTCGATGCGTACGTCGCCGCGACCCACGCCCAGGTCCGGCCGTGTTTCCACCGGTGTTCCCTCGGACACGCGTTCGAACTCGAACACCTCGGTACGCCCGGGACGGAACTGCAGCGCTACCGAAGCGCTGGTTTCCAGCTGCACGCGGCGTTCGGCGGGCGTGCCGTCGATGTGGCCATCGCCATCGGCATCCACGCCGCTGCGTATCCGCCAGGTCCCGCTGGCCACGTTCCAGCCGGTCATGTCGGCGCCGATGGTGCGCGTGCCCAGGTTGTAGCTGGTAACGGTGAAACGTTCACGCGACGGCGCATGCACCAGCAGGGCGACCTGTTCGGCCGCTCCCTCGCGGTCGAAGCGCCAGCTGACGGTATGGCCGGGCCAACTCTGGTTGCGCTTCAGCGCAATGCCACCCAGGCGTGCGCGCTGCAGGAATTCACTGGGCGCTTCCACGCGGTCGGACCACCAGTGGCCCTCGGTGTTCATGTATGCGCGCTGCACTTTCGCCTGCAGGCCGTCGGCATGCAGGGCGGCGATGTATGACCTGTCGCCGCTGGCCTGCCACGCCATCAGGCTGGCGAAACCGGTTTTTCCCGCGTCGGCCTCGGCGCGCAGCAGCGGGTACCAGTCCTGTTGCCGGCCCAGTACGTCCACGACGTTCTCGCCCAGGTTGGCCAGTGCGCCCGGGCCGCCACGGGCCACGCGGTAGTCCAGTGCCTGCAGGTACTTCGCATCGCCGCTCCAGCGCCACGCCGCCCAGAATGTGTGCATCGTGTCGCCGCTGCCGGAGCCGTTGTTCAACTCGCCGCCGCGGGTGGCACCGCTGGCCCAGTTGATCTCGTTGGGCAGGGTGAAGCCTCCCTTGTCGTCCTTGCCTGCGTGGGCCAGATAGCCATCGGCCAGGCCGATCACCAGCGCGCGGCCGGTGGGATCGGCGTTGTACTGGCCCAGCAGGAACGCCGGGTGCAGCACCGGGAAAGAATACGGCTTCTGCCACTGCCAGTTCGGTTCGCGGTAGACCTTGTTGCCACCGAACCAGTTGCTGGAAAACAGCAGGTGGCCCTGCGGGTTGCGCAGGATGATGCGCTCGTCGAAGGCCTTCACCGTTTCCATCAGGCGTTCCAGCGTCAGCGGGTCGCCCCAGTTGAGGTAGAGCATGGCGCTGTTGGTGTTGATGCCTTCCTCATAGGAATGCAGCTCGTCGGTCTCGATGGTGCTCAAGCCGTTGCTGAACATGCCATTGCGGTACACCGCATCGGACAGCGCGGTCAGCGAGGCGTTCAATCGATCCGGCTGCACACCCATCAGGGCCAGCCCCGGCCACTGCTGGGTCAGGTCGGAATCGTCGGAGATGCCACCGCCGAAATCCCCGTAGGCCACCTGCCGTTCATCGATCCACCAGTCGACGAACTGCCGCACCTGCGCCAGGTCCTGCACCTGGTTGAATGCCCACGCCGGCACGCCCCTGGGCACGGCAGGCGCCGTGTAGGGCGGGCGGCCCTGGCTGTTGTAGCTGATGTAGTTCCAGTACAGGCGGCCGAGTTCATGGTCCGGATCCACCCGCAGCAGGTCGCTCAGGTCCGCATACACGCGCGCGTACAGGCGTTGGCGCTTGGACGTGGTGTGCTCTTCCACCAGGAAGCCCCAGTTGTCGCGGACCTGGTTGAAGCGGTCGGCCACGTGCTCCTTCAGTGCCTCGGCGCGCGGCTTGAACACCAGCCGGACCTGCGCACCGTCGAGGGCATCGGCATCGAAGCGCGGTGCGGCCGAGGCGATGCTCAGCCACAGGCTGTCCGGGGTGAGGATGCGATCGCGCAGGTCCAGCCACAGCGTGCGTTTCTGCCCTGGTGGCACCGACACCGATACGTCGATCATGTCGCGCGCCGGCCAGATCGGATCCTTGATGCGGATGTTCAGCGGGATCAGCCCATCGTGGGTGGGCGGCAGGTTGAGCGCGGGAAGGTCGATGGCCACGCCGTCCAGGCCGTCGTGCATGTTCTCCCAGCTGTAGGCCCAGCTGCGGATCAGCGGCTGGTTGGCGGGTGCATCGCCCACCCCGGAAGGGATCAGCACGTGCACGATGGGCCGCGGATGCGCAGGCAGGGTGCCGGCATCCCGGCGGCGGGAACCGGCGCCCTTCGGCAGCGCCATCACCGTGCTGCGTTCGGCGGCCGGGAAACGTCCATCGATGTAGCGGCGCAATGCGTCCAGGTTGGTGTAGTCGGGCAGCGCGTGGCTGTCGATGATGTAGGTCTGCTTCACCGTGCCTTCCGGCTCGCCGCCCTCGCTCACGTGGTAGGCCCAGATTTCCTGGATCGGTGTTTCCTGCTCGACGTTGCTGAAACGCAGCACGCCGCCGCGCTGCGCGGCAATGTTGTCGACGCTGCGCACCACGCCGCGCGGGCGCGTGACCAGCACGTCGGTGGCATGTTCGGCGTCGGGCCCGTGGGAGAGGGTGCCGAAGGCCGCACCACGGATCTCCACCCGGTTCACCGTTTCTGTGGCCGGCAGGGTCAGGTCCAGGTGCTGGCCGCCTTCCACATAGGTGTTCCAGTCCGGAAGCTGGAAGTAGTCATTGCGGCCGGGCAGGCGCGAGCGGTTGTAGACGCCCGGCCAGGTGGTTTCGGCGATGCCATCGGTGGCCTTCCACATCCACGCCTTCAGGTCACGGGTGTCGGCAAATTCGATCTTGCGGATGCGGGTGCCGCCCGCCGCCACCGCTGGGGGGGCAGCCCCATCCCAGCCGAAGCGGTGGCGCCAGGCGCGCGTGCCATCGGCAACCCCCACGGCGCTGGCCGGTTCGCGCCCGCGAGCCAGCGCTGCCACCGCTGGCACATCCAGCATGCGGTCGTAGACCCGGATGTGCTGGAAATCGCTGCCACGCAGGAAGTTGTAGCGGCTCTGCACCTGGTACGGCGCCATCACCCGACCGGCCAGGCCAAGCTGGTCCAGCGCGGCATCGTAATCGCCGGTGGCCTGCGCGCGCGCGACTTCGCGGCCATCGATGAACAGGCGCACGCCCTGGTCCTCGTCCCAGGCGAAGGCCAGGTGCAACCACTGGTCGGGACGCGGCAGTGCATCCATGCGGAACGACACGCGGGTGCGTGCCAGGTTGGCATCGGTTACGAAGGCATCGAAGCCGTGCCCGTTCCAGTCGATGCGCAGCCAGGCCATGTCCCAGCTGCTGTGGTCGGCGTAGCCGACGCGGAAGATCACGAACGGCGCTTCACCCACCGCGTAGCGTGAACGCCAGTCGAAGGCCAGCGTGCCGCGCTGGGCCAGGATGTTGCCCGGCGCATCCCAGGCAAGCACGCCGTCGTCTTCCCATTGGATGGCCTTGCCATGCTTGCCGTCGTCGACCACCGCCACCTTGTCGCGAAAGTTCGCTACGGCCTCACCGTGAGCGGTCACGGCCTGCAGGCCGTGATTGGCATCCACATGGAAGAGCAGGGTGGGGACATCGGCGGCGGCCGTCGCGGGGCCTGCGGCCAGGGCGACTGCCAGCAGCAGGCAGCGGAACACGGTCGTGCGGTGCGGCATGGAGACATTTCCTTTCAACGGGCGACGGCCGGCGGCGGGGCGACGGCCGGCGGCGGGCCGCCGGACCGTAGCAAGGCCACGCCGCAGCGGCACCTTGCGGCGCAGCAGCGGTCATGGCGAACCGCGGCGCGTATCGGCACGCGCCGCCGGCGTTGCTCAGAACTTGTAGCGCACGCCCAGCAGGAACTGGCGGCCGGTTTCGGTGTACTGCAACGGCAGTCGGCCGGTCAGCGGCGAGTAGACCCACTCGTCGGACGCCTCGTTGGTCAGGTTGATGCCTTCCAGGCTCAGTTCCAGCTGGTCGCTGATCTTGTAGCGGACGGAGGCATCGAACACCGTGGTGCCGGTCATGCCGTGATAGCCATCCAGATTGAAGCCGGTCTCCTGGCCAGGGGCCTGGGTCAGGTAGTCATCGCGGTTGGTCGCCGAGATGCGGCCGGCAAACCGCTCCCCTTCGTAGAACAGCGTCGCGTTCCACGATGACTTCGACAGACCGGTGAGATCGGTCTTCATGACCGGCTGGCCTGCCGAGTTGAGGTACTGGATCTTCGATTCCACCCAGGTGTAGTTCAGCTGTATGCCGAGGTTGGCCCACTTGCCGGGCAGGAAGGTGAAAGGCTGCGTGTAGTTGGCTTCCACGCCGTGCAGTTCGCCACCGGGCGTGTTGACCGGCTTGCTGTAGGTGAAGTCATCGCTGGCCGAGGCTCCGGTGCCTTCCAGCAGCGAGGCGGGCAGGCCGCTGTCGCTGTAGGGACGCACTTCGCGGGTGGTCTGGATGAAGCTCTCGATATCCTTGTAGAACAGGCCGATGCCGGCCATCGCGCCCTCGGCGAAGTACCATTCGAAGCCGAGATCGACATTGGTCGCGCGGATCGGATCCAGGTCAGGATTGCCGCTGGAGATGGTGCGCGCGCCGCCGGCCACAGCCACGGTCGCACCGGGCGTCAGGCTGCCCAGTCCCGGCCGGCTCATCACCTTGGCCGCGCCGAGCCGGATCAGGAAATCCGGCGTGACTTCCGCCACCAGGTTGAACGAGGGCAGGGTGTCGTCATAGGTGCGGTTGGCCGTGGTCTGCACCGTGCCGTTGGCCAGCGTGGACAGGCCGGTGGAGGACTGCTTGGTGCGCACGTACCGCACGCCCACGTTGCCCGACAGGGGCAGGCTGCCCAGTTCGGTGGAGAACTCGCCCATCAAGTAGGCACCGCGGTCCTTTTCTTCCACGCTGCGCACATTGTTGGCACGCGGCGCCACCGCGAAGCTGCCGCTGTTGCTGTAGATGTCGAACTGCTCGGCAATCGCCCCGAGGTCGGGGACGACCCAGCTGGCGGGGCTGCCGTTGATGCCCTTCAGCCCTGCGGGCGTGGTCATGCCCGCCGGCACGACCTTCGTGCCATCGGCAAAGCCGGGTACGGCCAGCTCGCTGGCACGGCGCAGCTCGGTGGTGCTGAACGTGTAGTCCTTGGCCAGCACGCCGCCCTTCAGGCGGAAGCCCGGGCCGAGATTCCAGTTGAAGTCGATCTGGCCGGTATCGAAGTCATTGTCCACGTACTGCGGCCGCAGGCGGATTTCCGCCAGCTCCCAGCCGTTGGGGTTGGTCGGGTCGATGCCATAGTTGAGGACCGGCGCGCGGTTGTTGCCACGATAGTCGTAGCTGTAACCATCGACGTCATACTTGTCCATGATCACCGTGGTCTGCACGGGGTTCTCATGCCTGGAGCGCGAGATGCCGATCTTGCCGGACAGGGTGAAATCATCTCCGAAGCGATGCTGGCCGTTCAGTGCGATCTGCTTGAACTCGGTACTCCATTCGTCATGGCGGCTTTCGGAACGGATGTCGACATTGTCGAACTCGCCCTGGACCAGGGCGTTGTTCTCGATCACGCCGTTGCGGACCACCATGGCCGGCTTGCCGACCAGGCGCGGCGTGCTGCTGGTGCCGCGGCTGAAGGAGATCGCCTCGATGTAGTTTTCATCGCGGGTGGCATCGATCTTCGAGTACAGCGCGTCGAGCGAGATTTCAGTGGCATCGCCGGGTTTCCACTGCAGCGAGCCGGTCACGCCCAGGCGCTTCTGCTCATGCTCCATCTGCACGTAGCGCGGGAAACGCGGATGGAACACGTTGGCACCACGCGCTGCGGCGAACGGCGAAGAGGCCGCGAAATTGCCGTTGCTCGGGCCGTTGGCCCAGCGCCCGGTGTTGGAGCCTTCCTCCAGCGCCTGGCGCTCGGAGTAGGCCACCGAAAGCAGGGCGCCGAAGGTGCCATCGGCGAAGGTATTGGATACCAGCGCCGCGATCCGCGGGTCGGCCTTCTCGGCCATGGCGTTGTAGCTGGCCTGGCCACTGGCGGCGAAGGTGAAGCCCTCATAGTCGAACGGCCGCGCGGTACGCAGATCGACCGTGGCACCCAGCGAGCCTTCTTCAACGTCGGCCGAGGCGGTCTTGCGCACCAGCAGCTGCGAGAACAGGTCCGAGGCGAACACATTGAAGTCGAAGCCACGGCCGCGGTTGGTGCCACCGCTCTGGTCACCGGCGCCGACGGTGGTCAGCGCCTCCATGCCGTTGATGCGCACGCGGGTGAAATCCGGGCCCAGGCCGCGCACGGAGATGTTGCGGCCTTCGCCGGCCTCGCGGGTGATGACCACGCCCGGGATGCGCTGCAGTGATTCGGCCAGATTCAGGTCGGGGAACTTGCCGATGTCCTCGGCAACAATGGCGTCGACCACGCCGGCTTCGCCGCGCTTGATGTCCAGCGCCTTTTCAACGCTGGCGCGGTAGCCGGTGACGGTGACCGTGTCCAGATCGGTGGCGGCCTGCTGCTGGGCAGCCGCCGTGGTGGACAGGGCCAGCGCCACGCCCATTGCCAGCAAGGTAACCGGTGTCTTTTTTCCATGGATCCGAGATTGCATGCCTTTCCCCTCTCCCAAAGGTCTGGTATCGCGGCTGTGCAGCGGAATGACACCGCTGGTCAAAGCCGACGTTAACAGCACGCCTCGAATCGGGCATCTTGCAGCGCAACAGATCCGCAATGTCTCCAAGACGCTTGCAGGACAATGGTTTCGACATGCGAACCGAGCATCCGCAGCGCAACTTCGGTCTAGAATGACACCGCTAGTCAACGCCACACCCCCACGTGGTCCACAACCATGCCGCGCAGTGTCCCACGCTGGCGGCAAGCACGAAGGAGCGGAGATGGGTCGTATCGTGTGTTTCGGGGAGCTGCTGCTGCGCCTGGGTGCGCCCGCCCGCGAGCTGCTGCTGCAGTCTCCGCAGTTGCAGGTGCACGTGGGCGGAGCGGAAGCCAACGTGGGTGTCTCGCTGTCCCGGCTGGGACACCAGGTCTCGATGGTCGGCGCGGTCGCAGGCAACCCGCTCGGTGCCCACGCGCTGGCAGAACTGCGCCGGCACGGCGTGGACACCCGCCACGTTCACGAGGTGCCGGGCGCTCGGATGGGGCTGTATTTCCTCACCACCGGGGCGGTCCAGCGTGCCAGCGAAGTGGTCTATGACCGCGCGGACTCGGCGTTCGCGCGCAGCACTGCGGGCGACCATGACTGGCCGGCGTTGCTGCAGGGCGCGCACTGGCTGCACCTGTCCGGGGTCAGCCCGGCACTGGGGCCGGAGGTCGCCGCAGCGACGCTGGATGCCGCACGCGCGGCGCGGCAGGCCGGGGTTCGTGTTTCCTTTGACGGCAACTTCCGCCCCAGGCTCTGGCAGCGCTGGGGTGGTGACGCCCAGGCCGTGCTGCACGAGCTGTTCGCCCAGGCCGACATCGTCTTCGCCGACCACCGTGACATGGAGGTGGTGCTGGACCGGCCGTTCACGCAACAGGAGCCGGTCGCCCGCGTCGAGGCCGCCGCCGTCGCTGCGTTCGCAGCGTTTCCACAGCTGCAGTGGATGGCGTGCACGCAGCGGCAGGTGATCAGCGTCGACCACCATGCGATGGGTGCACTGTTGCTGGGCCGCGACGGAACACGCGCGCAGGCGCCCGTGCGCCAGCTGCAGGGCATCGTCGATCGCATCGGCGGTGGCGATGCCTTCGCGGCCGGCATCCTGCATGGCATCCTGTCCGGCCTTGATGCCGACGCCACTGTGCGCTTCGGCCTGGCCGCCGGGGCCCTGAAGCATTCCATCCCCGGTGATTTCAATCCTGTCAGCGAAGCTGACGTGCTGGCCCTGATGGGCGAGGAGCGATTCGATGTCCGCCGCTGATCCGCGCGTGCGCGCGGTGCTGAAACTGGCACCGGTGATTCCGGTGTATACCCCCGGCTCGGTGGAGGAGGCCGTGCAGGTCGCACAGGCGCTGTTCCGTGGTGGCCTGCCGGTAATCGAAGTCACGCTGCGCACGCCGCAGGCGATGGACGCCATCCGGGCGATGCGGGAGGCGGTACCCGATGCCGTGGTCGGTGCCGGCACCGTCCTCAAGCCCGCGCAGATGCAGGCGGCCCGGGAGGCGGGCGCGCGTTTCGCCGTGTCGCCCGGCGCTACGCCGGCCCTGTATGCAGCCGCCCGCGATGCCGACCTGCCCTACCTGCCGGGCGTGGCCACCGGGTCGGAATTGATCCTGGGTCTGGAGCACGGCCTGGATACGTTCAAATTCTTCCCTGCCGTGCAGGCTGGCGGCGCCGCGCTGCTGTCGGCCTGGCACGGGCCGTTCGCCGATGTCCGCTTCTGCCCGACGGGCGGGATCAGCGTGCAGACCGCACCACAGTTCCTGCACCTGCCCAACGTGCTGTGCGTGGGCGGTTCGTGGCTGACCACCCCGGCGCTGCTGCAGACCCGGGACTGGGATGCCATCGAACGCCTGGCCCGCGAGGCCGCAGTGCTGGCCGGCTGAGGCCGCTGCGGCGTTGCACCGGGCAGCGTCGGGCACCGTCGCGCGCGCTCAGCGCGTGGCGGGCCGGCCCAGGCGCCGGTACAGCGTGCTGCGGCTGATGCCCAGCTGCTTGGCCGCCGCGGAGATGTTGCCGTCGGCGGCCTGCAGGGCCTGACGCATCACCTCCTCGGCGATATCGCGCAGCCCACCGCGGACAGCGCAGGCGCTGTCTGCGGCCGTCACCTGCGGCGACAGCGGCGTGCTCATCAGGTCCGCCGGCAGGTGTGCTGCAGTGATCGGCTCGCCGGGGTCGCTCAACGCCACCAGGGTGCGCAGGCAGGCCTGCAGCTGCCGCAGGTTGCCCGGCCAGCGCTGCCGTTGCAGCAGCTCCAGCACCTCGGCCTGCAGTACGCGGCCTTGGGCCATCGGTGCCCACAGCGCCTGCAGCAGGGCGCCGCGCTCGTCCAGTTCGCGCAGGGTGGGCAGGTGCACCACATGATCGGCGATGCGGTAGTACAGGTCCGCGCGGAAGCGTCCGTCGGCCACGGCCTGCTGCAGGTCGCGGTGGCTGGCGCAGACGAGGGCGAAGTCCAGCTTTACCGGACGGCCACCGCCGAGCGGTGACAGTTCGCGTTCCTGCAGTACGCGCAGCAGTCGCGGCTGCAGGGCCAACGGCATGTCGCCGATCTCATCGAGGAACAGCACACCCCCCTGGGCCTGCCTCAGCAGGCCGGTACTGCCCTGCCGGCGCGCGCCGGTGAAGGCCCCTTCCTCGTAGCCGAACAACTCCGCTTCGATCAGCCCCTCTGGCAGGGCCGCGCAGTTCACCGCCACCAGCGGCTGGCCGGCGCGCGTACTGCGGCGGTGCAGCTCGCGTGCGAATACTTCCTTGCCGGTGCCCGTCTCCCCCTGCACCAGCACCGGCAGGCCGGCATCGAGCACGCGCACGGCCCGGTGCAACTGCTGCTGCACCGGCGTGGCCAGCACCGTGCCGGGCGCCGCCGGCACGGGAGCCACGGGGACCACGCGCGGAGCGCGTGCGGGCACGACGCTGCCGGCGCGTGCGCGGCGCTTGCTTTCACTGTGGCCGTACAGCGCGCGTCCCTGCCGGTCCAGCAGCATGCCGTCGTCGTGCAGCCGCGCGAGTGGCTGGTCGAACAGGGCCTCGTAGGAGGCGTGGCCGATGTCGTGCCGGTCCAGCCCGAACAGCCCCAGGCCAACGCGGTTGGCAGCCACCAGGCGGCCGTTGCGGAAGCCGAGCAGCGCTTCGCGCGGGCTGCCCAGCAGCAACGGCTGGGCATGCAGGTGCAGCAGTTCGCAGTCGTCCAGTCCGTCGGCAAAGTAACGGTGCTCGATCTGGTCCACGGCCTGGCGACCCAGCGCCAGCGCATGCAGATGGGCGTGGCGCGCGTCACCGGAAATGTCGAGCACGCCCACGCGCTGGCCGAAGGGATCGAAGATCGGTGTGGCCGAGCAGGTGAGGATGCCGTGCGGGGCGAAGAAATGCTCGCCGCCGCGTACCTGCAGGGCGCGGCCTTCGACGATGGCGGTGCCGATGGCATTGGTGCCGACGGTGCCTTCGTCCCAGCGCACGCCGGGCATCAGCGCGACCTGGCCGGCACGGTCCAGGAAGCTGTTGCTGCCCTCGGCATCCAGCACCCAGCCTTCCTCATCGGTGAGCAGCACGATGCCATCACTGCTGGCCAGCGAGCCGGCCAGGCCTTCCAGCTCGGGCCGGGCCAGCCGCCACAGGCGCTCGCGGCGCTGGCGCAGTTCGCGCAGGGAGGGTTCGGGCACCGGCGCCACGTCGGGCCGTGCATCCACCGATAGGCCCTGGCGCTGGCAGCGCCGCCACGACTGCAGGATGGCGTCGGGTACCACGCCAGCCGGCACTGCACCGCGCTCGAAGAAGGCACGGCGCGCGCCGCCGACGCGCTCGGGAAGAATCGGCTGGGACACCCTCTCGCTCCTTGTCGCATTCTGCGACAGCTGTTGCGGGCACTGTTTCGATTAAAAGCACATCCCGCCTTCAAGTGCCATGACGTCCACTGGTGCGCTGCGGCATTCCGCCAGGGGACCGCCAACACTGATGCCGCCGCGCCGCGTGATGCGCCGCAGCACCGGCGGGATTGGCACGCTCGTTGCGGTAGCCGGGCAGGTCCCGGGTTGTCCGGGCCATCCAAGGAGTGCCCCCGATGAATGCCGTTGCTTCAATCCCGCCCTCGCCCTCAACCGACCCGGCCGGTCCCGGCACGCTGTTCAAACCCCGCTACGACAACTACATCGGTGGCCAGTGGGTGGCACCGCGCAGCGGCCAGTACTTCGACAACATCACGCCGATCACCGGCAGGGTGCTCACCTCGGTGGCGCGCTCCAACGCCGACGACATCGAGGCCGCGCTGGATGCGGCCCATGCCGCCAAGGAAGACTGGGGCAGGCGCTCCACCGCCGAGCGCGCCAACCTCCTCAACCGCATCGCTGACCGCATCGAGCAGAACCTGGAACTGATCGCGCGCGCCGAGACCTGGGACAACGGCAAGCCGATCCGCGAAACCCTCAACGCCGACATCCCGCTGATGGTCGACCACTTCCGCTATTTCGCAGGCGTGGTGCGCGCGCAGGAAGGCAGCCTGTCGGAGATCGACAAGGACACCGTGGCCTACCATTTCCACGAACCGCTGGGCGTGGTCGGCCAGATCATCCCGTGGAACTTCCCGTTGCTGATGGCGGCCTGGAAGCTGGCCCCGGCGCTCGCCGCCGGCAACTGCGTGGTGCTCAAGCCGGCCGAGCAGACCCCGGCCTCGATCTTGGTGCTGATGGAGATCATCGGTGACCTGCTGCCCCCGGGCGTGCTCAACATCGTCAACGGCTTTGGCCTGGAAGCAGGCAAGCCGCTGGCCAGCAGCCCACGCATCGCCAAGATCGCCTTCACCGGCGAGACCAGCACCGGCCGCCTGATCATGCAGTACGCCAGCCAGAACCTGATTCCGGTGACGCTGGAACTGGGCGGCAAGTCGCCCAACATCTTCTTCGCCGACGTGATGGCCGAGGACGATGATTTCCTCGACAAGGCCGTGGAGGGCTTCGTGCTGTTCGCGCTGAACCAGGGCGAAGTGTGCACCTGCCCGTCGCGTGCGCTGGTACAGGAATCCATCTACGAGCGTTTCATGGAACGGGTGCTCAGGCGCGTGGCCGCGATCAGGCAGGGTGATCCGCTGGACCCGGACACCATGATCGGCGCACAGGCCTCCGCCGAACAGCTGGACAAGATCCTCTCCTACATCGACATCGGCAAGCAGGAAGGGGCCGAAGTGCTGATCGGTGGCGAGCAGAACACCCTGGGTGGCGACCTGGCCGGTGGTTACTACGTGAAACCCACCGTATTCAGGGGCCACAACCGCATGCGCATCTTCCAGGAGGAGATCTTCGGGCCGGTGGTAGCGGTGACCACCTTCAAGACCGAGGAAGAAGCTCTGCAGATCGCCAACGACACGCTGTACGGCCTGGGTGCCGGCGTGTGGAGCCGGGACGCCGCGCGCCTCTACCGCATGGGCCGTGCCATCCAGGCCGGGCGCGTGTGGACCAACTGCTATCACGCCTACCCGGCGCACGCCGCATTCGGTGGCTACAAGCAGTCGGGCATCGGCCGCGAGAACCACCGGATGATGCTCGACCACTACCAGCAGACCAAGAACCTGCTGGTCAGCTATTCGCCGAAGAAGCTCGGCTTCTTCTGATGGATTGATCGGGATCAAGGCGCAGGCATGGGGCCGGCGCCATCCTGTCTGCAAGCGCACTACGGAGAAGCATGCATGAACAGAACCATGAAGGCCGCCGTCGTCCGTGAGTTCGGCAAGCCACTGGTCATCGAGGAAGTCGTGGTACCGCGCCCGGGGGCGGGCGAGGTGCTGGTCAGGATCGAGGCTTGTGGCGTCTGCCATACCGACCTGCACGCCGCCGAGGGCGACTGGCCGGTGAAACCGAACCCGCCGTTCATCCCCGGCCACGAGGGCGTGGGGCACGTCGTGGCCGTGGGAGGCGGGGTAGGGCACGTCAAGGAAGGCGACAGGGTCGGCATCCCCTGGTTGTACTCGGCGTGTGGTCATTGCGAACACTGCCTGGGTGGCTGGGAAACGCTGTGCGAGACGCAGCGCAACACCGGCTACTCGGTCAACGGCGGCTTCGCCGAGTACGCACTGGCCGATGCCAACTATGTCGGCCTGCTTCCGAAGGACGTGGGCTTCGTCGAGATCGCGCCGGTGCTGTGCGCCGGCGTGACCGTCTACAAGGGCCTGAAGGTCACCGACACCAAGCCCGGTGACTGGGTGGCGATTTCCGGCATCGGTGGCCTGGGCCACATGGCGGTGCAGTACGCTCGCGCAATGGGCCTGAACGTGGCCGCGGTGGACGTGGACGATACGAAGCTTGCACTGGCGCGCCAGCTGGGCGCGCAGGTCACCGTCAACGCGCGCACCACCGACCCGGCCGCCTTCCTGAAGAAGGAAATCGGTGGCGCACACGGTGCACTGGTCACGGCGGTGTCGCCGAAGGCGTTCGAGCAGGCACTGGGCATGGTGCGCCGTGGCGGCACTGTCTCGCTCAATGGCCTGCCGCCCGGCAACTTCCCGCTGGATATCTTCGGCATGGTGCTCAACGGCATCACCGTGCGCGGCTCGATCGTCGGTACCCGGCTGGACCTGCAGGAATCACTGCAGTTCGCCGCCGAGGGCAAGGTCGCGGCCACGGTCAGCACCGACCGCCTGGAAAACATCAACGACGTGTTCGCGCGCATGCATGCGGGCACCATCGAAGGCCGCGTGGTGCTCGACTTCGCCGCCTGACCGCCTGTGCATGGCCGCCGTCGCTCCGTCCCCCTCTCCCACGGACGCGGCGGCCATGCCGATTCATCGGATCGGATCCACACACATTTCGGTAGTGCCGGCCGTTGGCCGGCATGCCGGGTTCTCCGCCGCAGCCGTACAATGCGCGCATGCCTGGCGTGCTCAAGACCCTGTTCCTGTCCATCGTTGCCCTGATCGGCGGCGTGCTGTCGCTTGCGCTGGTCAGCAGCGTCGCCAGCTGGCTGCCACCGTTGCTGGGCCTGTCGCCGGACAACAACAGCGTGCAGCTGGGCTGGGATCTCGCCTTCAGCGTGCTCGGTGGCATCGCCGGGGTTTCCTTTGCCACCTATTACGCGCCCTGCTGGCCGCGATCGCACGGCTTCTCGATCTGGTCGCTGGTCGCGCTGGGCTGTGGCTACGCAATGTGGACGGCCGGTGCGGATTTCCCGTTCTGGTTCGTCATTTCACTGCTGGCGTCACTGCCGTTGCAACTGCTGGCCGGCTGGTGGTTCGGCCGTCGTCCCTCGCGCGATGCAAGGTGATGCCGCCCCTGTAGAGCCGAGCCCGTGCTCGGCTTTCATGCACATCGACACAGGCAGCCGAGCATAGGCTCGGCTCTACAGGTCCATGCGCGGCAACGTCTGCTTCAGCCGCGCGATACCGTGCCAAGGGTCCGCCTTCAGCCGCTTCGCGCGCGCCAGCGCCTTGCCCATGGGAAATGCGTCGGCGGCATTGATGCGAGCCAGTTCATCCCAGCGCAGCGGTACTGCCACGCCAGCGGAATCGCGCGCACGCAACGACCACGAGCACACACTGGTGGCACCCCGCGTATTGCGCAGCCAGTCGATGAAAATGACGCCACCACGCTTGGCCTTGCTCATTGTTGCCACGTAGCGGTCCGGCGCCCGCTCCGCCATCGCCCGGGCGAACGCCTCACAGAACGCCTTGGCCTGTTCCCAGTCAGCCTTGGGCCGCAGCGGCACCACCACATGCACGCCCTTGCCCCCGGACAGCCGCACGAAACTCTTCAGGCCGGCTTCCTGCAGGCGGTCACGGACATCACGCGCAGCGGCTTTCACCTCTGCCCAGCCCACCCCTTCACCGGGATCGAGATCGAACACCAAGCGATCCGGGTGCTCGGGATCGGCCACGGTCGCGCCCCACGGATGCAGCTCCAGGGTGTTCATCTGCACCAGTTGCAGCAGGCCCCGCACATCGTCGATGTAGACGTAGTCCTCGCGGCCGCTCTTCTGCTGCAGGGGCACCGCGTGCACGGCATCGCCCAGGCCGGGGCCATGGTGCTTCTGGAAGAAGCAGGCCTTGCCCACGCCATCCGGGCAGCGCAGCAGTGACAAGGGCCGCCCGGCAATTTCGGGCAGGATCCAGCGCGCCATGCGCTGGTAGTAGTCCGCCACGTCGCCCTTGCTGAGCTTCTGCCTGGGGAACACCACCCGCTCCGGATGGGTGATCTGGACCTCGCCCCCGGCTTCAGCACTCGATACGGCCACTCCCAGGTCCTCCTTCTGCTTGTCGCTGCGCAGCCGCTTGAAACTGGCCTGGCGCAGCAGGCCTTCCTTGCCCCAGCCACGGAACGCCACCTCCGCTACCGTCACCGGCTTCACCCAGCGAACGCTGGCGGCGCGGAACGGCACATGCGCGGGCAGTTCCAGCACCGGCGTCCTCACCGCCAGTGGCTGCAGTGCCTTGAGCAGCGCGCGCAGGCTCTCGTCGTCGAAGCCGGTGCCGACCCGCCCCACATAGCGCAATCCGCCGTTGTCCGGCGTGGCGAGAAGCAGCGAGCCGAACCCTATCCGGGAGCCCTTCGGTGCCGTGTAGCCGACAATCACGAACTCGTCGGTGTCTTCATGCTTCACCTTCACCCAGCTGCGTGCACGGGTGTTCACGTAGGGCGCATCCACCTGCTTGCTGACGATGCCTTCGAATCCCGCCTTGCCGCTGGCATCGAATACCTGCGGGCCATGGTCGATCACGTGCTCGCTGAAGGCCAGGGTTCCGGGCGTGGGTCCGATGAGATCCTTCAGCAGCGCCTTGCGCTCCAGCAGCGGTGAACGACTGATGTCCACGCCGGCCACACCCGGCAGATCGAACACGATGTAGCGCAACGGTTGCTTCGAACTCCCGTCGATCACGCGCTGCAGCGCGGCGAAGTCGCTGCGTCCATCCCGGTCCAGCACCACCAGCTCGCCGTCCAGTCGCGCATCCGTCACCGGCAGTGCCTGCACGGCCTGTACCACCTCGGGGAAATCACCGGTCCAATCCAGGCCGTTGCGGGAGCACAGCGTCACCTTGCCTTCGTGCAGATCGGCCAGCAGGCGATAGCCATCCCACTTGATCTCATGCAACCAGCGCTCGCCGTCCGGTGCACTGTCGCGATGATCGGTCAACTGTGGCTTGAAGGCACGCGGGTAGGGCGTGTCACGCGCGCCGTCCAGGTTCAGCGCTCGCGCATGCCAACGCGCATCGGCCTTGCGGGTCGCCGATCGTGCAGCCGGTGCGGCGCGCGTTGACTTGCCCGCCGTGCGCTTGCTCACTGCGGATGTGCGTTTCGGCATGGGGGATTGGAGCAGATCATCTGCTTCGGCATCACGCGCTTCCTCGTCGTCGCGTTTGATCAACAGCCACTGCAGCTGGCGTCCCTTCATCGCTGTGCGCACCAGCTTCCAGCCGCCGGCCAGGCGTTGCCCATGCAGCACGAAGTCGATCTTTCCCGCTGCCAGTGCCTGCAGTGGATCGCCTTCGCAGGCCCATGTGCCGTGATCGAAGACCTCCACGTGGCCAGCGCCATAGTGGCCTTCGGGAATATCTCCTTCGAAAACAGCGTAGGACAGCGGATGGTCTTCCACTTCCACGGCCAGCCGCTTGTCACCAGCGCGAAGCGAAGGACCCTTCGGCACCGCCCAGCTTTTCAGCACACCGTCCATCTCAAGGCGGAAGTCATAGTGCCGCGAACTGGCATGATGCAGCTGTATGACAAAGATCGGCCGCCGCTTCGGGTTGCCGTGTGCGGGTGTGTCGTCAGGTTCCGGTGTCTGCCCGAGGCCACCGCCAAGCCGGCGCTTTCGCCGGTACTGGTGCAACGACATGGCTCAACCTGCCTTGCGCCGTGCAGCGGTTTTCTTTGCGGCCTTCTTCGTTGCCTTCTTTGCGGCTTTCTTTACCGTCGGCTTGGTGGCTGCTTTCCGCGTTGCCGTCTTCTTCGCCGGCGTACGCTTGTTCGCGTCCAGGCTCTTCTGCAGCAGCGCCATGAAATCGACCACGTTGGTGGTGGCATCCTCGCGCGGTACAGGCTCATCCTCCACCCGGGCGGTACCGCCCTTGGACTTGATTCGCTTGTTCAGCACCTGCTGCAGGCGCTCGCGGAATTCGTCGTGGTACTGCGACGGATCCCAGTCTCCGGACATCGACTCGATCAACTGCTCGGCCATCGCCGTTTCCTTGCTGCTGATGCGGTAATCGGCGAGCTTCCCGGTGGGCAGCTTGTAATCTTCGGGATCCACCAGTTCCTGCGGATAGCGCAGGATCATCAGCACCAGCGCGTCCGCATGCGGCATCACCGCGCACAGGTATTCGCGGGTACGCACCACCACCCGGGCGATGCCCACCTTGCCGGTACTGCGCAATGTCTCGCGCAGCAGCACGTAGCCCTTTTCGGCCTTCTTGCCGGGCACCAGCAGGTAGGGTTTCTCGAAGTAGCGCGGGTCGATCTGCGCGGCGTCCACGAACGATTCCACCTCCACCGCTTCGTGGCTTTCCGGTGCCGCAGACCGGATATCGCCTTCCTCCAGCACGACATAGCTGCCCTTGTCGTACTCGTAGGCTTTGACGATATCCTTCCATGGCACTTCCTCGCCGGTATCGGCGTTGACCCGCTCGAAGCGGATCGGCTTGCGGTCGCGGGAGTCGAGCATGCGGAACTGCAGATCGACCTTGCGTTCGCCTGACATCAGCGACACCGGCACGTTGAGCAGGCCAAACGACAGCGTGCCGGTCCAGATCGGGCGGGCCATGAGCGTACCTTTGGCGGGGCAGGGCATCCAGCTTCGGATGGACGGTGTAAACCACCCGTGTCGATACCGTGCACGTGGGTTCTACGAAGAACGGTAGTGCCGGCCGCTGGCCGGCAGAGCTCGCGGCCTGAAGTTTCCTGAGGTTGCCGGCCAGCGGCCGGCACTACTGCAGCAACGGCCTCACCGCCACCGCAGGAATATGATCCAGCGCGCGCCAGGCGTCTTCCACCACCGGCCGTGCCTGCGACCAGCTCAACCGCGACTGCCCGCGCATCTGTTCCCAGTGTTCGGCCAGTTCCTCGCACGTATCCGCGGCGTCACCGCGCGGCCAGTCGGCAGCGTGGGTGGTCAGTGCGAAGGCATAGACCGGGCATAGATCGCGCCAGTTGCGGTGGTTCTGCCCGCGACGCTCTTCGTAGTCGCTGAGCATGTACTGCAGGTAGTCCTGTGCCACCGCCTGCGGATCTTCATGGCGGCGCGTGCGGCGTTGTGCGGTGCGCTGGCCGAGCGGATCGAGCAGGGCGTTGAACACGGACGGTGCGGGTCGTTCAAGACGGGGCATGGCCGGCTCCTGCAGCGGGGGCGGGTGGGCAGGAATACGCGCGGTGCCGTTACCGGGGGGTGAGCGAGATGTTCATGACGCCGGGTTCGCGGCGGCTTTACCTGTGGCGCGGTGTAGTGGGAACCCCGAGCGCAGGTAGCCAGACCATGAGCCGAGAGACCTCCCGAGACCCGTTGCGGGAAAATCACCCGCCCATTCCCGGCGAGCAGCGTGGCAAGCGCGACGCCGACAACGCGGACTACCGTGGCACCGGCGCACCGTTCTTCGATGCCGAGCACGGGAGCGACCATCTGCCGGTGAAGCACGAGGCTGAACAGGCGGCCCAGGACCGCAAGGATGGCGGCGACCGCCATCGTGGCGGCCAGGAAAGCCCGCTCAAGCGCCGCGAACGCAAGCAACGCGCCAGCGACAACCAGGACGAAGCGCTGGAGGAGACCTTCCCGGCCAGCGACCCGACCTCGCCGTTCGTACCGGCCAAGGCCCCCGACTGACCGGTAGTGCCGGCCGCTGGCCGGCAACGTCTGGGCTGCCCTGCACAGAGCGATGCCGGCCAGCGGCCGGCACTACCACTT
Source organism: Stenotrophomonas sp. YJH_SMC_122 (assembly GCF_059369535.1). Lineage (NCBI taxonomy): Bacteria > Pseudomonadati > Pseudomonadota > Gammaproteobacteria > Lysobacterales > Lysobacteraceae > Stenotrophomonas > Stenotrophomonas sp. YJH_SMC_122. Next base: position 81,844 of record NZ_JCAFST010000002.1, on the reverse strand, counting down.
CTAATGCCACGACCACTGCAGGCCAATATTGGCTCGCCGTCCCGGTCCCGGCTCATAGAAGCGCCCATTGCCGTCGTTGACGATCACCGAGCCGATGTAGGCCTGGTCCAGCACGTTCTCCAGCCGGGCGAAGGCGCGCAGCTCGCCGCCCGGCAGGCGCCAGCGGTGGCCGGCTTCCAGATTCAGCAGTGCGTAACCCGGTGCACGTTCGGTGGCCACGTCGTTGACCACGGTGTCGCTGCTGGCGGCGGCCTCCAGTGCCCACTGCCAGTCGGCCGGCGTCCACCGCAGCCGGGCAAACGCCTGCTGGCGCGGTACCCCGGGCAGGCGGCTGCCTGCAGCAACCACGCTGTTCGAGGTCAGGTACGGCGAGCGCACCTGCGCCTGCAGCCAGGTCCATGCCAGCTGCAGTTCCAGCTGTTCGGCCAGCGGCTGCCGGTAGTGCAGTTCCACGCCCTGGCGGCGGGTGCGGCCGATGTTGCGATAGGTGCTGCGTCCGCCGATGTTGCTGGCAACTGCCAACTCATCGTCGGTATCTGCGCGGAACAGGCTGATATCGAGCTGGGTTCCGTTTTGTGCATGCCATTTGCTGCCCACCTCCAGGCTGCGGCTGCGCGCCGCCGCCAGATCCAGCGCCAGTCCCGCCTGGCCGTCGGCGCGATACCCCAGCTCGTTGAAGGTGGGCGTCTCGAAGCCGCGGCCCACGGAAGCATGCAGGCGCCACTGCGGGCTGGCCTCGAAGCTGATCCCGGCCACCGGTGTGGTCGCCTGGTAGCGGCGGTGGCCACTGTCATCGGGGTTGGCGCCGACGATGTAGCGGTCGTCGGATTCGAAGCGCACCGCGCTGTGACGCACGCCGGCCAGCAATGACCAGCGCGGGCTCCACTGCCACCAGGCCTGGGCGAACTGGTCCACGTTCTGCACGACGTCGATCTGGTCACGGCGTAGGCGCCCGCGCACGCCCAGGATGCTGCCGATGAAGTTCTCGTAGCCGGTGCGATGCTGGCGCTGGCGGTCTGCGCTGAGCCCGGCCACCAGATCCAGCGGCCGGCCGGCCAGGTCGCCGTGCCAGCCCCAGCGCGCGTCCAGCCCGCCATAGCCGCCCTGCAGATCGATCACTCCGCCGGCATGCAACGGGCTGTTGGCCTGAGCTGCCGGCGGGATCGGCAGGTACTGGCGTACCGCGCGCTGGCCGGCATAGCCCATCAGCTGCCAACGCTGCGGCCCGGCTTCACGGGTCCAGCGCAGGCCGGTCTGCTGCTGGCGCACCGATTTACGGGTGTTGTACTGGTGCGCCACGGCGGTGGCCTGGCGCGGATCGGCCGCCACCTGGGCACGGCTCAGGCCCAGCGGGTCCTGCGCATCGGGGGCATCCAGCGCATTGAGCAGCAGCTCCAACCGTCCACCGCCCAGATCACCACCGATACGCGCAGTGAGCGATTCGCGGCGGGCACGGCTGTGGTCCCGCCAGCCATCGGTACGGAAGTGGTTGGCGGCGATGTTGTAGTCCAGCCCGCGGCCGGCCCCCTTCAGCTGCGCGCCGACGCTGAGCGTGCTGTCGGCGCCGGCGTTCACGCGCAACCGCCACGGATCGCCGGCCTGGCCCTGCGCACTCCAGACCTGCAGCACGCCGCCGGAAGAGTTGCCGTACAGCGCCGAGAACGGCCCGCGCAGCACGTCGATTCGCTCGGCGCCGAGCAGGCTGGCATGTGACAGCTGGCCCTGACCGTCAGGCATGGTGGCCGGCACGCCGTCGATCAGCACCCGCACCCCGCGCACGCCAAAGGTCGAGCGTGCGCCGAAGCCACGGATCGACAGCTGGGTGTCCTGCGCGAAGTTCTGGCGGTCACGGGCGACCAGGCCCGGGACCCCGGCCAGCGCCTCGGACAGCTGTGCACCGACGCCAGCCCGGCCGGCGTCGATCCAGACCGTGTCCTGGCTGGCCGGCAGCGCGAACGGGTCGATGCCGGGCACGCGTGCGGCCTGCACCTGCACGCTGGGCAGGGCGGTCGGCGCGGGCTCGGCCAGCGCCGCCCAAGGCGACAACAGCAGGGCAGCGAGCGGCAGGCAATGGCGTCGTGCAGCAGGATTCATGATTCAGGTTGATGGATCGGGCGGCAACGCACGCCATGGTACGGGGCTGCGGATGACGATGGCGGCGGCCAGCCCCGGCAGGCTTTGTTACGATGGGCTGTTTCCGGCTGCAAGGCCGCAGACCGCGTAGCGCACTTCCTCCCCCTTTCCGTCTACCGAACGAGTACCGCCGTGTCCTTCTTTGCAAACGTGGAACTGGTCCCAGGCGACCCGATCCTGGGCCTGACCGAGGCGTACAACGCCGACAGCCGCCCGACCAAGGTCAACCTGGGTGTGGGCATCTACTACGACGAGAGCGGCCGCATCCCGCTGCTGCGCGCCGTCAAGCAGATCGAGCAGCAGCTTGCCGCTGAAGCCAAACCGCGCGGCTACCTGCCGATCGACGGCCTGCCGGCATACACGCAGGCCACGCGAGAGCTGGTATTCGGCAAGGACTCGCCGCTGCTGGCCGCCGGCCGCGTCACCACCGCACAGACCGTCGGTGGCAGCGGTGCGCTGCGCGTCGGCGCCGACGTGCTGAAGAAGCTGCTGCCGCACGCCACCGTGGCGCTGAGCAACCCGAGCTGGGAGAACCATCGCGCGGTGTTCAGCGCCGCCGGTTTCGAGGTGCTGGATTACACCTATTTCGACCCGACCACCCATGGGGTTGATTTCGACGGCATGCTGGCCGACCTCGGCAAGCTGGAAGCCGGCACCGTAGTGCTGCTGCATGCCTGCTGCCACAACCCCACCGGTGCCGACCTCACGGTCAGCCAGTGGAAGCAGGTCGCGCAACTGCTGAAGGACAAGCAGCTGTTCCCCTTCATCGACATGGCCTACCAGGGCTTCGACAAGGGCATCGAGCAGGACGGCGCCGCCGTGCGCATCATCGCCGAAGCCGGCATCGACAGCTTCATCGTCGCCAACTCGTACTCGAAGTCGTTCTCGCTGTACGGTGAGCGCGTGGGTGCGCTGTCGATGGTGGCGCCGACCGCCGCGGACGCCAAGGCCGTGCAGTCGCAGGTCAAGCGCGTGATCCGCACCATCTACTCCAGCCCGTCCACCCACGGTGCTGCGCTGGTGGCCGGCGTGCTGACCAATCCGGAACTGCGTGCGATGTGGGAGCAGGAGCTGACCGAGATGCGCGAGCGCATCCACGCCCTGCGCCAGGGGCTGGTCGAGAAGCTGGCCGCCGCCGGCGCGCCGCAGTTCGGTTTCATCAACGAACAGGCCGGCATGTTCTCCTATTCCGGCCTGAGCCGCGAACAGGTCGAGCGCCTGCGCGACGAGTTCGGCATCTACGCCGTCGGCACCGGCCGCATCTGCGTGGCCGCGCTGAACCAGAACAACCTGGAATACGTCGCCAAGGCCGTGGCCACCGTCGCCAAGGCCTGAAGCAACACTGCACTGGTTTGAGAACAAAGGCGCCGAAGGGCGCCTTTGTTTTTGCTCCTGCTTTGCCTTTGCCACACTCTCCGCGCTCGCGGCGAACCCTGAAGCGCAGGGCGAGGCACACCGTGGCCAGGACCGTGAGGCGCATGGATGCGCCGATCGAGCCCCCATGGATGGGTTTACGGCGTGTCCTGGTCACGGTGTGCCTCGCCCTGCGCCTCCATGAAGGAGTGCGCCGACAGCGCAACGCATCTGGAAACGATTACGCCTGCCCGCGCTCACGCACGCCCCCGCCAGACGGGCCACAATAGGCGTTTTCCCGCTGCCGAGACCTGCCCGCCCATGTCCCGTACTTCGTTGACCCGCTTCCTGATCCAGGAACAGCACGCCGGCCGCATCAACGCCGACCTGCGCCAGCTGATCGCGGTCGTCGCCCGCGCCTGCACCAGCATCTCCATCGCCGTCAGCAAGGGCGCCCTCGGTGGCGTGCTGGGCGATGCCGGTACCGGTAACGTGCAGGGCGAGGCACAGAAGAAGCTGGATGTGATCAGCAACGAGATCCTGCTCGAAGCCAATGCCTGGGGCGGCCATCTCGCTGCCTGCGCCTCGGAGGAAATGGACCATAGCCAGCCGGTGCCGGACATCTATCCGCGCGGTGATTTCCTGCTGCTGTTCGATCCCCTCGATGGCAGCTCCAACATCGACGTCAACGTCTCCGTTGGCACCATCTTCTCGGTGCTGCGCTGCCCGACCAACGTCGAACTGCCGGGCGATGACGCGTTCCTGCAGCCGGGCAGCAAGCAGATCGCCGCCGGCTACTGCATCTACGGGCCCAGCACCCAGCTGGTGCTGACCGTCGGCCACGGCACCCACGCCTTCACTCTGGACCGCGAGAAGGGCGAGTTCGTGCTGACCACCGAGAACATGCAGATTCCGGCGGCCACCCAGGAGTTCGCCATCAACATGTCCAACCAGCGTCACTGGGAAGCGCCGATGCAGGCCTACGTCAGCGACCTGCTGGCAGGCAAGGAAGGCGCGCGCGGCAAGAACTTCAACATGCGCTGGATCGCCAGCATGGTGGCCGACGTGCATCGCATCCTGACCCGCGGCGGCATCTTCATCTACCCGTGGGACAAGAAGGATCCGTCCAAGGCCGGCAAGCTGCGCCTGATGTACGAAGCCAACCCGATGGGCCTGCTGGTCGAACAGGCCGGCGGCGCCGCCTCGACCGGCCGTGAGCGCATCCTCGACATCCAGCCTGATCAGCTGCACCAGCGCGTGCCGGTGTTCCTCGGTTCGCGCGAAGAAGTGGCCGAAGCGGTGCGTTACCACCACGCGCACGACGAAGCGAAGGGCTGACGGCTCGACGCCTGACGACGGTCATGGCAGTTCGATGACATGACCGCAGGGTGACACCGCGGGCGGCAAACGGCACCATCAAGCCGTTGCCGCCGAAGGAATGCACGCATGCACGAGCAGGGCCCGGTCGATTTCATCGAAGTCATCCACAACGCCGTCCCCAGTGAGGTCTGCGCGGCCATCGTCGAGCGCATGCGTGCCACGCGTGGCCTGCTGCCCGGTGCGGTAGGCAGTGGCGTGTTCCCCGAGCTCAAGCACAGCAAGGATCTGCGCATCAGTGGCCTGGACGGCTGGCAGGACGTCGACCAGCAGCTGCAGCTCGCGGTGTTCAACGGCCTGCTGACTTATCTACGCCGTTATCCACAGGCGTTGATCGCGCCGCTGATGTTGCAGATCCAGGACAGCAACGGCCAACCGCGACGCCTGTCTGCCGAGGACTTCCCCGACATGCCGCAGCAGCAGCTGGCCGAGCTGGCCCGTACCTGCCTGCGCCCGGGTGCGATCAACCTGCAGTGGTATGCGGCAGGTGAGGGCGGCTACCCGTACTGGCACTGCGAGCTGTACCCGAAGGATGCGCAGGCCGAGACCCTGCACCGGCACGTGCTGTGGACGCTCTACCTCAACGACGACTTCGACGAAGGCGAGACCGAGTTCCTGTTCCAGGGCCGCAAGATCGCGCCACGCACCGGCAGCCTGCTGATCGCCCCGACGGCGTTCACCCACACCCATCGCGGCAACCGGCCACAGGGTGGCGACAAGTTCATCGCGACGAGCTGGATCCTGTTCCAGAGTGCGCAGAAGTTGTTTGGAGGGTGACGCAGAACTGCTCGTCGGCCTTGATGTAGAGTCGAGCCATGCTCGACTGATGGCCTCAGAACAACGATCCCTGCGGCGAATCCTTCTTCGGCGGCAACGGCTTCTGGAACCGGCTGCAATCCAGCTTCGGCCAATGGCTGTTCTGCGCATTGAATCCCAACCGCTTGCGCGCCAGCTTGAAGCGGTTGTTCAATAGATCGGCATACACGCCCTGGCCCCGCATGCGCGTGCCGAACCGGCTGTCGTAGTCCTTGCCGCCGCGCAGCTGCTGGATGGTGCTCATCACATGCGCGGCGCGATCGGGATGATGCGTGTCGAGCCAGTCGCGGAACAGTGGTGCCACTTCCAGCGGCAGGCGCAGCAGCACGTAGCCCGCGGTGCTCGCACCTGCGTCGTGTGCGGCCTCCAGCACGGCTTCCAGCTCGCTGTCGTTGATCCACGGAATCACCGGCGCCACCATCACGCCCACCGGGATACCCGCATCATGCAGGCGCTTCATCGCGCGCAGCCGTGCATGTGGCGCTGATGCACGCGGTTCCAGCTTCGCGGAGAGATGCGGGTCCAGCGAGGTCACCGAGAAATGCACGCTGACCAGGTTCTCCGCGGCCAGCGGCGCAAGCAGATCGATATCGCGCTCGACCAGTGCGTTCTTGGTGATCAGCGAGAACGGATGCCTGGTCTCCAGCATCACTTCGATCAGCTGGCGGGTCAGTTTGAACTTGCGCTCGATCGGCTGATACGCATCGGTGTTGATGCCCAGCGCGATCGGCTGCGGCACGTAACCTGGTTTCGACAGTTCCTTGCGCAGCAGCTGAGGCGCATTGGTCTTGGCGAACAGCTTGGTCTCGAAGTCCAGGCCCGGCGACAGGTTCAGATAGGCATGCGAAGGGCGCGCGAAGCAGTAGGAACACCCATGCTCACAACCGCGATACGGGTTCACCGACTGGCTGAAGCCGACGTCCGGCGAAGTGTTGCGGGTGATGATGCTGCGCGCGGTTTCGGCGCGTACTTCGGTGCGCAGGCGCGGGGCGAGGAACTCTTCGCTTTCGTCGACCGCCCAGCCGTCGTCCACCGCCTCGCTGACGGTGCTTTCGAAGCGCCCGGCAAGGTGGGACGTGGAACCTCGGCCCTTGATCGCAATACCCATTGCGGCAGGGTACGTCGTGGCCGTCTCAATGGCTGCGACGGCCGCCTGAAGGGTTCAGCGGGATGCTGAGCCGAGCCCATGCTCGGCTGCATCCATCGGTCACAGCAGGGCCAGATAGCCCCGCACGGTGGCATCCAGCCCGTCATACAGTGCCTCGCCGATCAGCGCATGGCCGATCGACACCTCCAGCACGTCCGGCACGTGGCCCAGGAAATCGCGCAGGTTGTCCTGCGACAGGTCGTGCCCGGCGTTCACGCCCAGGCCCACTGCCTGCGCCCGCCGCGCCGCAGTGGCGAACAGTTCCAGCATCGCCGCAGCGTCGCCCGCCGCATGCGCCTCCGCGTAGGGGCCGGTATACAGCTCGATGCGATCGGCACCGACCTCGGCCGCCTGCTCCAGCAACGGGTTGCCCGCGTCGACAAACAGGCTGACCCGGCAGCCCATGGCTTTCAGCGCCGCCACCAGCGGACGCAGGCGCCCGGCGTCCCGCTCGAAATCGAAGCCGTGGTCGGAGGTGATCTGGCCGTCGCCGTCGGGCACCAGGGTGGCCTGCGCCGGACGGGTCTGTTCGCACAGCGGCAGCAGCCCCGGGTAGCCCTCGCGCGGCGGCGCGAAGGGATTGCCTTCGATGTTGAACTCGACCCCACGCGCGCGGGTCAGGGTGGACAGGGCCAGCACGTCCTCGGCGGTGATGTGGCGGCGGTCCGGCCGCGGATGCACGGTGATGCCATGCGCGCCGGCATCCAGGCAGGCCTGGGCGGCGCGCACCACGTCCGGTTCGGCACCGCCGCGCGAATTGCGCAGGACGGCGATCTTGTTGACGTTGACGCTGAGCTGGGTCATGGAACGGAACTACTTGGAAAGAGGGGACGGATCGTTGTCGTTGGCGTCATCGTTGCGGCGCGCCTGGGCCTGCTCGCGCAGGCGGCGCAGTTCCTCGGCATCGATCAGGGTGGCCGGGTCGCGCTGCAGGTCGCCGAAACGGGCCACGTAACGACCGCGTACCCAGGCCAGCAGGAAGGCGAGCGCCGCCAGCAGGCACAGGGTCATCAACCCTGCGCTCGGGGTCTTCAGCGCGAAGGCAAAGCAGCCCAGCGCCAGCAGCAGGTACAACCAGTACATAGTCGAGCTCCCCGGATGATCGCCGCAGTGTAGCGCTGCGTCAGAGCAGCGGCGAGGCCAGCCGGGCGAAGGCCTCGGGCAGGCGGTGCAGCCACAGCGAGCGCCCGGCCTGGTCATGCACCCGGGTGGCGCGATCGAATTCACCCTGCAGCAGCTCGGCCAGCGCCGCCACGCGGTCTCGGTCGCTGATCATCATCGACAGCTCGAAGTTCAGGCGGAAGCTGCGGTGGTCGAAGTTGGCACTGCCGACAATGCAGACGTCGTCGTCGGCGATGAACGCCTTGGTGTGCAGCATGCGCGGGCCGTACTCGTAGATCTTCACGCCGGCATGCAACAGCTCGTCGAAGTACGAGCGCGCGGCCTGGGTGACGAACCAGGAATCGCTCATTTTCGGTACCAGCAGGCGCACGTCCAGGCCGCCCAGCGCGGCCGAAGTCAGCGCCATCCGCGCCGCTTCACCCGGCACGAAATAGGGCGTCACCAGCCACACCCGCTCGTGCGCTTCCTGGATCGCGGCGACGTGCAGCCGGTGGATCGTCTCCCAGCCCGAATCCGGGCCGGACACCAGTACCTGCGCGTTGATCGCGCCATCCCCGCGCAGCGGCATATCGGCCGGCCACAAGCGGGCGATATCCATCCGCGAGGGTTCCTGGCCACTGGCGTAGAGCCAGTCCTCGGCGAACACCAGCTGCAGGCTGCGCACCACATGACCGCGGATGCGCATGTGCAGGTCGCGATAGGCGTCGGGCCTGCGGCTTTCGTCTTCCTCGTCGGTGATGTTGATGCCGCCAGTGAAGGCCAGGCGGCCATCGACAATCACCAGCTTGCGGTGCGTGCGCAGGTTCAGCCACGGGCGCTTGAACGGTTTCAGCAGCTGCCGCGGGTGGAACCAGATCGCTTCACCGCCGGCCTCGAGCAGGGGCTGCAGGAAACGGCGGGGCAGGGCGGATGAGCCCACCGCATCCAGCAGCAGGCGCACCTGCACACCGGCACGTGCGCGCTCGACCAGGGCATCGCGCAGGGCGGTGCCTGCGTGATCCGGATTGAAGATGTAGTACTCCAGATGGATGTGATCGTGCGCCTGTGCAACGGCTTCCAGCAAGGCCGCGTAGGTCGCCGCACCGTCCACCAGCCAGGTCACTTCGGTGGCACTGCTTGGGGCCAGTCCGGTCGTGGCCTGGGCAACCTTGGCCAGTTCGGTGCAGTCCGAATCGGGCGGGCAGACATCGCTGTAGTGCTCCATGCCCGAGCGTGCACGGCCACGACGCAGCCGTTGCCGCTTCACCTTCTGCGGGCCCAGCAGGTAGTAGATGAAGAGCCCGAGATAGGGCAGCAGTGCCAACGAAAGGATCCAGCTCAGCGTGGCCACCGGCTCGCGCTTCTGCAGCATGATCCAGCCCGCCAGCGCGAACAGGTACAGCAGGTAGGCCACCGCCAGGATCGTGCCGAGGTGGGCGATACCGTCGAGCCAATGGCGCAGGGAATCGAAGAGGGCGAGCATGCGCCGATCATAGCGGGCGCGTGCTCCCTGATGGGGCCAGATCCCTTTTCCTGCAGAAAGGGATCTGACCCCGACTGCATCCCACAAACAAAAAAAACGCCCCTGTCTCCAGGGGCGTCTGCAGTCGCGTCATGACTGTTGTATTGCGGTGTCGCGTTTACTGCTGCACAAAACCGATCTTCTTCATCTGAGCGTTCTTCGCGGCGGCCAGAACCTTGGCCATCACGTCGTACTCGGAATCCGGGCTGGCGTCGATGCGCAGTTCCGGCTGGTTGGTCGGGTCACGCTGGACCTCCTGCTCCATCCGCTGCTGCAGCTCGCTGGTATTGATCGGGCTGTTGTTCCACGAGACCTGGTTGCTCGCGTCGATCTTCAGTTCGATCGGCGGCGGCGGTTCGACCAGCTGCGGCGGTGGGTTGAGCACGCGCTGCGGCAGGTCCACGGCGATCGGGTACGTCATGATCGGCGCGGTCACGATGAAGATGATCAGCAGAACCAGCATCACGTCCACGAGGGGCGTGACGTTGATGTCTGCCATGGGGCCCTTGCCACCACCACTACTGAATGCCATGGCTTATTGCCCCTTTTCTTTGGTCGCAACGAAGCCGACGTCCAGCATGCCCTGTTCCTGCGCGACCTTGGTCAGGTCGTTGATGACGCGCATCTTGGTGGTGCGGTCACCACGCAGGTTCAGCGGCGGCTGCGGGGTCTGCTGTGCGGCGGTGGCCAAGCGGGACTCGAGAGTCTGCTTGTTGATTTCTTCGTCGTTCCAGTAGATCGAGCCGTCTTCCTTGACTGCCAGCGTGATCGGGTTCGGACGCTTTTCAGCATCTTCCGGCTTCTGGATCAGGTTGGCTTCCGGCAGATCCACCTTGACCTTGTGGGACATCAGGGGCGCCGTGATGATGAAGATGATCAGCAGCACCAGCATCACGTCCACGAGGGGCGTAACGTTGATGTCGGCCATGGGGCCGCCGCTGTTACCACTACTGAAAGCCATAACGGGCTCCGTCTAGATCTTGGTGACTACTTACTTCGTCGCTGGGTGACGCGCGCCGCAATTAGCGGACGCGCGAACCGGTGGCGAAGAAGTCGTGCAGGTCGTGCGCGAAGGTATCGAACTTGCTGATGGTCGCGCTGTTGATCTTGCTGAAGAAGTTGAAGGCGAACACGGCCGGGATTGCGACGAACAGACCGATCGCGGTCATGATCAGCGCTTCACCCACCGGGCCGGCAACGGCGTCGATCGAAGCGGAGCCGGTGGCACCGATCTTGATCAGCGCGCCGTAGATGCCCCACACGGTACCCAGCAGACCGACGAACGGAGCGGTCGCGCCGACGGTGGCCAGCAGGGTCATGCCCGACTGCAGCTTGTTGCTTTCGCGGGTAACGGCCTGACGCAGAGCGCGGTCGACGAACTCCGAACGGCTCAGGTTCTCACCGACGCCGCCGGTAGCACCGCCTTCAGCGCGCTGGTGGTGGGCAGCTGCCTGGGCAGCGTCCAGGGCGATCTTCGAGAACGGCTCCGAAGCCGGCTGCTCTTCCATCGCACGGATGGCGTCCTGCGCGTTCGGGGTGTCCCAGAACAGGCTGACGACGCGATCAGCGGCGCTCTTCAGGCGGGTGGCACGGAAGATGTTGATGACGGTCCAGTACCAGGACATGGCCGACATGGCGATCAGGGTCAGCAGCACGACCCAGGAAACCGCGAAATCACCCGGCTTGGTGGTCATTTCGTGGATCAGGTGCTCGAAGCCCATCTGCGACAGGGCGTTGGACGGATTGCCCCCGGCAGCAGCGGCGATGAAAATTTCCTGCAGCATGACGCTTACCTTTGTTGTGTGTGGTGATAAAGGGTGTAGCTAAGCTAAACAATCGAACCGGGAGCGGGGGTGGCCAGGCGGCCACCCGGACGCATCAGTTCAGTGCAAAGTTGACCGGGACGCGAACGCGACCTGCCGTCTTCTTACCGCCTGCTTCAGCGGCGTTGAAGCGCCACTTGCGAGCCGCTTCCATCGCAGCACGGTCCAGGTCGCGGTTACGGCTGGACTTTTCCACCGTGACATTGGTGACGTTGCCGCTGGCATCGACATCAATGATCAGGATCACTTCGCCCTGGATACCTGCGCGGAAGGCTGCCGGCGGGTAGCGCGGCGGATTCATGGCCTTCGACGAGATGTCCACGCTGGCCTCGATCGAGGTCGGCGGTGCCGGCGGCGCCGGAGGCGACGGCGGGGTGACGATATCGTTCGGGCGCGGCTCCGGCACGTCGACGACCGGCGCCTGCGGCGGCGGCGGTACGGGCGACGGCTTCGGCGGCGACAGATTCTTCACCGGCGGTGGCGGAGTATCCTGCGGCGGCGGCGGCGGCGGCGGTGGGGGCGGCGGCGGCGCGTCGACGATGGTCACCATGACGTTGCGCTCCTTCTCCGCGACGGCCTTGGGAGCCACGGCGGGAATCAGAAGCATCATGAAGGCGGCCAGATGCAGGGCAATTACAAACGCGATGCCGACGATGCGAGGCCAGCTCAGCCCCTTGTCATCGGGTTGTTCGTACCGGTGAACGACTAGTTGTTCCGTCATGCGCCAAGAGCTCAATAGTGGGGCCGGAATCCCGGGGGCGGGATCCCTGATCAGCGGTGCATGACACCGCAGGAACCTCCAAGCTTATACCAATCCTGAGCGCCTGCGCATCAACTGAGCAGGCATTCAGGCGTTATTCCTACTTACTTCAGGTTGATGATTTTTTTGGCATCAGCCTGGTTCTTCACGCCCTTCGCCAGCGCCTGCTGGGCGGCCTGCTTGGCCTCGGGGACGCGACCTTCGGCATGCAGGACGCGTGCCAGGTTCAGGTAGGTCTCACCGTCCTTGGAGAGCGGGGCGGCCTTCTGCCACGCATCGATCGCCTGCGGCACCTGGTCGGAGTAGTAGTAGGACTGGGCCAGCGCCAGGTAGACCTGGTAATCCGGCTTCAGGATGCCCTTCTGCAACCCTTCGTTGATGACCGCGATGACGTCCTTTTCCTTGTTCTCGGTGTTGGCATAGATCGAGTACAGCTGCTTGTACTCGCGCTCTTCGGTGAGCTGGCCGCTGCTGCGCAGCTTGTCCATCACCGCGGCGGCCTTCGGCATCTGGTCAGCCTGCATGTACATGTTGGCCAGATTCAGCTGGGCCTTCTTGTCCGACGGGTTCTTGGCCGCCAGCGCTTCTGCGGCCTGCACGGCCTCACCGGTCTGGCCGGCTTCGGAAAGGGCCGCCATCAGCAGCTGGTTCCAGTTGTCCTTCGGCTCGGCAGCGCCCGCAATGGCCTGCTTCAGCACCGGGATCGCTTCCTGGTAGCGCTCCAGCTGGTACAGCGCCTGGCCCTTGGCAATCAGCTCTTCCGGCTTGGTCGACTTGCTCTCGGCGAAGTACTTGTCCAGGGTGGCCAGGCCTTCCGCAGTCTGGTCTTCCTGCAGCTGCAGCTGGCCCAGCATCAGCATCGACTGGAAGTGGCCGTTGTTGTCCAGGCCGTTGAACTGGATGGCCTGCTTCAGGTAGGCGATGGCGGCCGGGGTGTCGTCGGTCTGGTAGGCGGCCTGCGAGGCCAGCTGCGCGGCCAGCGACTTGTCGTACTCGTTGGAGGCGCTGTCAGCCAGGATCGCGTCAGCCTGCGTGCGCGTCTCCGGGAACTTTTCCTTGTTGTAGCTGTCGATCATTTTCTGCAGCTTGCTGCCCATCTTGGCCGAGGCCTTGGCGGTCGGCTCCTGGCGGGTCGCATTGGGGTACAGCGGTTCGGCCTTGGCCTGCTTGCTGCTGCCGCCGCGGCTGCCACGGTCGGAGGAACGCGAGGACTGCGCGAAGGCATCGGTGACCACGGCGCCGGTCAGGGCGGTCGCGACGAGGACGGAAAGCACAGCTTTGTGGTTACGGAAAATCATCGTTCACCTCGATCGAACCGCCGGATAGCGGCAAAGTCGGACTGTCAGAAAAATCTGAGCCGCCAAACGTATCAGAAACAGATGGCGTGAGAAATCGTTTTATGTGCTGCAATACAGCATAGAACTGCGCACTCATCCGCACTTTGGCCGCAGCCCGGCCGCCTGCGCCTGCTGATAGATCGGCGTCAGGCCTGGTGCATCACGGCGCAGTTCCTGGATCCGGTTGGCCGGATCGGGGTGGGTGGACAGCCATTGCGGGCTGCGACCACCGCTGGCCGCCATCATGTTCTGCCACAGATCGACCGCCTGCGCCGGGTTGAAACCGGCCTGGGCCATCAGCCGCTGGCCGATGACATCGGCCTCGCTTTCCTGGGTCCGCGAGCCTGGCAGCAGGAAGGCCGCCTGCGCACCCATGCCGCCCAACTGGTTGACCGTACTGGCGGCACCATCGCCATAGGCAGCACCGGCCAGTGCCCCCAGGACGGCCAGGCCGGTCTGCGCGCCCATCTGCCGGGTGATGCGTTCTTCGTGGTGACGGGCGATGACATGCCCGATCTCATGGCCGATCACGGCAGCCAGCTGGTCCTGGTTCCTGGCGACGGTGAAGATGCCGGTGTTCACGCCCACCTTGCCGCCGGGCAGGGCGAATGCGTTGGGTTCCTTGTCGACGAATACGGCAGTCTCCCACCGTACGCCACGGTACTGAGGCGGCAGTTGTGCGACCAACGCATTGACCACGCACTGCACGTAGCCGTTCTGGCGGCCATCGGTGCTGATCTTCTCTTTCTGCTTGGTCTCGGCAAACGCCTGCGCGCCGAGCTGGTCCAGCTGTGCCTGCGACACGCCGCCCACCATCTGCCGTCGCCCGGTTGGCGAGGTGGTGGTCGCACAGGCACTGACCACGGTGGTGATGACTAGAGCCAGCAGCAGTTGTTTCATGGGTCCGCCCCCGTGTTCATGTGCGCAGTGTGTAGCGTACCTGCTTAATCTTTCGTCAAGCGGGCACGGCGTTACGTTGACCCCAGGAACACCATTGCGGCGAGCGCAACCGCGTTGTTCAGCGCATGCGCGGCAATCGCCGCCCACAGGGTGCCGGTGCGGCGGTACAGCCAGCAGAAGGCGGCGCCCATGCCACCGTACACCAGCCACAGCTGCGCCATGCCCAGCAGCGAGTTCTTGCTGACACCGGGCACTTCATGGACCAGGGCGAACGCCAGGCTGCTGAGGATGAGGCCCAGCCAGGGGCGGCCAGCCTGCCACAGGCGCCCGAACAGGACGCGGCGGAACAGCAGCTCTTCGTAGGCGGGGGCGAGGACGACCGCAAACAGCACCAGGAACAGCGGGAAGCGAGCGATCGCGCTCTGCATCAGTTCCACGTTGGTGGGCACCGGCTCGATGCCGAACTGCTTGGAAAGGAAGGCGATGCCGTTGCTGCCGAGCACGATCAGCGTGGCCACCAGCAGGGTCCAGCCCCAGGTGGACGGCCGCAGCAACGCCTGTCGCGACGCCATGCGTTCGCCGGCGTTTGCCGGGCGTCGCCAGAAGTACAGCAGCAGCGCCGCGCCACCGGTGGCGATCAGGGCCATCAGGATCTGCGCCAGGGCACCGGGCTGGCCCACGGCCGCGCCGACGGCGTCAGGTGTCAGTCCGCCGCCATTGGCCTCGGCGTTGGCGCGGCTGACCACGATTGCACGGTAGAAGCCCCAGAACAGGCCGGTGACCATGCTCAGGCCGACCAGGGTAACGGCGGCGATGCCCAGGTCGATGAAGAAGCCTGCCAACGGTGCCACGGCGCGCGGCGGGGCAGACACCGGCGGAACCGGGGGCGGGGCGGCGGAGACCGGGGTGGATGCGGACATCAGGTACCTGTGCTCAAGGGACGAAGGCCGGTGCAGCTCCCCGCGCACCGGCCAGGTCCCGATTGTGTCAGATATCCAGGTTGGCGACCTTCAGCGCATTGTCTTCGATGAAGTCGCGACGCGGCTCGACGACATCGCCCATCAGGGTGCTGAAGATCTGGTCGGCAGCGACCGCATCCTCGATGCGCACCTGCAGCAGGCGACGGGTCTCCGGGTTCACCGTGGTATCCCACAACTGCTCCGGATTCATTTCACCCAGACCCTTGAATCGCTGGATCTGGCGGCCGCGCTTGGCCTCCTCGAGCAGCCAGTTCTGCGCCTTCGCGAAGCTGTCGACTTCGATCGACTTGGCGCCGCGGGAAATCGTTGCACCTTCGCGCACCAGCCCGTGCAGCAGCTTGGAGGCCTGGTGGATCGCACGCAGTTCGCCACTCTCGAACGCCGACATCGGCAGCACCTGGATGTGCTCCTCGCCCATGTGGCGACGGGTCACCAGCACGGCGGCGGGGCGCTCCTCGTTGGCCTCCTGCAGTTCCAGGCTGAAACGCGGGCTGCCCAGGCTGCCCTGGTTGAGGCGCTTGGCCAGCGCATCCAGGCCTTCGCCTTCGCCCGCATTGCGCAGGCTGTCCATGTCCATCGGCACGAAATCGACCAGCGCTTCGAGCAGGTTGCGGTCATAACGGTGCGCGTTGCGTTCGATGGAATCGAGCGCGGCGGCGTAGGCCAGCAGCAGCTTCTCCAGCGCAAGGCCTTCGATGCCGGGCTCGCCGGTGGCCGGCACCAGTGAAGCGTTTTCCACTGCGCTGCTGGCCAGGTAGCTGTCCAGCGCCGGGTCATCCTTCAGGTACAGCTCCTGCTTGCCCTGCTTGATCTTGTACAGCGGCGGCAGGCCGATGTAGACGTAACCGCGCTCGATCAGCTCCGGCATCTGACGGTAGAAGAACGTCAGCAGCAGGGTGCGGATGTGGGCGCCGTCGACGTCGGCGTCGGTCATGATGATGATCTTGTGGTAACGCAGCTTGTCCGGGTTGTACTCGTCACGGCCGATGCCGGTGCCCAGTGCGGTGATCAGCGTACCGACCTGGTCGGAGGACAGCATGCGGTCGAAGCGCGCGCGTTCCACGTTGAGGATCTTGCCGCGCAGCGGCAGCACCGCCTGGTTCTTTCGGTTGCGGCCCTGCTTGGCCGAGCCACCTGCCGAGTCACCCTCGACGATGAACAGTTCGGACAGCGCCGGATCCTTTTCCTGGCAGTCGGCCAGCTTGCCCGGCAGGCCGGCGATATCCAGCGCGCCCTTGCGGCGGGTCAGGTCGCGGGCCTTGCGCGCAGCTTCACGTGCACGGGCGGCATCGACGATCTTGCCGGCGATCGCCTTGGCTTCGTTCGGGTTTTCCTGCAGGAACTCTTCCAGGCGCGCACCGAAGGCGTTTTCCACCGCCGGACGCACGTCGGAGCTGACCAGCTTTTCCTTGGTCTGGCTGGAGAAGCTCGGGTCCGGCACCTTCACCGACAGCACCGCGATCATGCCTTCGCGCATGTCATCGCCGGTCAGGTTGATCTTGGCCTGCTTGGCGATGCCGTTCTGCTCGATGTAGTTGTTGAGCACGCGGGTCAGCGCACCGCGGAAACCGGCGAGGTGGGTACCGCCGTCCTTCTGCGGGATGTTGTTGGTGAAGCAGTACATCGTCTCCTGGTAGGAGTCGGTCCACTGCAGCGCCACCTCCACGACGATGCCGTTGTGCTCGCCGGTGACGGAGATGACATTCGGGTGCAGCGGGGTCTTCAGCTGGGCCAGATGCTCCACGAAGCTGCGGATGCCGCCTTCGTAGTGGAAGTCATCGCGACGGCCGTCGCCACGCTCGTCGGCAAGAACGATCTTGACGCCGGAGTTCAGGAACGACAACTCGCGCAGACGGCGGGCCAGGATGTCGTAGTGGAATTCCACGTTGTCGTGGAAGGCGACGGTGGACGGCCAGAAGCGCACGGTGGTGCCACGCTTGGTGGTGGCTTCCAGCTTGGCGAGCGGGGTCACGGCTGCGCCGTTGCTGAACTCCTGCTGGTAGTGGGAGCCGTTCTGGAACACGTCCACCAGCAGCTTCTGCGACAGCGCGTTGACCACGCTGACGCCGACGCCGTGCAGGCCGCCGGAAACCTTGTAGCTGTTGTCGTCGAACTTGCCGCCTGCATGCAGGACGGTCATCACCACTTCGGCGGCGGAGACCTCGCGACCGAGCTTGGCGCTCATCTGCTCGTGCTTGCCGGTCGGAATGCCGCGACCGTTGTCGGACACCGAGACCGAGCCGTCAGCGTGGATCGTCACCGCGACATGGTCGGCGTGGCCGGCCAGCGCTTCGTCGATCGAGTTGTCGACAACCTCGAACACCATGTGGTGCAGACCGGTGCCGTCATGCACGTCACCGATGTACATGCCGGGTCGCTTGCGGACAGCCTCCAGGCCTTCCAGGGCGGTAATGCTGTTGGCGTCGTAATTGCCGTTGTTTGCCGGGGTGTTCTGTTCGTCGCTCATTGCGCTTGCCGTAGGCTCCGCAGGTCGGACACCGCCTGAGGCGATGTGCCGAGAATGAAAGGATTCCAACCCGAATTATACCAGCCGGGGTCGAGTGGCCCTGATGTGCCCACTATGGCACAGCCACGATCTGTGCATGTTCCACGTGGAACCGGGCGATCCGGGGCAGGTCCTGCAGGGCCGCCGGGGGTTCAGTAGCGGTGACGAAGATCTGCGCCGGGCCAGTGAGCAGGCGCTCCAGTACCCGCGCCTGGTGGGTACGATCCAGTTCGGAGGCCAGATCGTCCAGTGCGATCACCGGCCATTCGCCGCGCTGTTCTGCATAGTCCTCTGCCTGCGCCAGCAGGCACGCCAATGCAGTCAGCTTGGCCTGACCGCGTGACAGTGCATCGCGACCAGGAATGCTGTGGAAATCCACGCTCCAGTCCGCCCGGTGCGGCCCAACCGAGGTGTACCCGGCCTGGCGGTCACGATCCCTGGCCAGAAGCAGAGCATCCGCCAGGGGAAGCTCATGCCGACGCCAGCCCGGACTGAGTTCCAGTGCCTGGATGCCGAGTTGCGGCGCCAAACTGGCAGCCAGCGCCACGGCACGCTGCTGCAGCCGCTCCAAGTAGTGCTGACGCCGGCTGGTAAGGGGCTCTCCGGCCTCAGCCAACTCGTGATCCCAGGTGTCCAGCATCCGCGACGGGCCGCCCTGCTTGAGCAGGGCATTGCGCTGCTTCAGCGCCCTTGAATAGCGGCGCCACAGGGACAGGAAATCAGGTTCCACGTGGAACAAGCCCCAATCCAGGAAGCGACGGCGGGGCTCGCCACCGCCGCTGACCAGCGCATGGCTGCCGGGCTCGAACGTCACTACCGCCAGCGCTGCGCAGAGGTTGCCGAGCTGAGCCACATCTTCGCCGTCCAATCGTCCCTTCCAGTCCTGGCCACTGTGGCGCAGGCCGGCCTTTCGGCGATGCGGCGCATGGTCGGCACGCTGTTCGTCCCATTCCACGAAGATTTCCAGCGCCTCCTGGCCCTGGCGTACCAGTCCATCGCGGACCCGGCCGCGGAAGCTGCGGCCATAGGCCATCAGATGCAGGGCCTCCAGCACGCTGGTCTTGCCGGCACCGTTGTCGCCAGTGAGCAGGTTCAGCCCCGGCTGGGGCGAAAGATCCACCGCACTGAAGCGACGCAGTTGGTGCAAGGCGAGGCGGCGGATAAGCATGGGGCGCGAACGACCATCCGCTCGAGGCGGTAGAGGGGCAGGGAATCCATCAGCTTACTGCATCGGTCAAGCCGGACGCGCTGCACCGCATCGATGCGGAGCAGAAGCTCCTGCGCACCCACTGATCGCGGGTTCCACGTGGCGCCAGTTCACGGCATGCCCGCTTCCAGCTCCGGACGCAGCTGAAATTCCTTCAATTCTGCACAGGGTTGCGGGGTGTGGCCCCCCAGATTTCGACGATTTCAGGACCACTGCCGCAGGTGTTTGGCGAGCGCTTGGCCGGCCGGGTGAACGGGCGGGCGCCCGGATTCCTCCAAATCTGCGATCAGATGCCCTGGGAGGTTCCACAGATTTCAAAGAATCCGGCCCATTGGTTTCACGCTGTCCACAGCGGCCCTGTATGACTTATACACAAGGTATGGGCAATCTGTGGATAAAAAAGCCCTTTTGCTTGGGTCTGGAAACTATCCACAGGTTCCCCCCCAGCCTGAGGCGCCTCTATACAGGGGGTTTCACCCACATAAATCCCTTTTAGATCATGTAGATAACACATTTTTCCACGAAATCTGGCTCCACCATCACCACCATGCTTTAGATTTATACCCAGATTTAGAAGCTAGGCTTGGCCCGATCTGCCCCGAATGACTCCTGTGGACAGAGAGGATTTCAGAAATGGCGAGCACCGTCGCCGCAGCGTGGATGCGCTTCGGCATCCGACCAGGTCCATAGCAACTGCGTTGAGACTCCAGCTACCGGCTCCGATCAAAGCTGATTCGGAAGCAGTCCCTGGCATCGACTCAAAGTCCCCGTCGGCAGCGGGCGTGGTAAGCAAACCGCACGCAACCGGGTCCAACAGGGAAGATGCTTTCCGTCCGAAATCCGCGCTTGAAAGGGTAGTCCCGATGATCCACGTGGAACGTGCAAAAAAAAACGCCCGGGAGCGTCCCCGGGCGTCGTTATGTTCCACGTGGAACCGAGCTGATGTCAGAGACGCAGCGGCATGACCACGTGGCGCGACTTCTCGCTGCTGGACTCACGCACCAGCGCCGAGGAGTTGGAGTCGCGCAGCTGGATGATGACTTCCTCATCGCGCAGGGCGGAGAGGGCATCCAGCAGGTAGTTCACGTTGAAGCCAATGGCCAGATCGCTGACCGTGGTGTCGGCTTCGATCTCTTCCTGGGCTTCTTCCTGCTCCGGGTTGTGCGCGCTGATCTTCAGGTTGCCCGGCGAGACTTCCACGCGGATACCGCGGTACTTCTCGTTGGACAGGATCGCAGCGCGCTGCAGCGAGGCGCGCAGCGCTTCACGATCAACCTTCACTTCACGGTCGGCACCGATCGGAATCACCGCTTCGTAATCCGGGAAACGGCCATCGATCAGCTTGGAGGTGAAGGTGACATCGTCGCGCTTGACGCGGACGTGGCTGCGGCCGACTTCCAGCTCGATCTCGCGATCACCGCTTTCCAGCAGGCGCTGAAGCTCGGTCACGCCCTTGCGCGGCACGATGATCTGGCGCTTGGAACCGCTCGGCTTGGCCAGTTCGGTTTCACACAGCGCCAGACGGTGGCCGTCGGTGGCGACGGTACGCAGGGCATCACCGCGCAGATCGAACAGCAGGCCATTGAGGTAATAGCGTACGTCCTGCTGGGCCATCGCGAACGCGGTGCGCTCGATCAGCTCCTTCAGGGTCGCTTCGCCGATGGCCACGCGCTCAGTGGCTTCCACTTCGTCAACCGACGGGAAGTCATTGGAGGGCAGGGTTGCCAGGGTGAAGCGGCTACGACCGGCCTGCACGGTGATCTTGTCTCCGGTCTGCGAGACGGTGATCCGGCTGCCATCGGGCAGGGCGCGGATGATCTCGAACAGCTTGCGGGCGGGAATGGTGGTTTCGCCGTCTTGGGCATCTTCAACCGCGATCCGCGACACCATCTCCACTTCCAGGTCGGTACCGGTCAGCGACAGCTGGCCGTTCTGCACCTGGACCAGGAAATTGGCCAGAACCGGAAGGGTCTGGCGGCGTTCGACCACGTTGACGACCTGTGCCAACGGCTTGAGAAAGGCTTCGCGCTGCAGTGTGAAACGCATGTGGTTCCGTGCCCCTATGCTTTAAAAAATGTGGAATAAATCAAAAGCTTGGTGGTGCTGGTAGAGACAGAATCGCTGGAAAACAATGCTAAGTCTTTGTAAATAAAGGTGTTTCAGGCATCGAAACCCTCTGTATTACCGACCCCCAAGGGGTGGGGAAAGCTGTGGATAAATTCGACGGGATTTCAGACGCCATTTTTATCCACAACGTGTCCCGCGCTTGCTACCGGATTCTGCACCGTTTTGTGCGATGACGCCTCATCGGCATCCGTGCATCATTCGCTCAGCTTCCGGATCAGCTTGTCCCAGTCCTCGCGGAGCTTGCCGTCGGTTTCCATCAGGGTCCGGATCTGGCGGCAGGCATGCAGCACCGTGGTGTGATCGCGACCGGCAAAGGCGTCGCCGATCTCGGGCAGGCTGTGCTCGGTCAGTTCCTTGGTCAGCGCCATGGCGACCTGGCGGGGGCGGGCGAGCGAGCGGGTCCGACGCTTCGACAGCAGATCCTTGATCTGCAGGCCGTAGTAGTCGGCAACGGTTTTCTGGATGTTGGGAATGCTGATCGCCTGCTGCTGGGCGCGCAGCAGGTCGCGCAGGGTTTCCTGGGCGAATTCGGTGGTGATCGCGCGGCCGGTGAAGTTGGCGCGGGCGGTCAGGGTATTGAGCGCGCCCTCGAGGTCACGCACGTTGGAGCGCATCTTCTTGGCGATCAGGAACGCAACATCATCGGGAATCTCGGCACCGCGTTCGCGCGCCTTGGCCAGCACGATCGCGGCGCGGGTCTCGAAGTCCGGCGGTTCGATCGCGACCGACAGGCCCCAGGCAAGCCGCGACTTCAGGCGCGCTTCCAGGCCTTCGACCTCGCGCGGATAGCGGTCGCAGGTCAGGATGATCTGCTGCTTGCCATCGAACAACGCGTTGAAGGTGTGGAAGAACTCTTCCTGCGTGCGGTCCTTGCCGGCGAAGAACTGGATGTCATCGATCAGCAGCGCGTCCACCTGCTGGAACTGGCGCTTGAACTGATCCATGGTCTTTTCCTGCAGGGCCCGGATCATGGCGCTGAAGAACTGTTCCGAACGCAGGTACAGCACCTTCGCGCCTGGATTGGCCTGGCGCATCGCGTTGCCGGCGGCGAACATCAGGTGGGTCTTGCCCAGGCCGGTGCCTCCGTACAGCAGCAGCGGATTGTGGGCCCGGTCGCCCGGCTTCTGCGCTGCCTGGAAGGCAGCGGCCAGGCCCAGCTGGTTGCTGCGCCCTTCGACGAAGTTGGCGAAGGTGTAGTGATTGTCCAGATTGCCGGCAAACGGCACCTGCGGTTCGCTGGACACAGGCGCCGACGACGTGGAAACCGGCGCGTTCTGCGCCTCCACGGGGCGCGGGCGCGAGCCGATTTCAAGAAAAACGTCGCTGAACCCGGCGAAGTGCGCCAGCAGTTCGCGGATCCGGGCCAGGTACAGCTCGCGGACCTGATCGACGATGAAGGCATTGGGTGCATACAGCACCAGGCTGTCCACGCGCAGATCGGCCTGCAGCGGCTTCAACCAGGTATGAACGTCTTCCGGCGGGAACTCCGCTTCGAGGCGCTCGAGACTACGGGACCAGGCATCCATCAGCAATAATCGTCCGGTGGCCGGGGCATGGACGCGACAAGGCGCCCAGACACAGGCCGGAAAGGGGGGAAATGGATGGCTCAGACTACCACCGAGCGCCCGCCTTCGGAATGCTTGTCCCCTACTTATTCACAAAAACATCCACAGCTATTGCACAGCCCGGTGAATTCGCGTAGTCCCCAGGGGTTGACGTGAGGGGGGAGACCTCTCTAGAATTTCCGGTTCTTTCCGTCCCATTCATACGAGAGGCCCCCAATGGCCACGAAGCGCACCTACCAGCCCAGCAACCTCAAGCGTAAGCGCGACCACGGCTTCCGTGCCCGTATGAAGACCGCTGACGGCCGCAAGATCCTGTCGCGTCGCCGCGCCAAGGGCCGCAAAGTCCTGAGCGCCTGATTGCCATGCCGCACCCCGCGGCAGACGCAATCCCTTCGACAGTGAATACTGCAGACCCGCGCAAGCGATTCCCTCGCTCTGCGCGGGTTCGCACGCGTGCCGAATACTCAACGGTCTTCAACGGCGCCCGCCGTGTGTCCGATCCGCTGATGACCCTGCACTGGCTGCCGGCTGACCGGCCGGCCAGGCTGGGTCTGGCGGTTTCCCGCAAGGTCGATCCGAACGCCGTCGGGCGTAACCGGATCAAGCGCGTCCTGCGCGACATCCTGCGTCAGACACGTACCGATATCCAGCCAGGCGACTTCGTCGTCGTGGCCCGTAGTGCTGCGCGTTCCGCCAGCAACGACGAGATCCGCCAGGCCTTCCTGCGCCTGCTGCGTCGCCTGCGTGCATTGCCCGCGCCGGGCGTGGACGGCACAATGCCGCCGCCTGATGGCATCGCAACTTCTTCTTTGACCGAGCCGGCATCGCGTCCCGGCCCCGCCGAGCCTGTCCGCTGATGAACCAGACCCGCGTATTCCTCATTTTTGCCTGGCTGATGGTGGCCGTGCTGCTGTGGATGGAGTGGAGCCGTGAAAAGGCTGCTCCGACCCCGCCACCGACGACCACGTCGGCCCCGGCTGCCGCACAGAGTGTTCCGGGCGCTGCCTCGGGCAGCATTCCCAGTGCACAGGTCCCGGGCGCCCCGGGCCAGGCCGCTGTGCAGGCGCAGGCCAGTGCCACCCCGGCCAGCCAGCGCGTGACCGTCACCACCGACGTGCTGCGCCTGGTGCTTGATGGTGGCCGCGTGCTCGACGCCGAGCTGCTGCAGTTCCCGCAGACCAAGGACGAAGGCAGCCCGCCGGTTCGCCTGCTGACCGAAGACCCCGCGCATCCGTACAGCGCGATCAGTGGCTGGGCCAGCGAAGACAAGAACACCCCGGTTCCCGGCGCCGACGGCTTCAAGCTGGTCGGTGACACCAAGGACTTCGTGCTGGCCAAGGGCCAGAACGAGCTGCAGATCCCGTTCGTGTGGACCGCCGACAACGGCGTGACCATCAAGCGCACCCTGACCGTCTCGCGCAACGAGTACGCCGTGCGCTTCAAGGACGAGGTCAGCAATGCCGGCACCGCACCGTGGAACGGTTACGTCTACCGCACCCTGGACCGTACCCCGACCATCCTGTCGCGGAGCATGACCAACCCGGACTCCTTCAGCTTCAACGGCGCCACCTGGTACGACAACGACAAGAAGTACCAGCGCCGTGCGTTCAAGGACTACCTGGAAGACGGCACGCTCAACCAGAACATCACCGGCGGCTGGCTGGCGATGCTGCAGCACCACTTCTTCACCGCCTGGATCCCGCAGAAGGACCAGACCGCACACTACGTACTGTCGCAGGTGGCCGGTCGCGACCTGATCGAAGCGCGCGGCCCGGCCTTCACCGTGGCCCCGGGCCAGTCCACCAGCACCGAGGCCCGGCTGTGGGTCGGCCCGAAGCTGGTCAACCTGATTGCCAAGGAAGACGTGCCGGGCCTGGACCGCGTGGTCGACTACAGCCGCTTCTCGATGATGGCGGTGATCGGCCAGGGCCTGTTCTGGGTGCTGAACCAGGTGCACAAGCTGGTCGGCAACTGGGGCTGGGCGATCGTCGGCCTGGTGGTGCTGCTGAAGCTGGTGCTGTACCCGCTGTCGGCGACCCAGTACAAGAGCGGTGCCAAGATGCGTCGCTTCCAGCCGCGCATCGCGCAGCTGAAGGAACGCTATGGCGATGACCGCCAGAAGTTCCAGACCGCGATGATGGAGCTGTACAAGAAGGAAAAGATCAATCCGATGGGCGGCTGCCTGCCGATCCTCATCCAGATGCCGATCTTCTTCGCCCTGTACTGGGTGCTGGTGGAATCGGTCGAACTGCGCCAGGCGCCCTGGTTCGGCTGGATCCAGGACCTCACTGCACGCGACCCGTACTTCATCCTGCCGGTGATCAACGTGGCAGTGATGTGGTTCACCCAGAAGCTGACCCCGGCACCGGGCATGGACCCGATGCAGCAGAAGATGATGCAGTTCATGCCGCTGGTGTTCGGCGTCATGATGGCCTTCATGCCGTCCGGCCTGGTCCTGTACTGGGTGGTCAACGGCGGCCTGGGCCTGCTGCAGCAGTGGTGGATGACCAAGCGCCACGGCGGCGAGCCGGTCCCGGCCACCACCGCTCCGGCCCCGGTCAAGAAGAAGTAATCGGTAGAGCCGGCCGCTGGCCGACCGACCCCAGCAGAAGCCCGCCGCAAGGCGGGCTTTTCGCATGCGGCGTTAGAATCGCCTGCACACCGTTCCTCCCATCTTCGAGTCCGCCATGCGTGCGTCGTCGTTCCGCCTGTTCCTGCCTTCGCTGTTGTTGACCCTGGTTGTTGCCGGCTGCGGTGACAAGGACGCGAAGGCGCCGGCGACCACCGTCACCCAGGCGAGCGCGCAGGCTGCGGCTGCCGCCGATCCTGCCGCTGCGCCGTTGCTGGCAGCGCTGCAGAAGCAGCTCGATGGCTACCGCCGGATCATCGTGCTGCTGGCCGACGAGGAGCAGCAGTCGACCGCCGACCGCGGCACCTCCACGCGTGTGGGACAGCAGCTGTTCCACGATGGCCTGGAACAGCGCACGATCATCGCCGCGCAGTTCGACACCCTGCTGCGCGGTTCCAGCCCGCAGCGCTTTGCCACCCTCGGCACGGTGCTGGACTACATCGAGTCTGCGCCCGAACTGTTCGACGCCGATCGCCTGGCCTTCCGTGAAGTGCTGCGTGACCTGCATGAGCGGGTCGGCACCGATTCCTCGCTGCCGGCGGTGAAGCTGCACCAGCGCATCGGTGAGGATCTGGAAGCACTCGATGAGATCGAGCGCAACTACAACCAGGAACTGACCCGCATCTTCAGCCGCTTCGAGCGCACACGCGCCATCGAACTGAAGCGCGAGAAGTGGGACGACTACATCGCCCACCTGCACAGGGACTACAGCCGTGAAGCGATCCTGCGCGACTACGGGGTGATCGAGCCGTATCCGATGTCGATGAAGGACAGCGACCGCGAGATCTTCGGCCGCGACCTGCCGGCCAAGACCGTGGTGCTGACCTTCGACGATGGCCCGCACAAGGCCTACACCGATGAAGTGGTGGCCATCCTCAAGCGCTACGACGTGCCGGGCGTGTTCTTCGAGGTGGGCCGCAACCTGGGCAAGGTCGAGGCCGATGGCAAGGTCAGCCTCGGGCCGATGGCGAAGATCAGCCGCAACCTGATGGAAGAAGGCTATGCGGTCGGCAACCACAGCCTGACCCACGCCCAGCTCTCGCGCACCACCGGCGACGCCCTGCGCCAGCAGGTGCTTGACACCGACACGCTGCTGAAGGATGTCGACAGCAAGCGCGCGCCGCTGTTCCGCTTCCCGTATGGTGCGCGCAATGCCGAAGGCCTGCAGCTGCTCAACGAGGCCGGGCTGAAGTCGATCATGTGGAACATCGATTCGATGGACTGGGCCGACCCGGTGCCAGAGTCGATCGTGCAGCGCGTGCTGGACCAGGTGAACAAGGAACAGCGCGGCATCATCCTGTTCCACGATATCCACGATCGTGCAGTCAAGGCGCTGCCGCAGATCCTCGACCGGCTGATCGCCGAGGGTTACCAGTTCGCCGGCTGGAACGGCCGCGACTTCACCGTGGCCCGTGCGCGCAAGGGTGATGCCGGTGCCGCCACCGTCACCACCGGCTACGAGAAGTCGTGGGCGATCGTGGTCGGCATCGACAACTACGCCAAGTGGCCGAAGCTGGAATACGCCAGCCATGACGCGCAGGCGGTGGCCGATACCCTCACCGGGCAGTTCGGCTTCCCGTCCTCGCAGGTGATCGTGCTGAAGAACGAGCAGGCCACGCGCAACAACATCCTCGCGGCCTTCCACGATCGCCTGGCTGACGATCGCACCGGAAAGAACGACCGCGTGTTCGTATTCTTCGCTGGCCACGGCGCGACCCGCCAGCTCGCCTCCGGGCGCGACCTCGGCTACATCATCCCGGTCGATTCGGATCCGAAGGAACTCGCCACCGACGCGATTGCGATGACCGACATCCAGAACATTGCCGAAAGCATGCAGGCCAAGCATGTGATGTTCGTGATGGATGCCTGCTACAGCGGCCTGGGCCTGACCCGTGGCGGCCCGTCGTCGTCGTCGTTCCTGCGCGAGAACGCGCGCCGCAGCGCGCGGCAGATGCTGACCGCCGGTGGTGCCGACCAGCAGGTGGCCGATGCCGGCCCGAATGGCCACTCGGTATTTACCTGGGTGCTGCTGCAGGCGCTGGCCGGGAAGGGGGATCTCAACGGCGATGGCCTGATCACCGGTACCGAGCTGGCCGCCTACGTGGCGCCGGCCGTGTCGGCGGTCTCGCACCAGACCCCGGCCTTCGGCAGCCTGCCCGGTTCGCAGGGCGGGGAGTTCGTGTTCCAGGTCCCGGACAGCCAGGAATTCCTCAACGCTGATACGCGCCAGCTGACCGCCGATGCGATCGCGCTGAACAACAAGATGGATGCCGCCAGCGAGGCCAAGGGCAGCCAGGCACCGGTGACGGTGGCTGACCTGCAGGGCGGCAAGGCCCAGCTGGTGGTGCCTTCCGCCGGGCCGGCGTCCGACCGCCAGCGCGCGCAGCAGGCCAATGACCGCGGCCTGCAGCTGTACCGCGAGAAGCAGTACGACGAGGCAGCCGCGCAGTTCACCGAAGCGCTGAAGCTGCGTCCTGACTTTGCCCAAGCGGCGAACAACCTCGGCTTTGTCTACTACCGCCAGCAACGCTATGCCGAAGCCGCGCGCTGGCTGGAGAACACGCTGAAGATCGACCCCTCGCGCGCCGTGGCCTATCTGAACCTGGGCGATGCCTACTTCAACGCGGGCGACAAGGCCAAGGCGAAGCAGGCCTATACCACCTATCTGGCGCTGCAGCCGCAGGGCAGTGGTGCCGCGCAGGCACGCGCGCAGCTGGAGAAGCTCTGAGCCATGAACGACGCGATCCGCACCGACACCATCGTGGCCATTGCCAGCGCGCCGGGCGCCGGCGGTGTCGGCCTGCTGCGCCTGTCCGGCCCGCGCGCCGCGGCGATCGCCCGCGCGCTGGGCGCGCCCGCGCTGCGGCCGCGCCATGCGCACTATGCGCGCCTGCGCGATGCCGATGGCGAAGTCATCGACGATGGCATCGTGCTGTGGTTCCCGGCGCCGAACAGCTTCACCGGCGAAGAGGTGGTGGAACTGCAGGGGCACGGCAGCCCGGTGCTGCTGCAGCAACTGGTCGCGCGCTGCATTGCGCTCGGTGCGCGCCAGGCGCGGCCGGGTGAGTTCAGCGAACGCGCGTTCCTCAACGGCAAACTCGACCTGGCCCAGGCCGAAGCCATCGCCGACCTGATCGCGGCCGGTGACAACCGTGCCGCGCGCGCGGCACGCCGCTCGCTGGATGGCGTGTTCTCGCGGCGCATCGACGCCGTGGTCGAGCAGCTGGTGCTGCTTCGCATCCACGTGGAAGCGGCCATCGACTTCGCCGACGAACCGCTGGATACCCTTGGCGGTGCGCAGGTGCGGCGTGGGCTGGAGCAGGCGCGCAATGATCTGGCCCTGCTGCGCCGCGACGCCGAACGCGGTCGTCGCCTGCGCGATGGCCTGCACGCGGTACTGATCGGGCCGCCCAATGCGGGCAAGAGTTCACTGCTGAACGCACTGGCCGGCAGCGAACGCGCCATCGTCACCGACATCGCCGGCACCACCCGCGATACCCTGCGCGAGACCATCCGCCTGGATGGCCTGGAGCTGACCCTGGTCGACACCGCCGGCCTGCGCGACGGTGGCGACGCCATCGAACGCGAAGGCATGCGCCGCGCGCACGTGGAAATCGAGCGCACCGACCTGGCGCTGATCGTGCTCGACGCGCGCGATCCGGCGGCCGGGCAGGCGGCGTTGGGTGATGCCGTGGCAGCGGTGCCGCACAAGATCTACATCCACAACAAGTCGGACCTGCTCGGTGTGCTGCCGGCACTGGACGACCCGGACCGCGTGTTCGTTTCGGCAGCCACCGGCGCCGGGCTGGACGACCTGCATGCGCGCCTGCGTTCGATTGCCTCGGCCGGGGCAGGGGAGCAGGTGGACGGCGAGTTCTCCGCGCGCACGCGCCATGTGGATGCGATCGAGCGAGCGCAGGAACACGCGCAGCGCGCCGATGGCGAGCTGGCGCATGAGCACCTGGAACTGGCCGCCGAGGAATTGCGGCTGGCCCATGACGCACTGGGCGAGATCACCGGGCAGATGAGTGCCGATGATCTGCTGGGAAGGATCTTCTCGAGCTTCTGCATCGGCAAGTAACTGTAGAGCCGAGCACGTGCTCGGCTGTCCTACCGGTCAGCCGAGCATGGGCTCGGCTCCACAGGTGCAGGCTTCCCCCACCTGTCACATTGCCGCCGCATACTGACGGCCATCACATACCGCTTGGGGAAGTCGCAGTGAAGTCGTGGGGTTGTGCGTTGCTGTTGTCGCTGGCCGTGGCACCATCGGTGGCCATGAGTGCTGAATCCTCCACCCCGGCCGCACCCAAGGCGTCGGTCTACGGCCATCGCGGGGCAAGCGCGCTGCTGCCCGAGCACACCCTGGCGTCGTACGCGCAGGCGATCGCCGATGGCGCCGACTACATCGAACCGGACCTGGTGATGACCAGGGACGGGGTGATGGTGGCACGGCACGAGAACGAGATCGGCGGCACCACCGACGTCGCCTCGCATCCAGAGTTCGCCAGCCGCCGCACGAGCAAGGTGATCGACGGTCAGAAGGTCGACGGCTGGTTCACCGAAGACTTCACCCTGGCCGAGCTGAAGACCCTGTATGCGCGCGAGCGCCTGCCGGAGCTGCGCAGTACCGCCTACGACGGCCAGTTCCGCATCGCCAGCCTGGACGAGATCCTGGCCTTCCTGGTCCAGCAGGCCGGACGTGCCAACCGCGGCATCGGCCTGGTGCCGGAGATCAAGCACCCGACCTACTTCCAGTCCATCGGCCTGCCGATGGAAGACAAACTGCTGGCCGCACTGCGTGGCAACGCGTACACCAATGTCGGGCCGGTCACGATCCAGTCGTTCGAGACCGCCAACCTGCGCTACCTGCGCGGCAGGATCGGCCGGGGCAGCAACATCCGGCTGCTGCAGCTGCTGTGGAAGGGCGATACCCAGCCGGCCGACATCGCCCAGGCCGGCGGCGCGCTGACCTATGCGCAGATGATGACCCCGGCCGGCCTGAAGGACATCGCCGGCTACGCCGACGGTATCGGCCCCGAGCTGCGTTCGATCATTCCACTGGATGCCAAGGGCGCGCTGGGCACGCCGACCTCGCTGGTACGTGATGCGCATGCCGCCGGGTTGATGGTGATTCCGTACACCTTCCGGCCGGAAAACCACTTCCAGCCCAGCAACCTGCGCCAGGGCGCCGACAGCGCGCGCAATGCCGAGGGATCGATCGCCGAGATGCGGGCTTACCTGGCGACGGGTATCGATGCGTTCTTCACCGATGACCCGGCGCTGGGCCGGCAGGCGGTGGATGGGATGGGCGCGGCGGGGAACTGACCGTCCCGGTAGTGCCGGCCGCTGGCCGGCATCCGGGTACCGGCCAGCGGCCGGCACTACCGTCACCTCAACCGCGCGGTTCGTCCGGGCGGCGGAACGGGATCACCACGTAGTCCTGGCCCTCGCGAGGCTGCCACAGCACCGGTACGCGCTGCGGTGACGGCGGCTCCAGTTCCTCGTCGGACAGCGGCTCGGCCTCGTCTTCTTCGTCTTCCCAGCTGTAACGCTGGCGCGGTGGCAGTGGGTCGGCGTTGCGGAACAGCAGCGCGGCGATGATGCCGGCGAAGGCGCCGCCCATGTGCGACTGCCAGGACACACCATCGGCGTGCGGCAGGATGGTCATCAGCATGCCGCCGTAGAACAGCATGCCGATCAGGCCGGTGGCAATCGCCGCACGGTCGCGGCGCAGCAGGCCGAGGCTGGCCAGCAGGAACATCAGGCCATGGGTGACGCCACTGGCGCCCAGGTGCACGCTACCCGGATTGCCCAGCATCCACGCGCCGAGGCCCGAACCCAGCCAAAGCAGGGGCAGCGCGCGTACGGTGGCTTTCGGATACACGCTGCCGGCGAGCGTGCCGAGGATCAGGATCGCGATGCTGTTGGCGGCGATGTGCTCGACCGAGGCATGCAGCATCGGGCCGCCGATCAGGCCGAGCAGGCCCTTGGCTTCCAGCGGCGCGACCGCCCACGGTCGCCAGTCGAAGGTGCCCTGCAGGGCGAACACGGCCACCAGCACCAGCACGGCGGCCAGGCTGACATTGAACGCCCGCAGGATGCGCGAGCGATCATTGCGGGGGGCCGGCACGTCGCCGGCGGGCAGGGGCGCGTTGTTGTCCATACCTCAGCAATGGCGGTGACTGGCGCGAAACCAAGGCCACCGCAACGGGAGAGTGGAGGCGGCCGGCGGGACAATCCCACCGGCCACGCCGTTCAACGGGTCAGGCTCAGGCCTGGCCTTCGCCTTCCTTCGGCGGGTACTTCAGGCTCAGCACCACGGTGGCGGCGATGATCACCGCGACCACGCCCAGCGAGACCGGGGTCGGGATCTTGAACAGGTCGATGATCATCATCTTGATGCCGATGAAGCCCAACACCAGTGCCAGGCCGTACGGCAGCAGGTGGAAGCGGTCGGCCATGCCGGCCAGCAGGAAGAACATCGCGCGCAGGCCCAGCACCGCGAACACGTTGGAGGTGAGCACGATGAACGGGTCGGTGGTGATCGCGAAGATCGCCGGGATGCTGTCCACGGCGAAGATCACGTCGGTGACCGCAATCAGGATCAGCACCGCGAACAGCGGGGTGAACCAGCGCACGCCATCACGCTTCACGCTCAGCGCATTGCCTTCATAGCCCGGCAGCAGGCGCAGGTGCTTGCGCATCCAGCGCAAGGCCGGATTGGTCTCCAGGTCCGGTTCCTGGCCGGCGGCGAACCACATCTTCCAACCGGTGAACAGCAGGAAGGCGCCGAACACGTAGAGCAGCCAATGGAACTGGCTGATCAGCACGCTGCCAGCGAAGATCATGATCGTACGCAGCACGATCGCACCCAGGATGCCGATGATCAGCACCTTCTGGCGCTGTTCCTCCGGCACCGCGAAGTAGCTCATGATCATCAGGAAGACAAAGATGTTGTCGACCGCCAGGGCCTTTTCGACCAGGTAGCCGGTCAGGAACTCGAGGCCGACCTTGTTGGCCACGACCTGGCCGGCGGTCTCATTCAGGTAGTACCAGAGGCCGGCGTTGAACAGCAGGGCCAGCGCGACCCAGCCGATGGACCACCACAAGGCCTCCTTGAAGGTGACCTTGTGCGGTCCACCATGGCGCATCAACACGAGGTCGACCAGCAGGGCGATGACCACCACCGCTGCGAAGCCGCCCCACAACCACACGTTACCGATCGTCTGCATTGGGAATGTCCGTTGGAAAGATGAATGCCAGGCCGGACGGCGAGGATCTGCAACGGAGGATCGGGAGGGGGATCCAGGGACAGAGCTTCGCCAGTACGGCGAAGGTCTCGCTCGCAGTTCCAGTCGGCTGGAACTGCCGTTGCACCGGAGCCTGCGGGCTCGAAATGACGGCGACAACGTCTGGGAGCTACTCCCCTTCTGGGACCGATTCTGCCGCCTGCCCGGGCCGCCGTCAAATGCCCCTGCACTGGGGTCGGATCCCCAACGGGGCTCCGCGCCCCGCTCTGGTAGATGCCAACCTTGGTGGGCATGCCGGCCCGGGTCGGAGCCCCTGCGGGGAACTGACCCCGGCGCCCGGTTTACAATGGGTGGATGAATACCCCCCTTCCGATTGTCCGCCTCAAGAATGCGTGGCGCTCCAGCCACCCGTGGATCTTCCAGAAACTGGTCGAGAAGCCGACCGTCCGGCCCAAGCCCGGTTCCATCGTCGACGTGGTCGGCATCGATGGCGAGTTCATTGGCCGCGGGTTCTACAACGGGCACTCGCGCATTGCCGTGCGCATCCTTGAAACCGACCAGAACGTACCGGTGGATGCCGGCTGGTTCTCGCGCAAGATCGCCCAGGCAGTGTCGCTGCGCCGTGAGGTGCTGAAGCTCGACGCGGTGTCCGACGCCTGGCGTGTCGTGCACAGCGAAGGTGACGGCCTGTCCGGCCTGGTGGTGGACCGCTACGGCGACCTGGTGGTGGTCGAGTTCTTCGCCGCCGGCATGTTCCGCCACCGCGAATGGATCTACGATGCGCTGCGCGAGCAGTTCCCCGGCTGCCGTTTCCACAGCTTCGCCGACGAGCACGTGCAGAAGCAGGAAAGCTTCGACTTCCACGGCAACACCACCACCGAAGCGTCGGTGATCACCGAGTACGGCATCAAGTTCCGCGCCGACCCGGCCGGTGCGCACAAGACCGGTTTCTTCGCCGACCAGCGCGAGAACCGTGAGTGGCTGAGCCAGCAGGTGGAAGGCAAGAGCGTGCTCGACCTGTGCTGCAACACCGGCGGTTTTGCCGTGTACGCAGCGGCGCGTGGTGCTTCCGAAGTGATCGGCATCGACATCGACGAGGACGTGATCCAGATCGCCAAGGGCAATTCGCGCCTGAACAACGTGCGCCCGAAGTTCATCCAGTCCGACATCTTCCCGTGGCTGCGCGACGCCGCCAACCGCGGTGAGCAGTACGACGTGGTGATCCTGGACCCGGCGAAGATGACCCGCGACCGCGACCAGGTCATCACCGCGCTGAAGAAGTACCTGGACATGAACAAGCTGGCGCTGGGCGTGGTCAAGCCGGGCGGCCTGTTCGCCACCTTCTCGTGCACCGGCCTGGTGGCCGAGGACCAGTTCCTCGACATGCTGCGCCGGGCGGCCTATTTCTCCGGCCGCACGATCCAGATCCTGAAGGTTGCTGGTGCGGGTCCGGACCATCCGTTCATGGCCCACGTGCAGGAATCGCGTTACCTGAAGGCCGTGTTCTGCCGCGTGGTGGACTGACCGCGTCACTGCCGATCTCTGTAGAGCCGAGCCCACGCTCGGCTCTACAAAAAGGCCGGGCGCAGCGCTATGGTCGGGCTCTTCCCATTGCCGGTGAGAGCCCATGCCCTCGTTGCGCCACCTGTCCGTCGTGCTCGCCCTGGCGCTGTGCGCGCCGCTGTCCGTCCACGCCATCGAGTTCAGCGCGCAGGAGCTGGCCCGTGCCAAGGCGCTGCAGCAGCGCCTGGTCACTCTCGACAGCCACCTCGATACGCCGGCCAACTTCGGCCGCAGCGGCTTCGACATCGAACAGCGCCACGACCGCAACGCACTCTCGCAGGTGGATTACCCGCGCATGGTCGAAGGCGCGCTGGACGGCGGCTTCTGGGCGATCTACACCGACCAGGGCGATCGCAGCGCCGCAGCGCATCTGGCCGAGCGTGACCATGGCCTGCAGCGGTTGCTGGAAATCCGCGAGATGCTGGCGGCCAATCCCGAGCGTTTCGCGCTGGCATTGACCGCCGATGACGCGGCGCGGATCAAGGCCGCCGGCAAGCGCGTGGTCTACATCAGCATGGAAAACGCCAGCCCGCTGGTGGCCGACCCCAGCCTGCTCTCGTTCTATCACCGCGCAGGCCTGCGCCTGCTCAGCACCGTGCACTTCGCCAACAATGAGTTCGCCGATTCGGCCACCGACCCCAAGGGGGCCGAGTGGAAGGGCCTGAGCCCGGCCGGCAAGGACCTGGTGCGGCAGGCGGTGAAGCTGGGCATCGTGATCGACCAGTCGCACGCCTCGGACGCGGTGTTCGACGACCTGCTGGCGATGATGCCGGTGCCGTTCGTGCTGTCACACAGCTCGGCCAAGGCGGTCTACGACCATCCGCGCAATCTTGATGACGCGCGGCTGCGCAGGCTGGCCAAGGCCGGCGGCGTGATCCAGGTGAACGCCTATGGCGGCTACCTGATCGACACCGCAAAGACGCCAGAGCGCAAACAGGCCGAGGAAGCGCTGAGCAAGCAGCTGGGCGGCTGGGAAGGCATGGGCATCGAACAGGGCGTTGCCCTGCTGAAGGCCGAACAGGCGCTGGACCATGAGCATCCGGTGCGCCACGCCAGCCTGGACGACTTCTTCGCCCACTTCGAGCACATCCTCACGGTGGTCGGCCCCGAGCACGTGGGCATCGGCCTGGATTGGGATGGTGGTGGCGGACTGAGTGACCTGCCCGATGTCAGCCAGCTGCCGAAGATCACCGCGTGGCTGCTGCGCAAGGGCTATACCGAGAAGCAGATTGCCGGCATCTGGGGCGGCAACCTGCTGCGGGTGATGCGCCAGGCGCAGGATTACGCCGCAAGGCAGGGCGGTTGAAACGCCCTGCGGCAGTGCCGGCCGCTGGCCGGCATCGCCCTATCAACAGGATGCGGGTTGCCGGCCAGCGGCCGGCACTACCGGTGATCCGTTCATTTCGCGATCAGCGCGTGGCGGCGGCTGTACAGGAAGTACAACACCAGGCCGGCCACGTTCCACAGCAGGAAGTACAGCTGAGTGGTGTGCGGCAGGCTGACGAACAGGTAGATGCAGCCCAGTGCGGCCAGCGGGCCGACCACGAAAGCCAGCGGCGTGCGGAAGGTGCGCTCACGGTTCGGCTCGCGCAGGCGCAGCACCACCAGGCAGATACCTACCGCAGTGAACGCGGCCAGGGTACCGGCGTTGGCCAGTGCGGCGATCTCGTCCAGGCGCGCCACGCCGGCCAGGGCCGAAACCACGACCGCAGTGAACAACGTGGTCGCCACCGGCGTGCCGGTACGTGCGTTGACCTTGGACAGGCCACGCGGCAGCAGGCCATCGCGGCTCATCACGAAGAAAATGCGGCTCTGGCCGTACAGGAAGGCCAGCAGCACGGTCGGCAGGGCGATGATCGCAATCACGCCGATCACCATTGCCGCGGTCGGATGGCCCAGCTGGCGCATGATCAGCGCCAGCGGCTCGGCGCTGTGGCCGAACACGGCGTAGCTCATCGCACCGACTGCCGCCAGCGCCACCAGCACGTAGACGATGGTGCAGCCGATCATCGAACCGATGATGCCGATCGACAGGTCGCGGCCCGGGTTCTTGGTTTCCTCGGCGGCGGTGGAGATCGCATCGAAGCCGTAGAAGGCGAAGAAGATGATCGCCGCTGCCGCCATCACGCCGTGCTCGACGCCGTCGGGGCCCATCGACTTGGCAAAGCCGTACGGCATGAACGGCTGCAGGTTGGCGCTGTCGAAGGCGGGCAGGGCCACGGCGACGAAGATCGCCAGCGCGATCAGCTTGAACACCACCAGGATCGCATTGAGCGTGGCGCTTTCCTTGGTGCCGGCCATCAGCATGCCGGCCACCAGCCAGGTGATGATGATCGCCGGCAGGTTGATCATTCCGCCTTCCACGTGCGGGCCGGCGGCGAGCCAGGCTGGCAGGTGCACGTTCCAGCCGAACTGGGTGTGCACCCATTCGAGGAAGCCGACGAAGTAGCCGGACCAGCCCACCGCCACCGTACTCACCACCAGCGAGTACTCCAGGATCAGGCTCCAGCCCACCACCCAGGCGAACACCTCGCCCAGTGCACTGTAGCTGTAGGTGTAGGCACTGCCGGCGGCCGGCATCATCGTCGACAGCTCGGCGTAGGACAGCGCCGCACAGGCGCAGACCGCACCTGCGATGGCAAAGGAGATCAGCACGGCCGGGCCGGCCAGGTTGGCACCGACGCCGATCAGCGTGTAGATACCGGTACCGACGATGGCGCCAATACCCAGCGCGATCAGGTGCGGCCAGCTGAGCGTCGGGATCAGACGCCTGCCGGCTTCGTGGACGGTGACGGAATCTAGGGACTTGCGCCGGAACAGGGACATGCAGGCCTCGGAAGGGGTGACTGAGAACGACAAGTTCCCGAGTGTGACCGAACGCAGCGCAGCATTACCACTGACGGGGGTCATACCCGACGCGCCGCGCGCTGCACCTCGATCAGGCTGCCGGAATCGGCATAAAGCAGGCCGGACCCCCGCGCCGGGCGACGTCAGGGCATGGCGGGCCAGTGGCAGCCGTCTTCCTGCCAGGCCTCGACGTCATCGTGGAAAGAGGTCCTGCGCCCGTCACGGGCACGCTCATAGCTCAGGTCCAGCACCAGCGCGCCCTGGGTACTCAACAGGTAGCGGCCGTTGAGGCGGCCGTCGATGCGCTCTTCCCACACGCTGTCGAACTGGTAGGGACGATCCTCTGCCAGCACCGTGGTCTCCATCGAGACCCGGCGCAGGGGCAGGCGCCCGCGCTGGCCGGCGTAGCGCACGTCGGCCGCGCCGTCTTCCAGCCAGCGCCATTCCAGGTGGATGCTGTCGTTGCGGCCGCCGGTCAGGCAGCGATGGTCCTGCACGGTGGCGCCAGAGGCGGTGCCGGCGAACAGCAGGGTCAGGGCGAAGCCGGTCAGGCGGACCATCCACGCGCATCCATTGCAGAAGGGGGGCCAGCATAGCCCGCCCTGCCTGCCATGCCCTCAGCGCCCGCGCGGCCGCAGCTGGGTGCCGCCGCTCATCAGCATCCGCGGCAACGGCATCCGCAGGAAATCGTGCGGGAACGACGGTGCCACCGCACTGATCGCATCGAGGTGGGCCAGGGCCTCGGCCGGCAGCACCAGCTGCAGCGCGTCCAGGTTGTGCTCGAACTGCGTCAGGGTGCGGGCGCCGATGATCGGCAGCGCGCCGGCGCCGGGGCGCTGCAGCAACCAGGCGAGTGCAACCTGCGCAGGCGAATGCGAAAGATCGGCAGCGATGGTTGCGACGTCCCCGGCAATCTGCAGCGAACGCGGCGTCAACGCACCATTGATCAGGGCCACGCTGCGGCGCGACCCGCCGGGTGTGGCTGGCAACGCCTCGGCGCTGGCGAGATCGGCCGTGCTGTACTTGCCGGTCAGCACGCCGCTGCCCAATGGCGACCACGCCACCACGCCCAGCCCCAGCGCGTCGGCCATCGGCAGCAGTTCATGCTCGACGCTGCG
This sequence comes from Stenotrophomonas sp. YJH_SMC_122, assembly GCF_059369535.1. Classification (NCBI taxonomy): domain Bacteria; kingdom Pseudomonadati; phylum Pseudomonadota; class Gammaproteobacteria; order Lysobacterales; family Lysobacteraceae; genus Stenotrophomonas; species Stenotrophomonas sp. YJH_SMC_122. Next base: position 43,783 of record NZ_JCAFST010000002.1, on the reverse strand, counting down.
CTGGATCAGGCTGTACTCGATCTGCAGCGCCACCAGCGGCGACCAGCCACGCAGGTCGGCCAGGGTCTGCATGCGCGCGATCTGCCAGGCCGGCGTGTCCGAGATGCCGGCGTAAAGCACCTTGCCGCTGCGGACCAGGTCGTCGAAGCCCCGCATGACTTCGTCAACGCCGGTGGTGTCGTCCCAGGCGTGCAGGTACAGCAGGTCGAGGTAGTCGGTCCCCAACCGCCGCAGACTGTCCTCCACCGAGCGCAGCATGCTCTTGCGGTGGTTGCCGGCGTTGTTGGGGTCACCGGGGACGGTGGCGAGGGTGTACTTGCTGGCGATCACCAGCCGGTCGCGCTGGCCCTGGGCGAACCGGCCAAGCAGGGTTTCCGCACTGCCGTTGGTGTAGTTGTTGGCGGTATCGATGAAGTTGCCGCCACGTTCGACGTAGGTGTCGAAGATGCGGCGAGCCTCGGTTTCGTCCGCGCCCCAGCCCCAGTCGGCGCCGAAGGTCATCGTGCCCAGTGCCATCGGGCTGATGCGAAGGCCGGAGCGGCCGAGCAGGCGGTAGTGGTCCAGCGACATGCGGGGGTCTCACAGGAAGGCGACGGTGCCGCCGGGAGGCATAGCATCGGCCGACCGTTCCTGTGGATAAACTGGATGGCACCGGACTCACCATGAAGAGTGGCTTCACAATGGATCCCTCCGCACCGTTGTCGGCGGTGGTCGCCTTCGTTCACGTCGCCGACCATGCCAGCTTCACCCGCGCTGCAGATGCGCTGGGCATCTCCACCTCGGCACTGTCGCAGAGCGTGCGCGCGCTGGAGGCGCGGATGGGCGTGCGCCTGCTGCAACGGACCACGCGCCGGGTCGGCCTGACCGAACACGGTGCGCGCTTCCTTGAACGTGTACGGGGCGGACTGGAGCAGATCGATTCGGCGTTCGCGGACCTCGACAGCGCGCGTGCGGTTCCGGCCGGGAAGCTGCGCGTCACCCTTCCACGCATCGTGGCCGAGCGCCGGGTGCTGCCGGCACTGCCTTCGTTCCTGGCGCGCTATCCACAGGTGGACGTGGAGCTGTGCGTGGAGCCGGCGTTGACCGATCTGGTGGCCGAAGGCTTCGACGCCGGTATCCGGCTCGGCGAGTCACTGGCGCGCGGCATGATCGCAGTGCCGATCGGACCGCCGGAGCGGCAGGTGGTGGTGGCCACGCCCGGCTACTTCGCGCAGCACGGCATTCCGGCCAGCCCGCACGAACTGCAGGGCCATGCATGCATCGTCCACCGCCGCGCCAACGGCCGGCTGATGCCCTGGGAGTTCAGCCGCGATGACCATGACCTGGAGGTCGAGGTCAACGGCAGGCTGGTGTTCAACGATGCCGAGCTGGCCCACGGCGCCGTGCTGGCCGGGCTCGGCATGGCGCAGGGGTTCGCGTCACTGGTGGCCGATGACCTGGCATCCGGGCGCCTGCAGGCGGTGCTGCAGGACTGGCAACCGCCGTTCCCCGGCTTCCACCTGTATTACCCCGCGCGCGAGCACATGGCACCGAAGTTGCGGGTGTTCATTGACCATCTGCGCGCAGGACTGCACGGCGGGACGGGGCCCACCTAGGCCGGCAGGCGTAGCGTCGAGCCTGCGCTGTCAGCCGTTCAGCCCCAACCGGATGCCGAACCCGACCAGGAACAGGCCGGCCACGCGGCGCAGCGCGTCGCTGATCCGCGGGTGCTGGATCAGCCGGCGACGGGCCAGGTTGCCCACGCCGATCAGCATCGAGCAGTAGGCGATGCTGACCACCAGGATGATGCCGGCCAGCGCCGCGAAGGTGGCGATGCCCTGGTGTGCCTTGGGATCGATGAACAACGGCAGGAACGCCATGTAGAACAGGATCGCCTTCGGGTTGAGCAGGCTGACCAGGATCGCCTGCTGGAAGTAGCGGCCCGGCTGCATGCGGATCGGGCCGGCATCACCGCCCTCGTGCTTCGGTGTGCGCAGCAGGCCGATGCCGACCCACACCAGGTAGGCCGCACCCAGGTACTGCACGGCGTGGAACACCAGCGGGTTGGCCTTGAGCAGCGCGGCCACGCCGGCCAGCGCCAGCCACATCAGGATCTGGTCGCCGACCAGCAGGCCGGCCAGTGCGGTGTAACCGCCGCGCACGCCACCACGGCCGGTGGCGGTCAGCAGGGTGAAGGTACCGGGACCGGGCAGGGCGAGAAACACCAGCACGGCGACCAGAAACGTCCACAGGTCCTGGATGCCCATCCACGGCATGGCGGTGTTCTCTCTTACGGGGGGCCGCCATTGTCGGCCAGTGCCGGGACTGGCGACAGGGGGCCGGCAGGACCTTCGGGCATGCCAGACAGCAGAGGTTGCAGGTGCTGGCGCAGCTGCGCGTGCAGCTGCCGCACCGCGGGCGAGAACTGCTTGCGGTGCGGGCAGACCAGCTGCAACGGTATGTGGCTGCCGATGCCGTCGAGCAGCAGCTGCAGGCGCCCTGCGAGCACATCCTCGCGCAGGTCCAGCCAGGATTTGTAGGTGATGCCTTCGCCGGCCACCGCCCAGCGCCGCACCACGTCGGCGTCGTCGCAGACCAGCGGGCCGCGCACCGGAATCACGCTGCGGCGCCCGTCGACCTCGAACGACCAGCGATCGTAGGCGCGGCCACCGAGCTGGTAGACCAGGCAATCGTGCTCACGCAACTCGTCCAGGCGGGTGGGCGTGCCGCGCCGCTGCAGATAGTCGGGCGACGCCGCGAGTACGCGCCGATTGCCTTCCAGCAGGGGCAGGGCGACGTAGTTGGCGTCGTCGAAGTGGCCGATGCGGATGGCCACGTCGACCGGGTCGCGGAACACGTCGGCCACTTCGTCGGACAGGCGCAGGTGCAGGCGCAGCCGTGGGTGCGCGGCGCGAAAGGCGCTCAGCCAGGGCAGCAGCAGGTTGCGGCCGAAGTCCGACGGGGCCGACAGCTGCAGGGTGCCGTGCAGTTCGGCGTCTTCGCCCTGCACGCGCGCCTGGCCCTCGCGCAGGGTGGCCAGTACCTCCTGCGCATACGGCAGGTACAGCGCCCCCTCGCCGGTCAGGCGCAGGCTGCGCGTGGTGCGCACGAACAGGCGCAGGTCCAGCTCGCGTTCCAGCCGCGCCACCGCCGCAGCGACCTGCCCCGGCAGCAGGTCGGCTTCGCGGGCCGCCTGCGAGAAGCTGCCCAGTGCGGCAGTGCGGACGAACAGCTGCAGATCGTCGAAGCGGATCATCTTCATCGCCAGAGTGAAAGTGCTGCCCGATTCTGCGCCTTTCTGAGGGACCGCGTGCGGCGCAACCTGTCGCCTCCTTCCCCACTGGACCGCTGCCATGCGCGCCATTGCCTACACCCAAGCCGGCCTGCCGATCGATGATGCCCAGGCCCTGATCGACATTGAACTGGGACTGCCGCAGCCCGGCCCGCGTGACCTGCGCGTGGCGGTACGCGCGGTGGCGGTGAACCCGGTCGACACCAAGGTCCGCCGTGGCGTGGCCACCGATGGCCCGCGCGTGCTGGGCTGGGATGCGGTCGGCATCGTCGACGCGGTGGGCAGCGAGGTGACCCTGTTCCAGCCCGGCGACGCGGTCTACTACGCCGGCGTCATCGACCGCCCGGGCAGCAATGCGCAGTACCAGCTGGTGGACGAGCGCAGCGTCGGGCGCAAGCCTGCCAGCCTCGATGATGCCGCCGCCGCCGCGCTGCCACTGACTGCAATCACCGCCTGGGAGCTGCTGTTCGACCGCCTGCGCATCCCGGAGGGGGGTGGCGAAGGCCAGACCCTGCTGGTGATCGGTGCTGCCGGTGGTGTCGGTTCGATCCTGGTGCAGCTGGCGCGGAAGCTGACCAGGCTGACCGTGATCGGCACCGCCTCGCGCCCCGATACCCAGGACTGGGCGTACGCAATGGGGGCACACCACGTGATCGACCACAGCCTGCCGCTGGCCGAGGGACTGGCGCGGCTCGGCATCAGCGAGGTGCAGCATGTCGCCAGCCTGACCCACTCCGACCAGTACTACGCGCAGATCGTGGAACTGCTGGCACCGCAGGGCCAACTGGGGCTGATCGATGATCCTGGCCAGGTGGACGTGATGGCGCTCAAGCGCAAGGCACTGTCACTGCACTGGGAGTCGATGTTCACCCGGCCGCTGTACCGCACCGCCGACATGCAGCGCCAGCACGACCTGTTGAACCGTGTGGCCGAGCTGATCGATACGGGCGTGCTGCACACCACCCTGGGCGAGCACTTCGGGCGCATCGACGCGGCCAACCTGCGGCGCGCCCACGCGCTGCTGGAAAGCCAGCGCGCCAAGGGCAAGATCGTGCTGGAAGGCTGGTAGCACGAAGCGCTTTCTGTAGAGCCGAGCCCGCGCTTGGCTGCTGTTCGCATAGGGGCCTCAGCCGAGCATGGGCCCGGCTCTACAGCGCTTCTTCCACGCATGACGTGGATCAGCCGTGTCGACCAAGGTCGACACCTACCAAGAGCTGCGGGAACCACGGCTCACGCCACGCCGTTGTCGACGTGGGTGGCGAAACCGGGCTGCTCGCGCAGGCGTTCGAACCATGCTGCGAGGTGTGGCAGCGCCGGTTTACTGCCCGGCGTGCTGCGCCAGCGTTGGGCCGACAGCCCCAGCACGACATCAGCGAGGGTGAAGGCGTTGCCCGCCACGTAGCCGTTGGTGGCGGCCAGCTGTGCATCAAGCACAGCCATCAGCCGGTTCCACTGCGCCAGGCTGGCCTCGGCACGGGTGTCATCGGGGTAGTCCGGGTGCCGCCGCACGCGCGCCATGAACACGTGCCGCCAGGCGCTGTTGAGGTCGCTGGCCTGCCAGTCCATCCACTGCTCGACCCGGGCGCGGCCCTGTGCCGTACCGGGCAGCAGGTCATCACGGCCAGCGCGTACGGCCAGGTAGCGGCAGATGCTGTTGGATTCCCACAGCACGAAGTCGCCATCGCGCAGGACCGGCACCTGCCGGTTGGGGTTCAGCGTGGCCAGCAGGTCAGGTGGGGGGGCCGGCTCGTGATGCAGGGGCAGATCCAGCCCCGCGCACAGCCACAGTACCTTGCGCACGTTGATGGAAGTGGGCTTTCCGTATAGAGCGGGCATGGTCCTGACGCAGCAGCTGAGACTCTGCCAGCCTACACTTGCCCCATGCAAACCGAATACCTGCTCATTGCCGGCCTTCTATTGGCTGTGCTCATCCTGCAACTGGTCGCCCTGCTGCGCCGTCCGCCGCATGACCGCCTGGAACAGGCCGTGCGCGAGGAGGCCCGCGCCGGGCGCAGCGAACTGCGCGAACAGCTCGATGGCTTCGCCCGCGCGCTGACCGATCTGTCCACCCGCACCGATCAGCGCCTGGACCTGCTGCGCGAAGCGCTGGGCGAAGATGCCCGCAAAGCGCGCGCTGAAGTGGCCGACAGCCAGCAGCGCGGCGCAGCGTCGATGGGGCAGCGGCTGCAGGAACTGCGCGGCCAGCTGGAGACCTTCGGCCAGCAGCAGGAGGCACGCATCCATGCGTTTGGCCAGCAGCTGCAGGAGCTCACTGCGCGCACCGATACCCAGCTCGGGGCGCTGCGCCAGACCCTGGTGGACGATGCACGCAAGGGCCGCGAGGAGGGCGCGCAGTCGCAGCAGCGCCTGACCGACAGTCTGGGCCTGCGCCTGCAGGAACTGACCCAGCGCAACGAGCAGCGCATCGCCGAGATGCGTGCCACGCTGGAGGAACAGCTGCGCGCGCTGCAGAACGACAACGCCCAGAAGCTGGAGCAGATGCGCCACACCGTGGACGAGAAGCTGCAGTCGACGCTGGAAACGCGGCTGGGCAACTCCTTCAAGCTGGTCTCCGAACGCCTGGAACAGGTGCAGCGTGGCCTCGGCGAGATGCAGCAGCTGGCCACCGGCGTGGGCGACCTCAAGCGCGTGCTGACCAACGTCAAGAACCGCGGCAGCTGGGGTGAAGTGCAGCTGGAGAACATCCTCGAGCAGACACTCACCCAGGAGCAGTACGCGCGTGCGGTGAGGGTGCGCCCGGATAGTGGCGAGATGGTTGATATCGCCTTGCGCCTGCCGGGCCGCAGCAGCGACGACACGCCGGTGTGGCTGCCGATCGACTCCAAGTTCCCGCGCGAGGATTACGAGCGCCTGCTGGACGCACAGGAACAGGGCGATGCCGAGGGCGTACGCCTGCAGGGCATCCAGCTGGAGCGCGCGGTGCGCGTGCAGGCCAAGTCGATCTGCGACAAGTACATCGTGCCACCGCACACCACGGACTTCGCGGTGATGTTCCTGCCCACCGAAGGCCTGTATGCCGAGGTGATCCGGCGCCCGGGCCTGGTCGACCTGCTGCAGCGCGAGCACCGTGTGGTGGTGGCCGGACCGACCACGGTCACCGCGTTGCTCAACAGCCTGCAGATGGGCTTCCGCACGCTGGCCATTGAAAAGCGATCCAGCGAAGTGTGGAGCCTGCTGGGTGCGGTCAAGAGCGAGTTCGGGAAGTTCGCCGGCATCCTGGAAAAGGCCGAGAAGCAGATCACTACCGTTGGCCGCAGCATCGGTGAGGCCAGCCGCAAGACCCGCACCATCGAACGCCGCCTGCGTGGCGTGGAGTCGCTGGCGTCCGAACAGGCGCAGTCGCTGCTCGGCGACCTGGCCGAGGGTGATGCGGCGGCCGAGGAGGAAGGCAGTGACAGCGAGGGCGACGAGGCCTGAGCCACGCTGACACGCCGCCTGCATCGCCGATGGGTATGCTGGCGGCCTGTCCGCTTCGACCAGGTACCGCCATGCGCCTGCCCCGCTGCACCAGCCTTGTCCTGACCGCGCTGCTCGCCGCCTGCAGCAGCGCGCCAACGACCGTGGACACGACCACGCGGGCCGCCTCCAGCACCCCCGAAGCGGACGAGGCCTACCGCGAAGCACGAGACGTGGACTGCCAGGCCGCCGGTGGCACCCTGCAGCGGCTCGGCCGGCTGCAGCGCGAGCAATGCGTGATTCCCTATGCCGACGCCGGCAAGGCCTGCAGCCGCAAGAGCGACTGCAGCGGCCAGTGCCTGGCGACGGGAGAGGTGGTGGCCGGCGTCGTGGCGACAGGCACCTGCCAGCGAGATGCCAGCCAGAACTTCGGTTGCCGCCAGCGCATTGATGACGGCAAGGCGCAGGGCACGATCTGCGTGGATTGAATCCTCGCGCCGGCCGCTGGCCGGCAGCCTCATGAACCCGTGCGAACGGTCGCACGATTGCCGGCCAGCGGCCGGCACTACCGGCATCGCGCGGCGCTATGCTGGTGGGCCATTCCCGCCGTAGCCGGAGCCTCGCGTGAGCACCCCGATCCAGGACATTCCCCTCACCACCATCGACGGCCAGCCGTCCTCGCTTGCCGACTACCAGGGCAAGGTGCTGCTGCTGGTCAACGTCGCCTCCAAGTGCGGCCTGACCCCGCAGTACGAAGGCCTGCAGGCGCTGTATGCGGAAAAGCATGCGCAGGGCCTGGAAGTGCTGGGCTTCCCCGCCAACAACTTCCTTGGCCAGGAGCCGGGCAGCGAGGCCGAGATCCAGCAGTTCTGCCAGCTCACCTACGATGTCAGTTTCCCGATGTTCTCCAAGATCAGCGTGGCTGGCGAAGACACCCACCCGCTGTACCAGCAGCTGACCGCCGCGCAACCGCAGTCGATCGGCGAAGGCCCGCTGCGCGAGCGCCTGGCCAGCAAGGAGATCCCGATCCATCCGGCACCGGCAGTGCTGTGGAACTTCGAGAAGTTCCTGGTCGGCCGCGATGGCAAGGTGGTTGCACGCTTTGCCCCGGACGTGGCGGCCGATGACGTGCGCCTGCGTGACGCCATCGAGGCCGCGCTGGTGGCCTGAGCAAAGCGTGCCAATCCAGGTTGGCACCTGCCGGAAAAGAAAAACCCCGCCGAGGCGGGGTTTTTTCATGCACGGGTTGCAGCGATCAGTTGCTCCAGTTCGGCATCGGCATCGCATCCACGGGGATCGGCGAATTGGCATCATCATGGCCGCGGTCGCGCTTGCTGCGCAGATCGTTCTCGATCTGGTAGTTGCGGCGCTGCATCCACGCATCGCGCACCAGCGAGTACTCGTCCACGGCGGTGTCGCGCAGATCGTCGATCGCCAGCAGCTGCGCGCGGGTATCGACCAGCTGCAGGCCCTGCAGGCCGATGCGGACCTTGTCCTCTTCGATTCGGCGGATCGGCGACAACGGGATGTCACCGGCCAGGCCGAACACATCGCGCACGGTACGCGGGCCGAAGAACGGCAGTTCCACGTAGCGCGAACGACGCCAGCCCCAGGCACCCAGGGTCTGGCCGAAATCTTCATTGCGACGCGGCACCATCGCCTTGCTGGCCGGATCGAACAGGCCACCGATGCCCAGCGTGCTGTTCATCAGGAAGCGGCCGAGGCTGTCCCACGCATCGGCACCGCGGCCCTGCAGCAGCTGGTTGGTGATGGTCACCGGCGCACGCAGGTTGCTGAAGAAGTTGCTGACGCCGGTACGCGCGAAGCGCGGCACCACATGGGTATAGGCGGTGGCCAGCGGGCGGGCCACACCTCGGTCGACCGCATTGTTGAACTTGTGGACCTTGCGGTTGAAAGGTTCCCACGGATCGTAGGCCGCCGCACTGCCGGTGTTGCCGGTGCCACCATACAGGGCGTCGAAATCATCGTCGCTGGCGGCGGAGGATGCTGCGGTCTTCGGTGGGCTGGCCTCTGCGCCCTGCGGCGCAGCTGTCGGCGCCGCAGCGGCAGGCGTCGCCGGGTTGGCCACGGAAGCAACCGGAGCAGTACCGACCACGCCGGTATCGGCCGTTGCGGCCGGCGCTTCGGCAGCAGGGCCGGCCGCGACCACGGTGCTGGCGACCGGTGCGTCGCTGCGCGCGGGCTTGCCGGCACAGGCGGTCAGGGCGGTGGCCAGGAGGATCAGGGGGAAAGTGCGTACGACGTTCATGTCAGCTCGCAGCAGAAGTAGCGTTGAAGTCCAGGTCGGGCGACAGCCGGTAGGCTGCGCTCAGCTCGTTGAAGCCGGCCGGCGCGCCGGAAATGGCCAGCGCATGGCCCGCCTTGCGTGCCCGGGAGGCCAGTTCGGCCAGCAGGGCCAGGCCGGCGCTGTCCACGCGCTCGACCTCACCCAGCTCCAGCCGCGCCAGCTTGGCTGGCAGGGCCTGCAGTTGCGGCCACAGTGCAATCACCGCGGCACGGTCGAGCACCCCGCGCAGGCGCAGGGTGTCGCCTTCCAGCAGCGCCAGTGCGTTACTTGCCATTGCCCGCCGGCCCGGCCTGCATGCTGCCGCTGCGCAGCTCGCTGGCCACCTGCTTGATGCCCTTCTGGCGCAAGGGAGTATCGAACTGGTTGCGGAAGGTCTGCACGTAGGAAATGCCTTCGATGTTGACGTCGAAGATCTTCCACTGGCCGTTCACGTTGCGCATCCAGTACTCGACCGGGGTCGGTTCGTTGCCGGCGCGCACCAGTTCGGTGCTGACGCGCACGCCACGGTTGCCCGGCAGCGGGCTTTCACCCTTCAGGCGGAAGCTCGGCTTGCCCTGGATGTTGAGCAGGGTCGAACCGTAGCGCTGCATCAGGCTGTCGGCCATCGCATCGGCGAACAGCTTGATGTCGGCGTCGGAGGCGCCGCGGGCGTGCGGGCCCAGCACCAGGCGTGCCGCATAGTCGCGGTCGAAGGTGCGGTTCAGTTCGCTGTCGATGTAGCTGCGCAGGCTGGCCGGGTTGCTGCTGAACTCGCTGCGGCGCTGCTGCAGCGTGGTCAGAATGCGCGTGCTGGCGTCGATCACCACCTTGCCGGCCTGGCCCTGCGCTGCGGCAGCGGCCGGGGCGGCCGCCTGGGCCTGGGCAAGGAACGGGGTGGCCATCAGCAGCGCCGAGGCGAGCAGGGCGGGGATCAGTTTCATTTTCATGGTTGCGGTTCCGTTGCAGGCGCCTGCGCGCCATCGTTGGGCTTCTGAGCGGCGCCGCCACCGGCGCCGCCACTGAACATGTACTTGCCAACCAGCTGGATCAGGTCCACCGCCGGCTGGGTGAAGACGATCTCGTCACCGGCCTTCAGCACGTCCGGGTCACCGCCCGGCTGCAGACCGATATAGCTCTCGCCGAGCAAACCACTGGTGAAGATGCCCGCCGAGGTGTCCGCCGGCAGGTCCTTGACCTTGCTGTCCATGCGCAGGGTCACGATGGATTCGAACTTCACCGGATCCAGGTCGATGGAGGCGACCTGGCCGACGGTGACGCCGCCGATCTTCACCGGCGCCTGCTTGCGCAGCTGGCCGACCTGGGAGAAGCGCGCCTTCAGCTCGTAGCCCTGGCTGCCCCAGCTCCAGCGCTGGTTGGTCGAGGCCACGGCCAGCACCATCAGCGAGGCCAGGGCCAGCAGCAGGAAGGCGCCGACGGAGAATTCGAGTCTGGGACCGCGGATGGCCATGTGGATTACCTGATCGAGTCGTGGTGGCCGCGCGCGCATGCGCACCGCCGGTGGAGGGGTTAGGTGAACAACATTGCCGACAGCACGAAGTTGAACATCAGCACCAGCAGCGAGGCATTGACCACCGCACGGGTGGTCGCCACCGAGGTGCCCTCGATGGTCGGCTCGGCGTGGAAACCAACATAGGCGGCGACCAGCGCTGCGGTGCCGCCGAAGATCGCCGACTTCAGCATCGCCACGCCGAAGTCATCCCAGAAATCGACGCTGTTGCGCAGTGCCGACCAGAACACGCCATTGTCCAGGCCCAGCACGTGCACCGCTTCGAAGTAGCTGGCGCTGATCGCCAGCGAGCAGAAGATGCCGGTCAGCAGCGGCACGGTCAGCACCGCCGCCCAGAAGCGCGGCGCGACGGCTTTGGCCACCGGGTCGATCGCCATCAGCTCCAGTGCCTTGATCTGATCGGTGGCGCGCATCAGGCCCAGTTCGGCGGCGATCGAGCTGCCGGCGCGGCCGATGAACAGCAGCGCGGTCAGCACCGGCGCCAGTTCCCGGTACAGCGACAGGCCGAGCAGGGTCGACAGCGCGTCGGCCGCACCGAAGGTGGTCAGCGTGCGGTAGCCCTGCAGGGTCAGCACCAGGCCGACGAAGGCACCACCGACGGCGATGATCGGCAGCGAGCGTGCGCCGATCTTGTAGATCTCGCGGGTCAGCTCGGCCAGGAAATCACGGGTCGGCAGCGAACCACGCAGCACGGTCAGCGAGAACAGGCCGGCGCGACCCAGCGAGCGGGTGGCTTGGACGAACGGCATCAGGCGACCCTCGCGCGCGGCGCGGCATCGAACGGAATGGGGCCATCGGGCTGGCCGTGCAGGAACTGCCGCAGCAGCGGGTCCTGGCTGGACTGCAGCGCCTCGGGCGTGCCCTGGAACACGATGCCGCCATTGGCGATGGCGATCACCTGGTCGCAGATCGGCAGGGTCTCGTGCACGTGGTGGCTGACGATGATGCTGGTCAGCCCCAGGCTGTGGTTGAGGCGCTGGATCAGGCTCATGATCACGCCGGAGGCGATCGGGTCCAACCCGGTCAGCGGCTCGTCGTAGATCATCAGTGGCGGATCCAGTGCCAGCGCGCGGGCCAGCGCCACGCGGCGCGCCATGCCGCCGGACAGTTCGCGCGGCCAGGCATCGGCAGCGGCCAGCAGACCCACGGCGTGCAGCTTCATTTCCACCAGGCGGCGCAGCACGGCGGTCGGCAGGCGGGTATGCGTGCGCAGCGGCAGCGCGACGTTTTCGGCGACGGTCAGATCGGTCAGCAGGCCGTTGCCCTGCAGCAGCACACCCACGCTCTTGCGCATTTCCAGCAGCGCGCCGCTGTCATGCGGAATCGGCTTGCCGAACAGGGTGACCTCGCCGGCGACCGGACGCAGTTCGCCGGTCAGTGCCGCCAGCAGAGTCGACTTGCCACTGCCGGACGGGCCCAGCACGGCCGTGATGCTGCCCTTGGGCACCTGCAGCGACACGTCACGCAGGATCGTGCGCCCGCTCCGGTCGATGCGGACGTTGGATAACTGCACCAGACTGGAGGTGGAAGCCGACATGGGCACCATTAACGTTTTTTAGACATCGAAGGATCGGGCCCATCGGCTGAACATAAGCAGACTGGACGGTCCAGTATTGTGGCACGGCAAGACCCTTGCCAGGCCGGGACAATCGGCCGGCGGCGCGGAACAATCCGTACCGGCGATGGGCGGGCCATTGAATACTGCCTGCCGTGCTGCACACTGTGCATGATGAGTGACCCGGGCAGCGATTTCCGCCTCTACCATTCCAACTCCCTGGACGTGCTGGCTGCGCTGCTGGCGCGCAACGTGCGTGTGCCGGTTCCGGGCCAGCCGCTGCTCGCGCCGGAGGTGGTGCTGATCCCGCAGGTGGCGATGCGGCGTTGGCTGCAAGCGACACTCGCTGCCGAATATGGCGTGGCCGCCAACCTCGAGTTCCTGACCCCGGGCGAGTTCGTTGCCCGTGCACTCAATGCCAATGTGCCGGGCGAACACGACGACCTGGACGCGGCGGGCCTGCACTGGAAGCTGTACCAGGCACTGCGCGACCCGGCGCTGCTGGCGCAGCCACCGATGCGCGCGCTGCAGTCCTATCTTGCCGGCGGCGACGCCCTGAAGCCGTGGGCACTGGCCGGTGAACTGGCGTCGGTGTTCGAGAAGTACCAGGCCTGGCGCCGCGACTGGTTGCTGCGCTGGGAGGCCGGCGCCGACCCGGCCGACCCGCAGGCGATCCTGTGGCGCACCATCGCCCATGGCCGCGACTACCGCGCGCGCCGCATCCAGGCGTACCTGGATCGCTTCGAGGGCGCCGGCCAGCCGCTGCCGCAGGGCCTGCCGCCGCGCATGTCCGCGTTCGCAACGCTCAACATCTCGCCCGATGTGCTGCGGGTGATGGCCACCCAGGCGCGGGTGGGCGAGCTGCACTTCTATATGCCCACCCCGGTGCAGTCGTACTGGGGTGACCTGCAGACGCTGGCCGAGCGCCTGCGCAGCGGCGCGCCCGATCCCTTCGGTGAAGCGGCCGGTGAGAACCGCCTGCTGGAAGCCTGGGGTGCGGCCGGCCGCGACTTCATGGCGGTGCTGGGCAGCTACGAGGTGGTGCACCCGGCCGGCGAGATTGCCGCGTATTCGGATCCGGAAGAAGACACCCGGCCGACCCTGGACGAAGGCGGCCTGTCCGACAGCCTGCTGCATCGCCTGCAGCGCGATCTGTTCCACCGTCGCGCACTGCCCTCGGGCGAGCTGCGTGATGGGCTGCGCAGCGACGACCCCAGCCTGCAGGTGCATGCCTGCCACACCCGGCTGCGCGAGCTGCAGGTGCTGCACGACCAGCTCAGAAGCCTGTTGCAGGACCCGCGCTTCGACCCACCGCTGCAGGCGCGCGAGATCGCGGTGCTTGCACCGGACATCGATCCCTATGTGCCGTACCTGGAAGCGGTGTTCGGCGGCCGCGGCGGCGAGGAGGAGCACATTCCCTACGCGCTGGCCGACAGCAGCCCGCTCGCGGGGGAGCCGCTGGCCGATGTGTTCGTGCACCTGCTGGGCCTGCCGGTGTCGCGCTTTGGCCTGAATGAAGTGCTGGACCTGCTGGCCAGCGCGCCGCTGGCCGAAGCGGCCGGGCTGGAGGCAGTGGACTTCGATCGCCTGCATGGCTGGCTGCAGCAGGCCGGCGCACGTTGGGGCCTGGATGCGAAGCACCGCAACCAGCACCAGGCGCCGGCCGACGACGCCTACACCTGGCAGTTCGCACTGGACCGCCTGGTGCTCGGTCACGCCACCGGCAGCGAGGCGGACCTGGCCGGCGTGGCTCCGTGGATCGAGCTGGAGGGCGGCGCGCTGGAAGCACTGGACCGGCTGCTGCGGCTGCTGCGCGTGCTGGCGGTCTACCAGCGTCGCCTCGGCGAGCTGCTGACCCCGGCGCAGTGGCGGCAACGGCTGCTGTCGCTGCTGGACGCGCTGCTGCCGACCGCGCCCAGCTCGCCCAACAGCCAGCGTGCCCTCGAGCGCCTGCGCAAGCTGCTGAATCAGTTCGCCGACGATGCCGCCAAGGCCGGGTTCGAAGACGGCGTGCCGCCTGAGGTGGTGCGTTCGCACTTCGCCGGCGTACTGGGCGAGGCCGATACGCGCGCGCCGCTGCTGACCGGTGGCATCAGTTTCGGCCGCATGGTGCCGATGCGCCTGCTGCCGTTCCGGGTGATCTGCGTGCTCGGTCTCAATGATGGCGATTTCCCGCGTCGCGACCCAGCTGCCGGTCTCAACCAGCTCACCGCCGAGCTGGACACGCCACGCCGCCGCCCGGGCGATCGCTCCACCCGCGAAGACGACCGCTTCCTGTTCCTGCAGCTGTTCGCCGCCGCGCAGGAGGTGTTCTACCTCAGCTACCTCGGCGCCGATCCACGCGATGGCAGCGTGCGTGAGCCGTCGGTGCTGGTCAGCGAACTGATCGATGCCGCCGCCGCGTATCACCTCGATCCGCCTGCGGCGGCCCGCAGCTTTACCGTGCGCCATGCACTGCAGCCGTTCTCACCTGCGGCGTTCGGAGATGGTGATCCACGCCGCTTCAGCTATCGGCGGCAATGGCATCCCGCTGCCGGCAGCCTCACCGGCCAGCGTGGGGGCCTGCAGCCGTGGTTCGATGCCCCTCTGCCGCCGCCGCCCGACGATGCGGTGGAAGACGAGCTCGCGCTCGACACCCTGCGCCGCTTCCTGTGCGACCCGGCCGGGCAGTTCCTCGCACAGTCGATGGGCCTGCGCCTGGCCGACGATGCCGGGGAAGTTGATGACCTGGAACCGTTGGTGCTGTCATCGCGCGGCCCGGAAAAGCGCAGCGTACATGCGGCGGTGGTGCGCGCCACGCTCAGCGGCGATACCGAGCCGCTGTACCCGCGGCTGCGCGCGCGTGGCCTGCTGCCGTCCGGTCCATTGGGCCAGCGCCAGTTCGAGGTGGAGCAGTTGAAGACCCGCCCGTATGCCAGTGCGTTGCTGGACTGGATGCAGGGCGAGCCGCTTGAAAGCCGTCGCTACGAAGTGGAGATCGACGGCGTGCGCCTGCACGGCCGCGTGGCCGATCGGCATCCCGAAGGCCTGGTGCGGCTGCGCGCCGGCACGCTCAATGGCAATGCAGTGATCCGCCAGGGCCTGGACTGGCTGCTGGCCAACGCCGCCGGCGACGCACTGCCCCTTGTGCAGTTCCACGATGGCGGCGACGCCGGTCCCGGCCCGCATGTACTGCCGGCACTGAGCGTGCCTGCTGCACGCGCGGCGCTGCGCGCGCTGCTGCAGTTGCGCCAGCGCGGCCTGCGTGAGCCGCTGCGCTTTGCCCCGTATACCGGCTGGGTGCTGTACAACGCGCCGGCAGAGAAACAGCGCAGCGAGGGCTGGAAGCAGTGGCACGGCAGCGACCGCAGCTGGGGTGAATCCAGCAGCGACGCCTGGCAGCTGCTGCTGCGCGGGGCCGACCCGTTCGCTACCGATGCCGGCTACGCTGACCTGCTGCGCAACAGCCAGCTGGTCTTCAGCGCGGTGCGCGAAGGCCGCGCTCTCGGCACCGAAGCACGCCAGGAGGGCAACGCATGAACACCGCCATCGCCGAAGACGGCCTCGAATCCTTCAGCCGCGATCCCTATCTGGCCCTGCCGCTGGAGGGCATCCGCCTGATCGAAGCCAGCGCCGGTACCGGCAAGACCTTCACCCTGGCCACGCTGTTTACCCGCCTGGTGGTGGAGCAGGGCCTGCGCATCGGACAGATCCTGGCGGTGACCTTCACCGATGCGGCTACCCAGGAACTGCGCAAGCGCATCCGCGAGCGCCTGGCGCTGGCCGCACGCCTGGTCGATCTGGAACCGGTCGAAGGCGAAGCGCCGGACGTGCGGCTGACCCGCGAGGTGCTGCAGCGCCATCTGCAGGGCGGCACCGAGAGCGCCGCCGCACTGAAACGCCGCCTGCAGGTGGCCGCCGACGAGATCGACCTGGCATCCATCTTCACCATCCACGGCTTCTGCACCCGCGTGCTGCGCGAGCACGCGCTGGAAAGCGGCCACACCTTTGATCCGCCGGAACTGCTGGCCAGCGATCGTGAACTGCTGGAGGAGCTCGCGGCCGATCTGTGGCGCGTGCATGCCAATGACCCGGCCACGCTGGAACCGCTGACCTGGCTGTGGTCCACCCCCGACGCACTGGCCGCCGATCTGCGCGCTCTGCTGGCCGCGCCACCGCTGCACCCGTTGCCACAGGCGGTGGCGCTGGCCGATCCACACCCGGCATTGCAGGCCACTGCCTCCGAACTGCAGCAGGCGCTGCGCGAGCATGGCGAGCAGTTCTTCATCGACCTCTGCGATGCGGTCGACAACAAATGGATCAACGGCGTGTCCTACAAGCTGGGCTGGCTGCACCCGCTGGGCCGGCAACTGCTGGGCTGGGCCGAGCGCGCAGACCCGCGCGAGCTGCTGACCAGCGAGCGCCTGCCGGCACTGCTGCCGGAGGCGATGGCGGCCAAGACCAACAAGAAATTCGCCGAGCGCACGCCATCGTCGCCATTGCAGGCGCCGTTGGCCCGCTATGTCGCGCTTCTGGCCGAACGCGATGCCTGGCTGCGTGCCACCGCGTTGAACTTCCTGCACGTGCTTCGTGCCGAAGCCAGACAGCGCCTGCAGGCACTGAAGCGCACCCGTCGGGTGCAGACCTACGACGATCTGATCGATGGCGTGGCACTGGCCCTGGAAGGCCCGCAGCGGCTGGCACTGGTCAAGCAGCTGCGCGCGCAGTACCGCATCGCGCTGGTCGATGAGTTCCAGGATACCGACGACCGTCAGTGGGGCATTTTCCACACCGTGTTCGGCGACTCACCGGAGGTGCGCGAGCTCGGCCTGGCACCGGCGCTGTTCCTGATCGGCGATCCCAAGCAGGCGATCTACGGTTTCCGCGGCGGTGACATCCACACTTACCTGAAGGCCAAGCGGGCGGCGCAACAGGCGCCGGTGCTTGACCAGAACTTCCGCTCGCGACCGGCCGTGCTGCGCGCGCTGCAGGCGCTGTACGACAACGGTGGCGAAGACGCCTTCCTCGAGCGTGACATCCAGTTCGAGCCGGTGCGGCCCGGTGGCGTGCGCAGCGATGCGGACTACCAGCGCGACGGCCATGCCGCCCCGGCACTCACCCTGCACGTGCTGCGCAGTGGCGGTGACAAGGCGATGAGTGCCGATGCCTCGCGTGAGGCAGCGACCCGCGCCTGTGTGGCGGCGATCCACCAGATCCTGGTCGAGGCGCGCGCCGGCAACGCGGTGCTGCGCGGGCGCCCGGTACAGCCGGGTGACATCGCGGTGCTGGTGCGTTCGCATCGCGAGGCCACGCTGGTGCAACGCGCGCTGGCTGCGGTCGGCATTCCTGCCGTGGCAGCGGGCAAGCAGAGCCTGTTCGCCACCAGCGAAGCGCGTGATCTCCGTGCACTGCTGTTGGCGCTGCTGCAGCCGGCCGACGAAGGCCGCCTGCGGGCCGCGCTGGCAACGGTCCTGCTCGGCCAGCGTGCCAGTGCGATTGCGGCGATGGAACGCGAGGGCGACCTGCAACGCGGGTTCCAGGCGCAGCTGCTGCATTGGCGCGAGCGCTGGCAGCGCGGCGGCCCGTTCGCGGTGATCGCCGACGTCTGCGCCGCACAGGGCGAACGCCTGCTGGCGCTGATCGATGGCGAGCGCCGCCTGACCAATTACCTGCAGCTGGGCGAACTGCTGCAGGAAGCCTCGGCGCAAGCGCTGGGCATGCACGGCCTGCTGGACTGGCTGCAGGGCCAGATGACCAGCGCCGACCAGGATGACGAGCAGCAGCTGCTGCGCCTGGAATCGGATGCGCGCCGCGTGCAGATCATCACCCTGCACAAGAGCAAGGGCCTGGAGTACCCGCTGGTGTTCCTGCCCTTCGTCGGCGTCGACGGCGGTGCGCCGAACACCGCCTCGCACTGCACGGTCCATGTGGGAGGCCAGCGCCAGCTGCACTGGAAGCTGGGCAAGGACGAGGCCTGGGAAGCGGCCACTGCGCAGCGCGAACGCGAGCAGCGTGCCGAGGATGCGCGCCTGCTGTACGTCGGCCTGACCCGTGCCGAGCACGCGCTGTGGATCGCCGCGGGTGATCTGGCCGGCCTCGGCAGGACGCGGCTGGCACCGCTGCTGGGTGACCTGCAGGCGCTGCGCGCGCATGCCGATGTGTGCATCGATGACAGTGAGGTACCGGCTGCGCTGCCGCAGCTGGCAGCCGAAGTGGAAGGAGATCTTCCGGCGGTGCGTGCACTGACCCGGCGCGTTCCGCACGACTGGTGGGTGTACAGCTTCACCCAGCTGGCGCATGCCGATGCTGGCGCGGGCAGTGACATTGAAGCCGCCGCCACCGCGCTGCCGGCGCCGGCAGCCGACGAACCCACCGGCCCGGAGCTGCCGCTGGAACCGGCACTGCCGGAACCCGCCGCGGCGGCCGAGGACAGCGCGCCGCTCGACCCGCGTTTCATGGGCAGCCGCTTCGGCAACGTGCTGCACGAGGCAATGGAGAACGTCGACTTCGCCGCATGGGCTGACTGGCAACCAGGCCGGGAAGCTCCCGAGGGCCAGGCCGAGGTGCTGCGCAAGGCGCTGCACGATGAGGGCTATGCCGACATCGATCTGGACGATGGCGTAGCGGTGCTGGTGCCGCTGGTGGGCCACACGCTGACCGTACCGCTGCCCGAAGGCGGTGCGCTGTACAGCCTCGGTGAAGGCGAGCGCCGCGCCGAAATTGACTTCCATTTCGCCATCGAACCAACCACGGTGCCGGCCCTGCTGCAGGTGCTGCATGCGCACGGCGTTTCCAGTGGTCGCCGAGGCTTCGGCCAGCGCCGCCGCCTGGAAGGGCTGATGACCGGCATGATCGACCTGACCTACGTGCGTGATGGTCGGTGGTACGTGCTCGACTACAAGTCCAACCGCCTGCCCGGCTACAGCCCGGACCTTCTGGCCATTGCCATGCGCCACAGCGAATACGATCTGCAGGCGCTGATCTACACCTTGGCCCTGCATCGCTGGCTGCGCTTCCGCCTGGGCGCGGCCTACGACTACGAGCGCGACATGGGCGGCATCCGCTACCTGTTCTGCCGCGGCCTGGATGGCGCGGGCAATGGCGTGCACGTGGATCGTTTCCCGTACGCGCTGGTGGATGCACTCGACGCGCTGTTCGCCGGCGGCGAGCAGGCCCAGGCCCAGCTCGCCGCGCGTGCCCGTGGAGCCAGCGCATGAGCCTGCTGAAGGAGCTGCACCAGAAGGGCCTGCTGCGCACCCTCGACCATGCATTGGCGACCAGCCTGCAGCGGCTGCGCGACGACACGCCCGACAGTGTGGCACTGGCGGCGGCGCTGGCTTCGCTGGCGGTGTCGCAGGGCCACGCCGCGTTCGATCCGGCTCAACCGCAGCGGTTGCTGGAAGGCGTGCCCGAGTGGCCTGCCGCTCAGGACTGGCTGGCACAGTTGCGTGCATCGCCGTGGGTAGCGACGCCGGACCAGGCCGACGCCATCGCCGAGAATGCGCCGCTGGTGCTGGAAAACGGCCTGCTTTACCTGCGCCGCTACCGGGAGTACGAGCGTCAGCTGGCGGTCGGCCTGCAACGCATCGGCCGGCATCCCATGCCCGCGCCGGACATGGCAGCGTTGGCGCCGTTGTTCGTGCAGCTGTTCCCGCAGGCATTGCGCAGCGAGGATCACCAGGCACGCGCGGCCGGGGTGACCCTGCGTCATCCACTGGCGCTGGTCACCGGCGGCCCCGGCACCGGCAAGACCACGACCATCGCACGCCTGTTGCTGCTTCTGGCCGCGCAGGCCCGGCACGCCGGCCAGCCGCTGCCCGAGGTGGCGCTGGCCGCGCCCACCGGTCGCGCCGCCGAGCGGATGGCAGAGAGCCTGCGGCAGGCCGTGCAGCGCCTGCAGGAGCACGGCGTGGACCCGGCGCTGTGCGCGGCATTGCCCAGTACCGGCACCACCCTGCATCGCCTGCTCGGCGTGATCCCGGATTCGCCGCGCTTCCGCCACCACGCCGACAATCCGCTGCCGGTGGATGTGGTGGTGGTCGACGAAGCGTCGATGATCGATCTGCCGATGATGGCCAAGCTGGTTGACGCGATCGCCAGCGGCACGCGGCTGATCCTGCTCGGTGATCCCGACCAGCTGCCGTCGGTGGAAGCGGGCGACGTGCTCAGTGCGATCCTGCGTGCCAGCGGCGATGGCATCGGCACCCGCGCCGACGACGCGCTGGCGCTGCACGGCCTGCTGGCCCCGGCCACCTTGCAGCCGCAGGCCGCACCACGCGCTTTCGCCGGCCGTCGCGTGCAGCTGCAGCGCGGCTACCGGCAGAGTGATGCGCTGGACCTGGCACCGCTGGCGCATGCCGTGCGCGAAGGCGACAGCGGCACCGCGTTGCAGCTGCTGCGCAGTGCTGAACTGGCCGGCGTGCATTTCCACGAAGGCGAAGCCGATCCACTGCGCGGCCAACGCGAGCACCTGCTGGGCCATTGGCGTGCACTGGCCGAGGCCGCGGATCCGGTAAGTGCCCTGCAGCAGGCCGGTCGCCTGCGCGTGCTGACCGCGCTGCGCGAAGGCCCGCAAGGTGCGCGCGGGCTCAACAGCCGCATCGAACAGCTGCTGGCTGGCAACACCCCGGGCTACTTCCAGGGCCGCCTGCTGCTGGTCACCGAGAACAGCTACCGGCACCGCCTGTTCAACGGTGATATCGGCATCTGCCTGCGCGATGGCAGTGGCGCGATGGTGGCCTGGTTCCCCGGCGACAGCGTCGACCAGCCGCGCGCCTTCCACCCGGCGGCACTACCCGCGCACGAAAGCGCCTTTGCGATGACCGTGCACAAGGCACAGGGTTCGGAGTTCGATGAAGTGTGGTTGCAGCTGCCGCGCCAGGACAGCCGTGTGCTGTCGCGCGAACTGGTCTACACCGGCCTGACCCGCGCCCGCCAGGTGCTGCATGTGGCCGGCAGCGCCGACGTGCTGCAGGCGGCGTTGAAGCGCCACGCCAGCCGGTTGGGTGGTCTGGCTTGGCGCTTGGGTGCGGAAGAGGTGGCCGAAGCACCGGCACGCATCGAACAGCCCACGGTGCAGGGCACGTTGTTCTGAATCGGGGCCGGATCCCGTTCCCATCGGGAACGGGCTCTGACCCCTTCACCTGATCGCCAGGCAGAAGCAGTCGAGCATGGCTCGACTCTACAAAAGCGTACTTCGATCATTCCGACGTTCATCCACGCATGGCGTGGACCCACCCCGCCAACCCACGGATAGCACGCATTTGGCGTTGCTGTTGACGTTGATTCGGCAGGTGCAGGGCGCAGCCCTGCCGCCCCAGTCATTCAGCGATCAATACCAGCCCATCCGGGAACACGATCGCCGCTTCATCCGCACTCACGTCGAAGAAGCCCACGCCGTGCTTCTCGGCCAGATCCTGCACGCGACCGTGCGCGCGCTCGGCCACCGAATAGGCGAACGCGCCGTAGATCACCTCGCGGCCGATGCTGTACTCGGTCACCTCGGCACGATCGTCATCGTCGTTGCTCAGTGGTCCGTTCAACGGCGGGAACTCCTGCGCCATCTCCGCAAACCACGCCTGCAGCGCCGGGCTGCTGACCGCCGGGTCGTCGTACTCGTGGCGCTCGTTCCACTGCGTCTGCTTTTCGAACCAGGCGATGAAGGCCGCCGCCTCGCGTGGCGCGGCGCTGGCCTCGAACACCATCATGTCGTAACTCATTGAACCATCCTGCTGCCGTGGCAAAAGGCTGCCGGGCATCGCCCGGCGCCACCGATCATTATCAGGCTGATGCAGCGTCGGTGTCCGCCCACCCCGGCGCCAGCGCCTTCGCCTCCGGGAACAGCGCGAAGCGCAGGCCGATCAGGCCCATCAACGCCTCGTCGCGGGCCTTGCAGGCGGCCACGCTGCCGACCCGTCCCAGCGAGGTATCCAGCCGCTCGCGCAGCGCGTCGGCCGCCACCATCGGCTTGCGCGCCGCGATCTGCCGCCGGTAGTGCCCAGCGATCTCCTCCAGGATGTGCTCGACGGCTTCGCGGCTGCGCTCGGGCAGTTCCAGCCGTGCACGGCGCAGCTGCAGGATGTTCAGGCCGATGCGCGCCTCGTTGAGCATGTCCACCGAGGCGATGTCGCTGCCCTCCGGCGTCGCCGCCAGGCGCGGTGCGAGCAGGCCCAGCAGGTCGAGCATGCGTGCGGCGAAGCGCTGCCGGTCCTGCTGGCCACGTCCTTCGGCGGCTTCGGCCAGCGTGGTCCAGCCCTGCCGCACCAGCCGGCGTGCGGTCCACTCGGCACCTACCGAACGGAACAGGCGGGTCATCACCACTGCAAAGCCAATGCCGATGAACATCGCGATCGACGAGTTGAGGAAGACCTGGATGTTGGCGCTGTAGGTGTTCTGCAGGCTCAGCAACGCAGCCAGGTTGACTGTCAGCGGCAGCGCGAACAGCGCACTCTTGGGATGATGCAGCAGCAGTCCCAGCGGCAGGAAGGCCACCGCCAACACCAGCGCCAGCAGGCCGAAGTCGTGCACGGCTGGAAACACGCCGAACAGGTACACGCCCGCCACTACCGAGGCGACCATCGCCCACACCAGGAACTGCACCATGCTGGGGGCCGGATCGTCCTGTGCGGCGAAGAACGCGGCGGTCACCGCGGCCATCATCGCGCCATTGCCACCGCCCTCCCAACCGAGTGCGATCCACAGCACGCAGTAGCTCATCAGTGCCACGCCGGCACTGAGCGCGGAGAACAGCGCCATGCCGTAGTCGACGTGCCTGTCGGCGGCCACGCGCTCGGTGCGGATGCGGTAGTGCGCGCGGTCCAGCGGCGCGGTGCCGTGGTCGATCGCGTGCTGCAGGGTGCGGCAGTCCTGCCACAGGTCGACCAGCTCCTCCAGGCGCAGCAGCAGGCTGGCCAGCTGCAGGTGCTGCAGGTCGCGGTCCACCTGCGGCTTCAGCGCGCTGATGCGCGCGCGCAGGCGGGCGTATTCGCTGGCGTTGGTCGGGCCGTCCAGCCAATCGCGGATGTCGTCGACCAGCGCCGGCAGCCCTTCGGGCAGGGCCTGGCCGCCGCTGCGCAGCGCGCTCAACCGATCGGCAATCGAGGACAGCACCGGCAACAGCAGCAGCATGCGCTCACGCAGGCGCTCCATCGACACCGCAGACCCGGCGTGGCGCGGGTCGTCTCGGCGCAGGAACTCGATCAGTGCCTCGAACTGCACCAGGTCGGCGGCCAGCCGGTTGCGCGGCGCATGCGCGCGGCCACGTTCAAGGATCTGCCGGCACCACTGCGCGGCGTCCTCCATCCAGTTGCCGATGCGCGCGCGCAGCATCGGCCGCACCGAAGCCGGGAACAGCAGCGAAGCAAACAGCACCGCCACCACGGTGCCGAGGATGATCTCCTCGCTGCGCGCCACCACGGTGTCGAAGATGGTCTCCGGCGAGGTCACTGCCGGGAAGCCGATGAAGGCGGTGGTGTAGCCGGCCAGCAGGAACGCGTAACCGCGCGGGCCGCGGTTGAGCAGGGCCATGAACAGGCACCCGGCCAGCCAGATCGACATCGCCGCGCTCAGTACCAGCGGCGTTTCCACCAGCGCCGGCAGCACCAGCAGCGTGGCCAGCCCGGCCACCAGGGTGCCGACGATGCGGTACACGCCCTTGGCGCGGGTCGGGCCCAGCAGGGGCTGGCTGACGATGTACACCGTGCCCATGGCCCAGTACGGGCGCGACAGGTTGCCAGCCATGGCGATGTACAGCGCGGCCACCGCGGCCAGGTAGGTCTTGATCGAGAACAGCCACGCCTGGCGATCGGTCAGCGCGTTCATGGCTTACTTCGCCGATGCCTGTGCGCTGGCGGCCGTTGCCTGCCAGCCGCCACCCAGCACCAGGAACAGATGGATCTGGTCGCGCGAGACCTGCGCTTCGGCGGCGGCCAGGGTGGCATCGCTGGTGGCCAGGCTGCGGTCGGCATCCAGGCTGGACAGGTACGGCGTGCGGCCGCCCTGGTACAAGCGGCGGTTCTGCTCGGCGGCCAATGCGGCCTGTTCCTGCGCGGTGCGCAGCGACTGCAGGCGGCGCAGGTCCTGGGCGTAGCGGTCCAGCGCGGTCTGGGTCTCGCGCAGCGCCTGCAGCACGGTGTGGTCGAACTCGGCCAGGGCCGCGTCGGCACCGGCTTCGGCGGCGTGGATGCGCGCGTGGGTACCGGACGACGGCAGCGTCCACGAGATCAGCGGGCCGATCGACCACTGCTGGGTCATCGGCGTGCCGAAGTCTTCCAGCAGGCCAGCCGCACCCACCGAGGCACCGAGGCGGATGTCCGGATACAGCTCGGCGGTGGCCACGCCAATCCGCGCGGTGGCCGAGGCCAGCTTGCGCTCGGCCTGGCGCACGTCCGGGCGGCGCTGCAGCAGTGCCCGGCCGTCACCGACCGGCAGCGGCTGCGCCAGGCTGGGCGCGTGCGCACAGTCGATCACGCCGGCTGGTAGCTGGCCCGGGGTTTTCCCAAGCAGCGCGGCCAGCGAATAGGCGGCCGCCGAACGCTGCGCGCGCAGCGGCGGCAGCGCGGCTTCCAGCAGTGCCACCTGCGCATTGGCGCGGGCCAGTTCCGGCGGCGTGCCGCGGCCGGCCGCGATCAGGCGCTCGGTGACGCTGCGGCTGCGCTGCTGCAGTTGCAGCGAATGCTCGGCCACGTGCAGTTCGTGGTTGGCGTGGCAGATTTCCAGGTAGCTGTCGGCGACCTGCGCGACCACGCTGACCTGGGCCAGGTCGCGCGCCGCAGCAACGGACTGCTCGTCGGCACGCGCCGCCTCGGCGCCGCGCTTGAGCTTGCCGAACAGGTCGAACTGGTAGCTGACCGCGAACTTGCCATCGGCCAGGTTGATCACCGGCAGTTCGTGCTCCTGCAGGAACGATTCGGCCGACAGCTGCGCGCGGCTGACCCCGGCCTCGGCTTCGTACTCGAAGCCACCGGCGTCCAGCGCCTGTTCGTATACCGCCGCCGCACGGCGCAGGTGCGCATCGGCGGCCTTCAGTTCCACGTTGTCACGCAGTGCCTGGGTGATCAGCCCGTCCAGCACCGGGTCGTTGTACAGCGACCACCAGCGGTCGGGCAGCGCCTGGTTGGCGGCAATCTGCGGGTTCTGCGTATCGATGAAGGCCGCATTGGCCTCCGGGCGCTTGAAGGTCGAGCCTTCCGGCAGTGCATAGTCGGGGCCAACGGTCCTGCACGCGGCCAGGCTGGCCAGTGCGACGATCAGGCCGAGACGGGGCAGGGCGGCGTTCACAGGCCCGCCTGTGTCGGCACGGTGCCGGCCTTGTCGTCGTGCTTGGTGCTGGTGGTCTGCACGGTCACCGTGGCGGTACGGCCGGCAATCAGCTCAACGCCCTTGGGCACTTCGTCGATGGCGATGCGCACCGGAATGCGCTGGGCCAGGCGCACCCAGTCGAAGGCCGGGGTCACGTTCGGCAGCAGGGTGCTGCCGTTGCTGCGGTAGCGGTCTTCGATGCCGGCGGCGATGCTCTCGACATGGCCGTGCAGCGGGGCCGACTCGCCCATCAGGCGGATGTCCACGCGCTGCCCCGGCGCCACGCCGCGCAGGCGGGTCTCCTCGAAGTAGCCATCGATGCGGAACGAGCCGGTATCCAGCAGCGCCAGCACCGGCTTGCCGCCCACCACGTAGTCGCCCACGCGCATCGTGCGGTCGTTGACCCGGCCGTCGGCCGGCGCGCGCACCTCGGTGCGGCCCAGGTTGAGCTCGGCCAGGTCCACTGCGGCCTGTGCGGTGGCCAGCGCCGCCTGTGCGGCCTGCAGCTTGGCGCGGCGCACTTCGGCGTCCTCGGCGGCGACCAGGTCCTGCAGGCTGCGGTCGCGGCCGATCTCGCGGCGCAGCTGTGCCACCGAGGCCTGGCGCTCGGCCAGGCTGGCCTTGGCCTGCTCCAGCGCGATGCGGTAGCGGGCGCGATCGACCACGAACAGCAGGTCGCCCTTCTTTACTGCCTGGTTGTCGGCCACGTTCACCGTTTCCACCAGGCCCGAAACATCCGGCGCCACCTGCACCACGTCGGCGCCGACATGGGCGTCGCGGGTCCACGGCTCATCCATGTAATAGACCCACAGCTGGCGCAGCACCAGCAGGGCGACGATCACGGCTGCGCTGGTGAGCAGCACCGGCAGGGTCTTCTTCACGATCTTGTTCACGATTGCATCCAACGCAGGAGGTGGAACAGCAGGCCCAGCACGATCCCGTACAGCGCCAGGTTGAACAGCGCCGGGTGCCAGACATGGCGATAGGCACCGGCACGCTGCAGCAGCGCGTGCAGGCCGCTGTTGACCAGGTAGGCCAACACCATCAACCCGAGCAGGGTCGGGACGAACACTCCATGGAGACTGAATTCACCGGGCATCGGTAGGGGCGGGGACGAGGTTGGGGAGGGGAGGGACAACGAAACAACGGCAACGGGCAAAAGCCGCTGGCGCGTGCACGGCAGCGGCGGCGTTCGGGGGCAGCGCTCTTACGTGATGCGGTCGGCGGCCTCGGCCAGCAGGCGCCATGCCTTCAGCACGGCGTGCAGTTCATCCATGGAAAGCTCGCCGAACACGTCCTGGCGCAGGCCGATCAACTGGTCTTCCAGTTCGCTGACCAGCGCATGGCCCTCGTCGGTCAGCCACAACAGGTTGGCGCGGCGGTCGCTGGCGTCGCTCTCGCGGCGGACCAGGCCACTGGCACACAGCTTGTCCAGCAGGCGTACCAGGGAAGGACCCTCCATGCCCAGCTGCTGGGCCAGCGCCACCTGGCGGATGCCACCGCCGGAGCGGCCGATCATCAGCAGGGGCATGGTGCAGGCGGTGGAGATGCCGTAGCTGCCGAGCCGGCTGTCGGCCAGGCGCTGCCACTGCCGCCCTGCGTACAGCAGGCCGGAGCTGAGCTGCATCTGCAGCACGGTGCGCTCGTCGAGGGGTCGGTCCATAAGAGATAGATAGGATACTACTAATTTCATTCCTATCAATGGGTTTTTATGAATGGGCGGGGTGTAGTGAGGAAAGCGTTGCGCCTGCCTGGTGTCGGGTGGGGCAGCGGGGGCCGGACGGTGCAGGACACGCCGTGAACCCCCCTCCGGGGTCCGGCCCAGCCGCTGGCGGCTGTGCGTTCGGGCGCTTGCGAGGCATGCCTCGCAAGCAAAGCGCCCTCACCCTTGGGGGCTCGGCCGCGGCATCCCTGCCGCGGACGGTCCAGCCCCGCCCGGCCCCCGCTGCCTTCCCATCACCCCGCGAGCGCGGTGGGTTGGCTCTTAGAAGCAAGAGCAGAAGCAGTGCGGACCAGCGGTCCGCACCCACCAGGGCAGCGGCGCGCCGCTTCCAAAGCCATGAACCCCCGCTTTCGGGCGGTCCGGCCGCGCCCGCAGGAAACTGTCAGGGATGGGGAAGGGCGGCAGGGCAGGACCGTGAGGCGCATGGATGCGCCGACCGAGCCCCCAAGGACGGGTTCACGGCGTGTCCTGCGCAGTCTCCTATCCCCCTCCAAACCGATAGCAACGACGCGCCGCCAGACCCCCGATGAACCGTCCCAACAGGACGACCCACCCCCCGGTCGGGTACGATGCTCGCCCCCCGTTCGGGACGCTGTACGCAATGAGCAAGAACAACGAAAAGGCCGCCCCGCAGGGCGACGTGACCCAGGACCAGGCCGAGGATGCCGTGCGCACCCTGCTGCGCTGGGCCGGTGAGGACCCGTCCCGTGAAGGCCTGCTGGATACCCCCCGCCGTGTCGCCGAAGCCTATGGCGACTGGTTCAGCGGTTACCGCGACGACCCGCGCGCCTACATGGAGCGCACCTTCGAGGAAGTGGCCGGCTATGACGAACTCATCGTCCTGCGCGACATCGAGTACGAAAGCCACTGCGAGCACCACATGGCGCCGATCATCGGCCGTGTGCATGTCGGCTACCTGCCGGCCGGCAAGGTGGTGGGCATCAGCAAGCTGGCCCGCGTCGTCGAAGCCTACGCCCGCCGTTTCCAGGTGCAGGAGAAGATGACCGCGCAGATCGCCCAGTGCATCCAGGATGTGCTGCAGCCGATCGGTGTCGGCGTGGTCGTCGAAGGCGCGCACGAATGCATGACCACCCGCGGCATCCACAAGCGCGGCGTCAGCATGGTCACCTCCAAGATGCTGGGCAGCTTCCGCGACGACGCGCGTACCCGCGCCGAGTTCCTGCGCTTCATCGAAGTGGGCGGCAAGCGCTGAGCCGCTTGACCGCACTCCGCCGGCCCCTGCGGGCCGGCATGCCCACGGCTGCCGGCGCGGCCGCCGTGCGTGGCTGCCCCTCCCCGCCAGCCCTCATGACTCCTTTCGCTGCATGAAGCATCGCGAACGCATCTCCCGTTACCGCCATCTGCGCGAACAGCCCCAGTGGAAGCTGCTCGCCGCCGACCACGCTCCGGAAATCATCGGCCTGCTGCAGGGGCTGCTGATGGACGGCGAGCGCACCCTGCCTTCGTCGGTGCTCAACGAGCGCCTGCAGCGTGCGCTGGATCAGCTCAACGGCGATGAACTGTCGCGCGAGCTGCCGCGTACCGCGCAGGCCTACATCGCGCACTGGCTGGCCCAGGGCTGGCTGGAACGCCGCCTGCCCGAGGGCGCCGACCAGGAGCAGTACGAACTGTCGACCGCGGCGCTGCAGGCGATCCGCTTCGCCGACGGTCTCGAGCAGGCCCGCGTGGCCGCCACCGAAAGCCGCCTGGCACTGGTCATCGAACAGCTCTCGCAGCTGGCCGCGCAGACCGAATCCGATCCGGACGCACGCCTGTCGGCGCTGCGCGACGAGCGCGACCGGATCGACGCAGAGATTGCCCGTGTCGGCGCCGGCCGTGTGATCGCGCTGGACGGCAAGCGCGCGCTGGAACGTGCGCGTCAGATCATCGGCCTGGCCGACGAGCTGACCGAGGACTTCCGCCGCGTGCGCGATGACTTCGAGCAGCTCAACCGCGAGTTCCGCGAACGCATCATCGACGACGAGGGCGAGCGCGGCGATGTGCTGTCGCAGCTGTTCGAAGGCGTGGACGTGATCGGCGAAAGTGATGCCGGGCGCAGCTTCCAGGCCTTCTGGCGCCTGCTCAACGACGCCGAGCAGAGCGCCCAGCTCGATGCCGCACTGGAGGCAGTGCTGGCGCGCGGCTTCGCCCGCCGCCTGGACCGCAACGAACGCAACTTCCTGCGCGGCTTCACCAGCACCATGCTCGAGCGCGGTGGCCAGGTGCACGATGTGCTGCAGCACTTCGCGCGCAGCCTGCGCGGCTTCGTGCAGAGCCGTGGCTATCTGGAACAGCGTCGCCTCAACCAGCTGCTGAAGCAGGCGCAGTCCGAAGCGCTGGCGCTGCGTGACGAGTTCCCCGCACAACGTGGCATCGGCCGCGACCTGCAGCTGACCACCAGCCGCCTGCGCTCGTGGTCGCAATGGAAACTGCACGATCCGCGCAGCGCCCAGGTCGATGGCAACGTCGAGTACAACGACGCCGCCGCGATCAGCCTGGAAAGCGTCGGCGATCTGGTGGCCTCGTCCGAAATCGATTTCCGCACCCTGCGCCGCGACCTGCACGACCTGCTCGATGCACAGCCGCGGCTCAGCATCGCCCAGGCCCTGTCGCAGCGCGAGGCGCCGCAGGGCCTTGGCAGCGTCATCGGCTACCTGTCGCTGGGCACGCGCTTCGGCAACGTGGTCGCCGGCGAGCAGGAGCTTGCGCAATGGCGTGGTGGCGACGGCCAGATCCGTCGCGCCCGCATCCCGCTGGTTTGGTTCACCCAGGAGAGACGCCATGAGCTGGCATGAAGATCCCATCGACGCAGCGCAGGCCGACATGGCGGAAGACGCCTACGAGGCCGAGCCGGTGGCGGCCGTGGCGCAGCCCCGCCGTGGCAACGACGTGTATTACCTCGGCGATACCGGGCGCCTGCCGCTGGATGCGCGCCGCGCGCTGTGCCAGCTGCTGATCGGCCCCAGCATCGACCAGCTGCGCCACGCCAAGCTGTGGCCGGCGCTGATCCGCAGCGAGGCGGCCATCCGCTCGTCGCTGGCCGACCTGTTCCTGGAACTGGTGCTCGACCGCGACAGTGGCGTGGCGTTCACCCGCCAGGCCGATACCGAGGACGTCGATGCGCCGGTGCTGCTGCGCACCTCGCCGCTGACCTTCATCGACTCGGTGCTGCTGCTGTACCTGCGCCAGCAGCTGGCCGAGGCCGATGCGCGCGGCAACCGCGCGGTGGTCGCCGACGCCGAGATGGCCGAAGCGCTGGCCATCTACGAAAAGAACCTGTCCACCGACCGCGCCGGCTTCAACCGTCGCGTCGCATCGGCGGTGCAGAAGATGAAGGACAACCACATCCTGACCCGCCTCAGCGGCCAGGAAGACCGCCACGAAGTCTCGCCGGCGCTGAAGCTGCTGTTCTCCGCCGAAGACGTGTCCCAGCTTTCGGCGGTCTACCGCCAGCTGCGTGAAACCCCGGCCGCCGAGGCCTGAGAGACCCGACCATCGCATGGCTATCTCCAAGCACACTCCCGCCCTGTTCAACGAAGGCCTGCCGGACCCGCGCCTGCAGCAGTTCCGTATGCGCCGCCTGCAGGTGCACAACTGGGGCACCTTCAACGGCCTGACCGAAGTACCGATCGCCGAGCGCGGCTTCCTGTTCGTCGGCCGCTCAGGCTCGGGCAAGTCGACCCTGCTCGATGCCATGTCCGCGCTGCTGACGCCACCGGCCATCGTCGACTTCAACGCCGCTGCGCGTGAAGCCGAGCGCAGTGGCCGCGACCGCAACCTGGTGTCCTACGTGCGCGGCGCGTGGGCCGACCAGCAGGACAGCGGCACCGGCGAAATCGCCACCCAGTACCTGCGCAAGGGCGCGACCTGGACCGCACTGGTGCTGGAATACCGCGCCGGCGATGGCCGCGTGGTCAGCCTGGTGCGCCTGCTGTGGATCTCCGGCAATGGCACCTCGGCTGGTGACGTGCGCAAGCACTACATGATCGCCGAGCGCCCGTTCGACATCGCCAAGGACCTCGGCGGCTTCGACCTGGACCTGCGCAAGCTGAAGCAGAAGCTGCCCGACCTGCACCACTTCGACACCTTCTCCGGCTACGCCGAGCGCTTCCGCGACCTGCTCGGCATCGACAACGAGATGGCGCTGCGCCTGCTGCACAAGACGCAGTCGGCAAAGAACCTGGGCGACCTCAACGTCTTCCTGCGCGACTTCATGCTCGACACGCCGAAGACCTTCGACGCCGCCGAGCGCCTGGTCAGCGACTTCGCCGAGCTTGATGGCGCGCACCAGGCGGTGGTCACCGCCCGCCGCCAGGTGGAAACCCTGCTGCCGGCGCGTGCCTACTACAACGACCTGAAGGAAATGCACCGCCGCCGCGGCGACGACGAAGCGCTGAAGCTGGGTGTCGACAGCTTCCGCGAAAGCCGGCGCCAGGCGCTGATCGAAGCGCGCCTGCGCGAGATGGACGTGCGTGACCGCGGCCTGCTTGGCGAAGAAGCCCAGCGCCGTGCCGCACTGGACAATCACACCGAGCGCCTGGCCGAACTGGAGCTGCAGCGCCGCCAGCAGGGCGGAGAGCGCATCGAGGAACTGGAACGCGAGCAGGGCCGTGCTGAAGCTGAGCGCGACCGCCGCCAGGCCAAGCGCGAGCAGGCACGCCAGGCGGCGCAGCAGCTGGGGACCGAACTGCCGGACGACGCCCACGGCTTCGCGGAACTGGTCGAGCGCGCACAGAACGAACTGCAGGACCGCCAGCGTGCCTCCTCGGCACTGGACGACGCGATCAGTGACCGCCTGGGCGGCAAGCGCGATGACGAGCGCCGCTTCGGCGAGGTCCGTGCCGAACTCGAAGCGATGCAGCGCACGCCCTCCAACATCCCGGCGCCGATGCAGAAGCTGCGCGCGCGTCTGGCCGAAGAGACCGGCATCGCCGAGGCGGCACTGCCCTTCGTCGGCGAACTGATCCAGGTCCGCTCGGAAGAGCAGGGCTGGCAGGGTGCCATCGAGCGCGTGCTGGGTGGCTTCGCGCTGTCGCTGCTGGTCGACGACAAGCATTACAACGACGTCGCCGAATGGGTGAACCGTACCCACCTCGGCATGCGCTTCACCTACTACCGCGTGCGCCGCAACGATGATGCATTCGCCCGTGAGCCATCGGCGAAGTCGCTGCTGCACAAGCTTGAACTGCGCGAGCATGTGTTCGAAAGCTGGCTGCGCCGCGAGCTGGGCAGGCGCTTCGACTACGAATGCGTGGATGCCAAGCAGCTGCGCAACGTCGACCGCGGCATCACCCGCGAAGGCCAAGTCAAGCATCCCGGCGACCGTTTCGAGAAGGACGACCGCAGTGCGGTGGGCGACCGCCGTCGCTGGATCCTCGGCTTCAACAACCACGACAAGGTGGGCGCCTTCGAGCGCGAAGCACAGGAACTGGCCAAGCGCATCGCCAGCTGCGAGACCGACATTGCGCGCCTGCGCGGGCAGCGTGACCGCGACAACGAACGCCGCCTGGCGTGCCACGAGCTGGTCAGCATCAGCTGGAACGAGATCGACATCGCCGCTCCGCAGCAGCGCCTGAGCGATATCGAAGCCACCCTGCGCGACCTGCGCGAAGGCAACGCCGATCTCGCCAAGCTGGCCAAGCAGATCGACGCCGTGCGTGCCGACATCGAGCAGGCCCGCCGTACCTATGAAGACGTCCGCGTCGAGCGCGGCCAGCTGGTCAAGGAACGTGATCGCCTTGACCGCGCACGCCAGCAGAGCCGCGCACTGGTGCTGCCGAGCCTGGCCCAGGAGCAGGAAGCCGGCCTCGCCGAGCGCCTGCAGGAACAGGGTCCGCTCAGCCTGGAAACGCTCGAAGCGCACATGCGCCAGGTCAGCAACGCGCTGAACGAGCAGCTGTCGTCCTCGCAGCAGGACCTCAACCGCATCGAGAACCAGCTGATCGGCTGCTTCCGCCGCTTCATCCAGCAGTGGCCGGAGGAGTCGGGCGACTTCACCGTGTCGGTGGCCTCGGCCGAGGACTTCCTCGCACGCCTCGAACGGCTGGAACGCGACGGCCTGCCACAGCACGAAGAGCGCTTCTTCGACCTGCTGCAGAACCAGAGCAAGAACAACCTGCTGGCCCTGCAGCGCCACAGCGCAGAGGCCCGCAAGTCGATCGGCCAGCGCCTGGACGAGGTGAACGCCAGCCTGGAGCAGGTGCCGTTCAACCGTGGCACGCTGCTGACCATCGAACTGAGCGACCGCCGCCTGCCGGAGGTCGCTGAGTTCCACCTGCAGCTGCGCGAGGTGCTGTCGCAGCAGCAGACCGAGCAGCGTGAGCTGGCCGAGTCGCAGTTCACCGTGCTGCGCCAGCTGGTCAACCGCCTCGGCTCGCAGGAAGGCGAGGACAAGCGCTGGCGCGAGCTGGTGCTGGACGTGCGCATGCACGTGGAGTTCATCGGCGTCGAGCTGGATGCGGAAACGCGCCAGCAGGTCGAGATCTACCGCAGCGGCGCCGGCAAGTCCGGTGGCCAGCGCCAGAAGCTGGCCACCACCTGCCTGGCGGCTGCGCTGCGCTACCAGCTCGGCGGCGCCGACAGCCAGCTGCCCAGCTACGCCGCGGTCGTGCTCGACGAGGCCTTCGACAAGGCCGACAACGAGTTCACCGCGCTGGCGATGAACATCTTCGACAACTTCGGCTTCCAGATGGTGGTCGCCACCCCGCTGAAGTCGGTGATGACGCTGGAACCGTTCATCGGTGGCGCCTGCTTCGTCGAAATCAGCGGCCGCCACGACTCAGGCGTGCTGCTGATCGAGTACGACGAAGAGGGCAAGCGCCTGAAGCTGCCCGAACGTAGCCGCCAGCAGGCCAACGAACCGGAAGAAGCCGAGGCCTGACCCGGCCGATTGAAGGGGAATGCCGGCCAGCGGCCAGCACTACCCATGGGCGGGATTCGGTAGTGCCGGCCGCTGGCCGGCAACCGCATTCACGCAGCGCGGAACGTATCCCACGCCATCCGCGCGATCAGCACCACCACCAGCCCCACGAACAGCTTGCGGATGAACGGCGTGCCGCCCTTCAGCGCCAGGCGCGTGCCCACCACCGAACCGATGATGTTGGCTGCGGCCATTGGCAGCGCGAACAGCCACAGGATGTTGCCGGTCGGCACGAAGAACGAGATCGCTGCCACGTTGGTCGCCAGGTTCACCACCTTCGAAGCCGCTGACGCGCGCAGGAAATCCAGCCCGAAGAAGCGCACGAACAGGAAGATCAGGAAGCTGCCGGTGCCTGGCCCGAAGAAGCCGTCGTAGAAGCCGATCGCCGCACCGATCGCCAGCGCGATCACCAGTTCGCGGCGGCCGATCTCCTGCGGCCGGTGCAACGCGCCGAAGTCCTTCTTCCACAGCGTATAGGCCAGCATCGCGATCAGCAGCACCAGCACCAGTGGGCGCACCGCGTCCTTGGGCAACAGGCTGACCGCCGTGGCCCCGGCGAAGGAGAAGATGAAGGCCGTGCCGGCCGCGAACAGTACCGGCTTCCAGGGGAAGCGCACATTGCGCGCATAGCGCCAGGCAGCCGCACCGGTACCGAACATCGAACTGAACTTGTTGGTACCAAACAGCATCGCCGGTGTCTGCTGTGGCAGCACCGTGAACAGGCCGGGCAGCTGTACCAGGCCGCCGCCGCCCACGGCAGCATCCACGAGACCGGCGATGAAGGCGATCACCACCAGCCACCACAACTCAGGGGGAACCAGTTCCAGCACGGCGATCAATCAAAGTGGGGGCGCGACAGCATACGCCTGTCCTGATCCGGGTGACTGCCGCCGTGCATGGATCAATTCCTGCAACCCGGCGACAATGCCGGCATGAGCCGAAAATCCGCCGATCCGTGCCCCTGTGGCCTTCCTGCCGATTATCCGGCCTGCTGTGGCCGTTTCCATGCCGGCGAGGCCGCGCCCGATGCCGAGCGCCTGATGCGTTCGCGCTACAGCGCCTATGTGAGGGGCCTGGCCGGCTACCTGCGCCACACCTGGCACCCGGACACGCGACCGGCCGAGCTGTCGCTGGACGAAGCGCCAGGCCAGCGCACCCATTGGCTGGGCCTGACCGTGCACGACCACACGGTCACCGGCGCAGACAGTGCTGAAGTGCGCTTCACCGCGCGCTACCGCATCGGCGGCGGCAGCGCGGTGAGAATGACCGAGCACAGCCGATTCCGGCGCATCGACGGCCGCTGGTATTACCTCGACGCGGTCTGAGCGCTACGCACTGGATGCAGCCAGCAGGCGCTGGCCGCCGTGCGCGCGGACCTGGTTGCGACCTCCGTCCTTGGCCATGTACAGCGCCTGGTCGGCGGCCTTGACCACTGCCGTCGGTCGCGGATCCACGCGGCTGTCGGCCAGCCCGATACTGACCGTCACCTGCACCACCTGGCCGGTGCCGCCGCGTCCGCGCTGCTGACGGCCGGCTTCGTCGTCACGGCTGCGGGTGCTGCGGTCGCGCAGCTGCATGCGGGTGTCCTCGATGCTCTGCCGCAGTGCTTCGACGGCCTCGATGCAGGCCGTCGCCGGGCGGTCCAGGAACACCACCGCGAATTCCTCGCCGCCATAGCGGAACGCTCGGCCACCGTCGCCGACACGCGCCAACCGCGACCCCACCAGGCGCAGCACGTCGTCGCCGGTGTCGTGGCCGTGGGTGTCGTTGAACGACTTGAAGTGGTCCACGTCCACCATCGCGATGCTGTAGGTGCCGCGCGCCCGCTGCAGGGTCTCATTGAACGCTCGTCGCCCCGGCAGGCCGGTCAGCTCATCGCGGAAGGCCATGTGGAAGGATTCCTGCAGCATCGCGCCCAGCATCAGCAGCAGGGCAGCGCTGCTCAGCGCCGCCAGCAGTACCGGCTGCAGGAAGATCCGCGGCAGCATCCACCACAGGCACAGCAGGGCCAGCAGCATCGCCGTGTGCAGTGGCCGCGGATGCCGCCACGCCTGCCAGCCCAACGCTGCGGCCGCCAGCAGGAACAGCAGCGCCGGCAGCTGCGCCAGCGCATTCCAGTCGGCGGGAATCCAGGCCCAGTGACGGCTCGACAGCAGATCGTGCATGCCCTGCGGCTGTTGTGCCGCAAGCAGCAGGAAGATCACCAGGGCCGCGCCGCAGACCACGCTGCGCAGCAGCAGGTCCTGGCGTCGGCGTCCGCGTTCCGGCCACAGTGCCAGCCCGGCAAACAGCAGCGGTACCCAGGCCGAGATTGCGTGGAAGCGCAACGGAGTCCAGGCGTCGACATGGCCGCTGCGCAGGTAGCCCCCGACGTCCCGGTGCAGCAGGGCGAACACCACCGCCACGACCAGCAGCAGGCACAACGTGCGTATCTGGTGGTAGAGCAGGGCCAGGCCCGCGCCGAGGCAGGCCAGCAGCCAGGGCAGGATGCGTTGGGCCGGGCTGGCCACATCCTCGGTGCCCAGTGCCATCCACAGCACCAGGACGACCAGCATGGCGGGCAGCACGAACAGGTAATGCGCAGGCTGGCGGAGTGGATGCAGGGGCACGCAGGAAGTCCAGTGCGGTGACGATGCGGCCGCAACACTGCCGTTAGCGGCGTCCTCACCCGCTTCTTGAACACGCGCTTCCTGAAAAGGTATGCCCGCAACCATGTGAATGGGGCAGTGTGCCGCCATGACGTCGCACTCACCGCACCGCGCCGATGCTGTAGGCATGGACAGCGTACCCACCGCCGTCGCTGCCCCGCAGCACGACCTCGCCCACCACTTCGCACGTGTGCGTGCCCGCAGCCTGCAGTTGGCCGCACCGCTCAGTGCAGAGGACGCCATGCTGCAGAGCATGGCCGACGCCAGTCCCAGCAAGTGGCACCTGGCCCATACCACCTGGTTCTTCGAACGCTTCGTGCTGGCAGGATTCGCCAGCGCGCCGGCGCATGATCCAGCCTGGGACTATCTTTTCAACAGCTACTACAAAAGCATCGGTCCGGCGCACGCGCGGCCGCAACGCGGTCTGTTGTCGCGGCCATCGCTGCAGCAGGTGCGCGACTACCGCCAGCAGGTCGACATGCAGGTGCAGTCACGGCTGGCGGCGGGTGACCTCGACGTGCAGGCGCTGCACCACCTGCAGTTGGGCCTGCAGCACGAACAGCAGCACCAGGAACTGCTGTTGACCGACATCAAGCATGCGTTCTGGTGCAATCCATTGCAGCCGGCCTACCGTGAGGACCTGCAGCCTGCCACCAGCGCTGCCAGTGCGCAGGGCTGGATCGAATCACCCGAACGCATCGTCACCATTGGCGCCGCAGCCTGGCCGCAGCACGCCGCCTTCGCCTACGACAACGAATCGCCGGCGCATCGCGTGCTGCTCCCCGCACACGCACTGGCAGAGCGTCCCGTCAGCAATGGCGAGTACCTCGCCTTCATCGAGGCTGGCGGCTACCGCGAGCCGCGCTGGTGGCTCAGCGAAGGCTGGGCGTTGCGCGAAGCCGAGGGCTGGCAGCACCCGCTGTACTGGGACGATGCCCTGCAGCGCGAGTACACCCTCGGCGGTTGGCGAGAGCTGGACCCGCATGCGCCGGTCTGCCACCTCAGCTATTACGAGGCCGATGCCTGCGCCCGCTGGGCTGGTGCGCGCCTGCCCAGCGAGTTCGAGTGGGAAGCCGCGGCTGCGTCGCAGCCCCTGCGTGGCCATTTTGCCGACGACGATCAGCTGCACCCTCGGGCGGGGCAGGGCAGTGGGCTGCGGCAGCTGTTCGGCGATGTATGGGAATGGACCCACAGCGCGTATGGCGCCTATCCGGGCTTTCGCCCTTTCGCCGGCAACCTCGGTGAATACAACGGCAAGTTCATGTGCGGGCAATGGGTGCTGCGCGGTGGCAGCTGCGCCACGCCGCGTGGCCACGTGCGAGCCAGCTACCGCAACTTCTTCATGCCCCCGGCGCGTTGGCAGTTCTCCGGGCTGCGCCTGGCCAGGGATCTCGCATGAGTACGGTGCAGGACGCGCTGCAGGCGCTGACCGATCTCACTCCCGGCCGCCAGCAGATCCTTACCGACGTGATGGCCGGGTTGTTGCGCACGCCCCGCCAGCTGCCGTCCAAGTACTTCTACGATGCACGCGGCTCGCGCCTGTTCGAGCAGATCACGCATACTCCCGAGTACTACCCCACGCGCACCGAGCTGGCCCTGCTTTCACGGGTACTGCCGGACATCGCCCGAAGCGTCGGGCCGCACCTGCACGTGGTGGAACTGGGCAGCGGCAGTGGCCGCAAGACCGCGTTGCTGCTGACCGCCCTGCACGAGCCGGTGGCCTACACGCCGATAGAAATCTCGCGTGCCGCGCTGCTGTCCAGCATCGACCATCTGGCCCCGGCGCTGCCCGAGGTGGAGATGCTGCCGGTCTGTGCCGACTTTACCCGTCCCGTCGCCGTACCCATGCCCGAACGCGGACCCGCGCGACGGCTGCTGTTCTTCCCTGGTTCCACGCTGGGCAACTTTGAAGGAGAAGACGCGGTCGCGCTGCTGCGCGCGATGCGCCAGACCATGGGGCATGATGGCCTGGCCCTGGTCGGCATCGACCTGCACAAGGACCCGGCGTTGATCGAAGCGGCCTACAACGATGCGCAGGGCGTCACCGCCGCATTCACCCTCAACCTGCTGGCCCGCCTAAACCGCGAGATCGGCAGCGACTTCGATCTCGATGGCTTCCGTCATCGTGCACGCTACAGCACTGCGCGGTTGCGCATCGAGACCGATCTGGTCAGCCAGCGGGCACAGGACGTCCACCTGGATGGCCACATTTTCCACTTCGCCGCCGGTGAACCCATCCGCGTCGAGTACAGCCACAAGTACACCGATGACAGCTTCGACGCGCTGTTGCGGCAGTCGGGCCTGCAGGTGGCGCAGCGATGGGATGCCGAAAGCCCCGCCTATGGCCTGCGCTTGCTGCGCCGCGCCTGAGGTGGTGGCCAGCCGGTGCCCCTTCAGGTTCGGCGGCACCGCTGCCCCTAAGATGGCCGTGCAACGGCAACACGGAGGACGCCATGCCTGTTCTGACCACGCTCGGCCTGGCGGCCGCCCTTGCGTCGACCCCGGCGCTGCCTGCGGCTTCCGCCACCAGCACCGATCCGGCGTTCAGCCGCTGCTTGGCGGGCCTGCAGGCCACCGCCGCGACCCAGGGCATCGGCGCCGACCGCTTCAACGAGATCACCGCCGGGCTCACCCCGGACCCCAGCGTGCTCGGCCTGCTCGATGCACAGCCCGAATTCACCACGCCGATCTGGGACTATCTGGCCGCGCTGGTTGATCGCCAGCGTGTGGCTGATGGTCGCGCCCTGCTGCAGCAGCACCGCGACCTGCTCGATCGCGTGTCGGCCCAGTATGGCGTCGATCCGGCCACCATCGTCGCGGTCTGGGGCGTGGAGAGCGACTACGGCCGCGTGTTCGGCAAGCGCCCGCTGCTGCAGTCATTGGCCACGCTGTCGTGCGCCGGTCGCCGCCAACCTTTCTTCCGCGGTGAGCTGCTGGCGCTGCTCAAGCTGATCGACCGCGGCGACCTGCAGGCACAGGGGCTCACCGGCTCCTGGGCCGGTGCCTTCGGGCACACCCAGTTCATGCCCAGCACCTATGCACGCATCGCCGTGGATGGTGATGGCGATGGCCGCCGCGATCTGGTCGGCAGCATTCCCGATGCACTGGCCTCCACCGCCAACTACCTCAAGCGTGCCGGTTGGCGCAGTGGTGAACCATGGGGCATGGAGGTGCGTGTGCCCGCCGGCTTCAACGCCAGCCAGGCCGGCCGCACCCAGCGGCGCGCCCTGGCCGATTGGCGCGCGCAGGGCGTGACCGCGCTGGATGGCAGCGCGTTGGCTCCGGCCAACCTGCCGGCGGATGCGCGCGCCGCCCTGCTGCTGCCGGCCGGCAACAAGGGCCCGGCGCTGCTGGTGTTCCGCAACTACGACGCGATCTACAGCTACAACGCTGCCGAAAGCTATGCGCTGGCGATCGCGACGCTGGCCGACGAGTTGCGGGGCGGCAACGGGTTGGCTACCGCCTGGCCGACCGACGATCCAGGCCTGGGCCGCGATGAGCGCCGCCAGCTGCAGACCCTGCTGCTGGCCCGCGGCCACGACATCGGTGCTGCCGACGGCATGATCGGTACCGCCACGCGCCGCGCGATCCAGGCCGAGCAGCAGCGCCTGGGCTGGGCCAACGCAGATGGGCGCGCGGGACAGCGTATCCTTCGCACTCTGCAGAACACGCCGCGCACTGCGCCGGTGCCCACGCGTTTCATGCTTCCCAGCAACTACAGTGCCGTGCAATCGCCGGCCATACGGAGTCGATCCCACGTGCAGCAGATCCAGGGTGTACGCAGCGGGCAGTACCAAGGGCTCGATGCCTGGCTGGTGGAAACCGCCGACGCCAGCGCGGCCGTCAGTGTGTTTGGCGGCCAGCTGCTTTCCTTCGTGCCCAAGGGCCAGCCGGATCTGATGTGGCTGTCCCCCCGGCGCGCCGAACTGCCCACGCCGATCCGCGGAGGCAGCCCCGTCTGCTGGCCGTACTTCGGCCGCCAGGGCCAGGGCAACGACGTGCCCGCCCACGGTTTCGTGCGTACCGTGCCGTGGGAACTGCAACAGGCCCGTCGCCTGGACGACGGCAGCATCGAGCTCACGCTGGCACCCCCGGTGCTGCAGAGCCTGGACCTGCGGCTGCGGATGACTGTGCGCGTAGGCCGCCAGTTGACCCAGCGACTGATCACCGAGAACGTCGGCAGTTCCCATGCCAGCATCACCCAGGCGCTGCACAACTATTTCCGCGTGGGTGATGCCAGCGCGGTGGAGGTGGACGGCGTGGACGGGCTGGACTATCTGGACAAGTTCGAGAACTATGCGACGCCGCGTCGGCAGCAGGGCGCCTGGACGTTGCGCGATCCCCGTGATCCCGGGCGTAGCGATCGCATCTACACGCAGGCCAAGGGTCACTATGTCCTGCGCGATCCGGTGCTGAAACGCCGCATCGACATCCGTACGGAAGGAAGCCGCTCGCTGGTGGCGTGGAATCCCGGTGCCGAGGCTGCAGCGAAGATGGCAGATGTGGGTGAGGGCTGGCGCGACTACGTCTGCCTGGAAGCGGCCAACGCCGGGCCCGACGTGGTGACCCTGCCGCCGGGTGGCAGCCATGTGCTGTCTCAGACATTGTCAGCGGCACCGTGGACACCGGTCACCCGGTAACGAATCAACGCAGCAAGGACGTTTTCATGCAGGAAGCACAGTGGTGGTACGCCAACAGCAGGCAGAGCGAAGGACCGGTGGACCTGGCCGCCCTGCGTCGCCTGCAGCAGGACGGCACGGTGACGGCACGCACGCTGCTGTGGCGCGAAGGCATGCTCTCGTGGCGCCCATTGGCGGAGCTGGAACAGGATTCAACGCCCATCGAGATGGCGCCGGCTCCGGATATCGACACAGCCCCACCGGTTGAGGTCGTTGCGCCAAGTGTCGGCGATCCGTCCGATCCGTATCGAGTGCCCGCCGCTGCACCGGATACCGCTGCCGCCGCGGGGCTGGAGGGCGAGATGGCCTTGTACGCCAGCGTGGTCGGCGGCAACTTCCCGATCTATCGCCAGCGCTGGCGGCTGGATCAGGGCATTGCCACGGCCAGTGGCACCTGGCACTGGCCGGCCTTCCTGCTCGGCCCGATCTGGATGATGTACCGCAGGATGTACCGCCTGGCGGCAATGTGGGTCGGCCTGCTACTGCTGATCAGCGTGGTGGAAACCTTCCTGGATGTGCCCGAAGGCGTGTCGCTGGTCATCACCATCGCGCTCAGCGTCACCACCGGCACCTTTGGCAACACCTGGTACCTGGCACACTGCCAGCGCCTGATCGCCCAGGCCCGTGCCGTCAGCGGCGGCGATGACGCACGGCTGCGCAGCGAACTGACCGCACGCGGCGGCACCAGCGTGGTCGCCACACTCTTCGCCATCGTCATCTCGGTGGTGTTGAGCACCGTCGGCGCCGCAGTGGCGGGGTAGGGCAGGTCAGCGGCCCTGATGGGGCCGCAGCACCAGCAGGCACAGCGCACCGGCCACCAGCCCCCAGAACGCCGAGCCGATCCCGGCCAGGGAGACCCCCGAGGCGGTGACCAGGAAGGTGACGAGTGCCGCCTCGCGGTCGCGCTCCACCGCCAGGGCGCTGGCCAGGCTGTTGGCGATGGTGCCGAACAGGGCAATACCGGCCACGCAGGCCACCAGCTCTCTGGGGAAGGCCGCGAACAGTGCGGCCACGGTGGCGCCGAACAGTCCGATGACGATGTAGAAGGCACCTGCCGCCATGGCGGCGGTATAGCGCCGTGCCGGGTCCTCATGTGCATCACGGCCCATGCAGATCGCGGCGGTGATTGCCGCCAGGTTCAGCGCGTACGCACCGAACGGCGCCAATAGTGTATTGACCACACCGATCCAGCCGATCAGCGGCGACACCGGGGCGTCGTAGCCGGATGCCCGCATCACCGCCACGCCGGGAATGTTCTGCGA
The DNA here is from genome assembly GCF_059369535.1 of Stenotrophomonas sp. YJH_SMC_122. Taxonomy (NCBI): domain Bacteria; kingdom Pseudomonadati; phylum Pseudomonadota; class Gammaproteobacteria; order Lysobacterales; family Lysobacteraceae; genus Stenotrophomonas; species Stenotrophomonas sp. YJH_SMC_122. Next base: position 1,216 of record NZ_JCAFST010000002.1, on the reverse strand, counting down.
GGCCATGGTGACCACGAACAGGGGCAGGGCGATGCCGGCCACGGCGGTCCACGACAGGGAGGGCGTCACCCACTGCGGGATCGCCAGCTGCAGATGCACCTGCTGGGCGTGCAGCAGGCCACGGCTCGCGGCGACGGCGATGCCGACCAGCAACGTGGCGATCACCGCATAGCGCGGGAACAGCGTGCGCCCGGCCAGCCAGGTGGCGAACATCGCCAGTGCCAGCACCAGCTGGGTGTTCATGGCCACGAACACATCCAGCCCGAAGCGCAGCAGGACACCGGCCAGCATGCCGGCGGCCAGCGCCATCGGCACCCGTTGCATCAGTCGGGCGAAGATGCCCGAGAAGCCCGCCAGCAAGCCGAGTACGGCGGCCAGCAGGAATGCGCCCGTGGCCTCGGCGAGCGACGCGCCACCGGCACCCACCACCAGCATCGCCGCGCCCGGGGTCGACCACGCCGTCACCACCGGCACGCGATAGCGCAGTGACAGGCCAATGCAGGTCACGCCCATGCCCAGCCCCAGCGCCCACATCCAGGAGGCGATCTGCGCCTGGTTGGCACCGACGGCCTGTGCCGCCTGGAACACGATCACGGCTGAGCTGGCGAAGCCGACCAGCACCGTAATGAAGCCAGCGACGATGGCCGGCATCGAAAGATCGCGCCACCACGCGCGCCGCACCTGCATGCTCATTGCGCTGTCTCCACTGTGCATCCCTGCATTGTGCATCCTTGCATTGATAGGGGTTGCGGCGTTGCCCGCGCAACGCGCGGGCAACGCCGCCGTGATCTTCGAGCGTACGTCATGCGTGATGTCGCGATGCTTCTGTCATCACCGTGCAAAAAAGCCTTGACGAAATCTGCAGGATCTCTAGAATTCGCCCCCTTGCTGCAGCGCATCGCTTCCCCGGAAACGACACGCGAACAGCGACGCCACCACCGACGAACGCGTTGATCGAACGAAGGTGTTGACGGACTCGAAAAGTCCGGCATAATAGGCGGCTCGCAACGACGAAAGGCCCTCGGGCCCAACGACGAAGCAGCATCGGCAACAACGTCCACTCCGGTGAGACGGCCTTGAAAAAAGGTGTTGACGAAGCGGAAAAGCCGGCTATAATGGGCGGCTCGCTACGAAGGAAACTTCGCAGCACACGGGAACGGCGCTGAGGCCACTTCCCCGGATCTTTGAAAGTATGCGCAGGTATCTTGTGAAGGCG